>JBBRSX010000051.1:0-35889 GCA_038244925.1 Hyphomicrobiales bacterium | reverse complement strand
GGTCGCGGCGTTCGCGACCATTTTGATCGCGCAGCTGGTGCACCGGCTCAATCTGGCATTCCTGGTGCTCGATGCGATCGGGCTTGTGGTGTTCACCATCGCCGGCTGCGACGTCGCGATGCAGGTCGGCGCGTCGCTGACGATCGTCATCGTGGCGGGGATGATCACGGGCTGCGCCGGCGGCGTTCTGCGCGACATCCTCTGCAACGACGTGCCGCTGCTGTTTCGCTCAGAACTCTACGCCAGCGTCGCCGTCGTCACCGGGCTGTTCTACACCACCACCTTCGGGTTCAACCTCAACCACGAAATCTGGACCGCGCTGACCTTCGCCTTCGGCCTGACACTGCGTCTGCTGGCGATCCGCTTCAAATGGGAAATGCCGAAATTCGTGTTCAGCGAGGACAAGCGCTGAACTATTTCGCGGCCTATTTTATCTTGCGCGCCTTCGCGACCTGTTCCGCCGTCACCACCGGCGCCGCATTGCCCCAGGCATTGCGGATATAGGTCGCGACGTCGGCGATCTCCTGATCGGTCATCTTCGCTGCATAGGCCGGCATCGATCCCTTGTTGGGTGCGCGCGGCGTCGTCACGCTCTGCGCGCCGTCGAGAATGACGCGGATCGTGCTCGAAGCATCGGTCGACTGCAGGTTGGCGTTCTTGGGCAGCGGCGGATAGATCCGCGGCGCGCCGGAGCCGTCGATCTCATGGCAGGCGATGCAGGCGCTTTTGTACAGTTTCTCGCCGTCCGCCATCGCCGCCGGTGGCGGCGCGCTTACCGCAGGCTCAGCCGCGCCACCGGGCAAACTCTTCAGGTACACCGCGATGGCCCGGACATCCGCGTCGCTCATCCTTGAAGTGGAATTGACGACGACCTCCGACATCAGTTCGCCGGCATGGCTGCGGCCGTTGCGGCCGCTCTGCAGATATTCGGCAATGTCTTCCACGCTCCACGACTTCAGGCCGCTGCGTTCGGCGGCATCGAGCCGTGGCGCGAACATGCCTTGCACCAATCCGCCGGCAAACGCCTGGCTACGTTTGTCGGCGCCAAAAACATTCTTCGGCGTATGGCAGGCGCCGCAATGGCCGGCGCCTTCGACCAGATAGCGGCCGCGATTCCAGTCCGCGCTCTTCTGCTGGTCGGGCATCAGGATGCCGGGCTTGAAGAACAGCCAATTCCAGCCGCGCATCAGCACGCGGTAGTTCAGCGGCCAGCGCAGCTCCGGCGGCGGAGCTGAGTTCTTCACCGGCGTCAGCGTCGCCAGATAGGCCCGGATTGCCAGAATGTCGGGGCGGGTAAGCTTGGTGAAATTCGGATAGGGGAAGGCCGGGTAGTAGCGCGAACCGTCGGGCGCCACGCCGAAGCGCAGCGCGCGGTAGAAGTCGTCGTCGCTCCAGCTGCCGAGGCCGGTATCGCGGTCCGGCGTCAGATTGGGCGAATAGATGCCGCCGAACGGCGTGTCGATCCGCTTTCCCCCGGCGAACGGTTTGGCCGCATCCACGGTGTGACAGCCGGCGCAGTCGCCGGCCTCGATCAGCGCCTTGCCGTGCGCGATCTCCTCGGCGGCGATGTCAGCCTTGGCGTCGGCGAAGCATTCGCCGGACGCGAACGCAGTGCACAACAGCAATCCCAGCAGAATCGCCCGCATTGTCCGATGTCGTTCCTGCACCAAAAGACCTCTTCGGGCGTTATAGCGCGAAAGCCGGCAAAGCGGGGATGTCATGCTGTTTCGCGCCGGGGCTCCCGAACGACATAAACCGTAAAAGGATGGCGTTATTCCGGGTACGAAATTGCGATCTTTGAAGGCTGCGTCCAATGGTCCAGATTTGTAGTGCGGGATACGGAAAATCCGACATAGACTGGTTCTAACAAGCTCAGATGACTAGCTAAAAGTGTCGTCGCAACGAGCACTTCCGAGGGTGGCAAAGAGGGCATAATGGGAATCAACCAAGGTCCGATCAGTCTCGATCAGAAATACACCCAAGGCTCCGGCCACGTCTTTTTGACCGGCATTCAGGCGCTGGTCCGCCTGCCGATGGCGCAAATCCGACGCGACCGCGCCGCGGGGCTCAATACCGCGGGCTTCATTTCCGGCTATCGCGGCTCGCCGCTCGGCGGCTATGACCAGCAGCTGTTCGCCGCCCGCAAGCATCTCGAGCAGTACAACATCAAGTTCCAGCCCGGCGTGAACGAAGACCTCGCGGCCACAGCGGTGTGGGGTTCGCAGCAGCTCAACCTTTCGCCCGGCGCCAATTATGATGGCGTGGTCGGTATCTGGTACGGCAAGGGCCCCGGCGTCGACCGCTGCGGCGACGTCTTCCGCCACGGCAACGCTGCGGGTTCTGCGAAAAACGGCGGTGTGCTGGTTCTGGCCGGCGACGACCACGGCGCCAAATCCTCCACGGTGCCGCATCAGTCCGACCATGCCTTCATGTCGGCGCTGATGCCGTATCTCTATCCCTCCAGCATCCACGAAATGATCGAGATGGGCCTCTTGGGTATCGCGATGTCGCGCTACTCCGGCTGCTGGGTTGGCATGAAGGTGATCACGGAGACGGTGGAGACTACCGCCGAGATCGACCTCACCGATGAGATGACGCCCTTTGTCATCCCGACCGATTTCGAGATGCCGCCGGATGGACTCAACCTGCGCTGGCCCGACGACCGTTTTGCGCAGGACAAGCGCCTGCAGGACTACAAGGGCTATGCCGCGATCGCCTTTGCCCGCGCCAACAAGGTCAACCGCATCACCATGGATTCGCCGAATGCCCGCTACGGCATCATGGCGTCAGGCAAGAGCTACGAGGATATCCGTCAGGCGCTGCGCGAACTCGGCATCACGCCGGAGGTCGCCGCCAAGATCGGGCTTCGGCTTTACAAGATCGGCATGCCCTGGCCGCTGGAGCCGCAAGGCGTGCGCGAATTCGCCGTCGGCCTCGAGGAAATCTTCATCATCGAAGAGCGCCGCGAGATCGTCGAAAATCAGGTCAAGCAGGAACTGTTCAACTGGCGCGACGACGTCCGCCCGCGCATCATCGGCAAGATGGACGACCACGACAAGCGCTTCCTTCCGTTCGCGGAAGAGTTGAGCGTGGCGTCGCTGGCAAGTTCGCTGACCGAGCGCCTGCTTCGGCTTAATCTCAACCCCGAAATCGCCGCGATGCTTCGCGCCAAGGCCGACTGGTTCAACGGCCGCCAGGCGACGCAGATGCAGGCGGTGGCGCCGATCACCCGCACGCCGTATTTCTGCTCGCGCTGTCCGCACAATACCTCGACCAAGGTCCCTGAAGGCAGCCGCGCCTTTGCCGGCATCGGCTGTCACTTCATGGCGCTGTGGATGGACCGCTCGACCGAGACCTTCACCCATATGGGCGGCGAGGGCGTGCCTTGGGTCGGCGTAGCACCCTTCACCAAGGAGGAGCACGTGTTCGCCAATCTCGGCGACGGCACGTATTTCCACTCCGGCAGCCTTGCGATCCGCCAGGCGGTCGCCTCGGGCGCCAACATCACCTACAAGATCCTCTACAATGACGCGACCGCAATGACCGGCGGCCAGCATGTCGACGGCGAGTTGTCGCCGCAGCAGATCACCTTCCAGCTTCACTCAGAAGGCATCCGCGACATCTACCTGGTCTCGGAAACCCCCGAGGCCTATCCGGCCTCGAATATCGCGCCCGGTGTCAAGGTCGCGCATCGCGACGACCTCGACACCGTGCAGAAGACGCTGCGCCAGGTGAAGGGTGCCTCGGCCATCGTGTTCGTGCAGACCTGTGCCGCCGAAAAACGCCGCCGCCGCAAGCGCGGCCTGCTGGAGGATCCGGCGCGCCGTGTCATGATCAATCCGGCGGTCTGCGAAGGCTGCGGCGATTGCTCGGTTCAGTCGAACTGCATCTCGGTCGAGCCGCTGGAAACCGAGATGGGGCGCAAGCGCGCCATCAACCAGTCGACCTGCAACAAGGACTATTCCTGCGTAAAGGGCTTTTGCCCGTCCTTCGTCACCATCGACGGCGGCAAGATGCGCCGTCGCGTACCGGTGGGGCTCGGCGATATCGGCGAACTGCCGGAGCCGGCGTCGCGCCCGACGCTGGAGCGGCCCTATAACGTCGCGGTCGGCGGCGTCGGCGGCACCGGCGTGCTGACGATCGGTGCGCTGCTCGGCATGGCCGCCCACATCGAGGGCAAGGCCAGCATGATCCTCGACATGTCCGGCCTCGCGCAAAAGGGCGGCGCGGTGCTGAGCCATGTCCGGCTGTCCGAACATACCGCCGACGTTACCTGTTCGCGCATCGTCACCGGCACCGCCGATCTCGTGCTCGCCGCCGACGAGGTGGTGGCGGTGGCCAAGGAAACCATCACGCTTTGCGAATCCGGCCGCACCACCGGGATCATCAACACCCACCTGATTCCGATCGCGGACTTCATCCTCAACCGCGACTTCAATTTCCAGAGCCGCAAGGTCAACAACGTCCTGGAAACCGCGCTGCGTAAGGACTCGTCGTTCTTCGACTTCACCAAGCCCGCCGAAGTGCTGCTCGGCGACTCCATTGCCACCAACATGATGATGATGGGCTTTGCCTATCAGCGCGGTCTGCTGCCGCTGTCGGCGAAGGCGATCGAGCAGGCCATCGAAGTCAACGGCGTTGCGGTCAAGATGAACAGCCAGGCGTTCCAGCTCGGCCGTCTCGCGGCGCACGATCCGGCGCGGCTTGCCGCCATGATGAAGGACCAGGACGAAACCATTGCGCCGAAGACGCTGGACGCGATGTCGCTGGACGAAATCATCGCGCACCGCAGCGCGCTGTTGACCGGGTATCAGGACGCAAAGCTTGCCGACCGCTATCGCAACGCGGTGACGCAGGTGCGCAACGCCGCCTCGAACGGCGGTTTCGGCGACGAATTGCCGCGCGCGGTCGCGATCAACTACGCAAAACTGCTGGCCTACAAGGACGAGTACGAAGTGGCGCGGCTGTTCACCGACGGACGCTTCGAAAAGCAGCTCCGCGACCAGTTCGAAGGCGACTTTAAATTCTCGTTCAACCTTGCGGCGCCCATGCTCGCGGGCAAGACCGATGCGTTGGGACGACCGGGCAAGCGCGCGTTCGGCGCCTGGATGTTGCCGCTGTTCAGGATACTCGCGAAGCTGAAGGTGCTGCGCGGCACGCCGTTCGACGTCTTCGCCTACAGCCCGGACCGGAGGCTCGAGCGCGACCTGATCGCGAGCTATGAAAAGGACGTCGCCACCGTGCTGGGCCTGCTGTCGCCCGTCAATCTCGACACTGCGATCGAACTGCTGTCGTTGCCCGATCGCATCCGCGGCTATGGCCCGGTGAAGGAGAAAGCGGTGCAGGACGCCAAGGTGCGCTACGCGCAACTGGCCGCCGACCTCGTCAACCCGCCGCCGGCGCCACGCCAGATCGCGGCGGAGTGATCCTCACGGTGAGGAGGCGCCTTGGCGCCGTCTCGAACCACGAGGCCCCGGTATCACCCTCGGCCATCCTTCAAGACGTGAACCGGCGATTTTGAAGCCGGTTGGGCCTGGGCAAACGGTTGTCTGACCTGGTTACTGCCTTGCGGGGTACCCGGAACCGACGCGAGGAAATCGTATTTGCAACTTGACGAGCACCGCGACTGCGCGGCGGTTTTATCTGTCGAGCGGTTACGTCGAAAATGGGCCGCCGGTGGGTGGATTTGGAACGAGTTCGGGTTTTCCGATGACAAAGGCTTTGCCCGCTTCGATGCTCCACGGCTGACTGCGCCGCCATGGTCGGGTCTGTCGTCCGTTTGATGCATTTTGTTCGATCTTCGATCGCAAGATTCGATCGCAAGACATGGCCGGCCGCGAAATTGGTTCGCGGCCGGCCACCATGCTCCTGTCGCCGTTGGCTGAAGTTGCCGGGTTATTTAGCGAGCTTGACCTTGATCTCGGCCAGGCCGGCTTCATAGACGCCGTTCAGCGCCTCGCTGGCGGCTTTCTCCTTGCCTTGATCCGCAATGTAGGTGCCGCTCCAGGTGATGGTCGACGTTCCGTCGCTGTTGGCGGTCACCTTGATGGTCGAGGTGTAGTTCGTGATCGGCAGCGGGCTGGACAGGAAGGCATAGGAATAGCTGCGCTCGGCGTCGTTCCGCGCGGTTTGCTTCTCCACGAAGGCGGCCTTGCCGTCTTTTGTCACGAGAACGCGTGTCGGCGGCGTCTTGCCGTCCTCGACGCATTCGCCGACCGGCGGCAACCAGTCCTTGATCGCGCAGAACGGTCCGATCATCGACCAGACGGCGGCGGCAGACGCCTTCACGTCGGCACTGCGCGAGATTTTGGCGGCGGGGGCAGCGGCAACGCCGAAGCTCATGAGAACGACCGCGCCGATTGCGGTCACGCATGCGCGCGGCGCGAGTTGCTTGCTGGAATACGATTTCATGGAATTTCCTGACTTGTTCGGTTTTGTGGACGTCTCTGCGTTCCGGCGTATGCGACGATACGGGAGAGCGGGTTCAGGCGAGCGGAGCCCGCAGGACGACGAACTACCGGGCGACGCCGTGTCCAGCCAGTTCAGGGAATGAATCCATGCCGGTACAGAAACTGAACTAGAACTCCTGCTCCTTTTTTATTAGGGTTCCGGCGTCGTTCAGACCCGGAGGAGCAGCATATGACCATCGGCAGCTACAAGCAGTTCTGTCCGGTCGCGATGGCCGCAGAAGTACTGTGCACGCGCTGGACCGTCGTCTTGCTGCGCGAACTCGTCGCCGGCTCGACCCGCTTCAACGAATTGCGCCGCGGTGTGCCGCGAATGTCGCCGGCATTGCTCTCGCAACGCCTCAAGGATCTCGAGGTCGCCGGAATCCTCGCGCGCGAAGCCTCAGCTTCGGAGCCCGGCGTCTTCGAGTATCGGCTTACCGCGTCCGGGCGCGAGCTCGGTCCGATCGTCGAGGCGTTCGGTATCTGGGGCCAGCGACGCATCGAAGCGGATCTGTCGCTTCAGCACCTCGACGTTCAACTCCTGATGTGGGACATGCGGCGGAACCTGAATACGACGCCGATGCCGAAAGCGCGGAATGTCGTGCAGTTCGTTTACCCCGAACTTGCCGCGGCGCAACGTTCGTGGTGGTTGATCGTCGATCCCCAGGATGGCGTGGACCTCTGTTCGGTGGACCCCGGATTCGATGTCGATCTCTACGTGTCGGTCGATCTGCGCAGCATGACGGCGATCTGGATGGGGCTCGATTCCGTTCGAGCCGCGGTGAGCAGCAAGCGGATGTTGCTGACCGGTGACCGGCATCTCGCTTCTGCGATGCAGACCTGGCTGGGTCTCAGTCCGTTCGCGAAAGAGAGAAAGCTTGCGAGCTGAGGCTGCGACACGCCGGCGCAGTTGCTGAAAGCTCCATCGGTCGCCGGGCTCCGATCGTCGCCATCGGTACAGACTCTGTACCGGCCCCGATTCACTTCCTGAACTGGCCTGGCGCGGCATTCCCCTGCCAAATCGAAGTGAGGCCTCCACATCGGAAGGCTCACATCGAAAAGGAGAATCATCGCATGACTGCGTTCTTGATCGCCGACATCAAAATCACCGACGACAAGTGGGTGCCGAAATATGCGGCGTCCGTCCACGACATCGTGCATAAGCACGGCGGCAAGTATCTGGCGCGGAGCGGCAACGTGACCACCCTGGAGGGCGTCACCATGGACACCTCCCTCATCGCGATCATGGCGTTTCCCTCTGCAAAGCAGGCGCACGACTTCATCGCCGACCCTGATTATGCGCCGCATCTCGCGGCACGCCGAAGCGGCAGCAACAGCCGGTTCCAGCTCATCGACGATTCCGATGTGGCCGGCACGATATCCTATCTGTCCAAGGGCTGACGGCGGCGCACCACCGACAAGAACCGAATTCGAAACGCGTTTGATCCGCGCAGGAGCCGGAATTATGAATATCGTCTCGACCAAAGCCCTCAATACCCGATCGCGTACTCTGATCTTCTTCACCTGCAGCGCCGTTCTGTTGTCCACCTCATACACCGCGCCAGCGTCGGCCCGGGCGTCGATGTGCGACAGGAAGTGGGTGAGCTGCAACAACTCCAGATGCACCGGAACGAAATGCATGCAGAAATGCGATCAGCAGTATTCCAAATGCAGGAGCGGTCCATTCGCGGACTGATCGGGCCCGCTGCAGCCCTCGCTCACGGGTACAATGAACGGCGGCGTCGCAGGTCGACACCGCCGTTCGGCATGCTCGCGACCGCCGGATATTCGGTGAGCGGAGCACACGCAAATTCTGATATTCCGAAATTTGTTTGACTTTCATCCCAAATCAGCATTATTACCGCCGTCGTCCCGTTCCACTCGGAGGGCGTTTCGCGATCGTCAAAAGCGCGGGATGGGATGCGGTGGACGCGATGGCGCGAAAGACGAGCGCTGCTGTTGCGTACGGCGAAATCGTGAGGGTCCGACGCCCCGGTGCTGGCGTCAAGTTGACGAGAGCGAAAGCTTCAGTCGGCGATGGTGGCAACAAAGCCGGTCACCAGGACGACCACGTATAAACCGTAAAGCCATTGCGCAGGGAAGGCCGGGGGCTCTCCGCCAAACCTGTATGCTCGTGTGCGCACTATGATGCATCTATTGCACGCGAGACCGCGGGTGCGGCGCGCACCCGGTCTTCCCTGCGCCCTCTGTTTGCGAAGAGGGCCAACGAAACGCAAAACTTCGGGCGATCAGCGCTGCGAGAACGCGGTCCCGTGCCAGTCTCGCCTGACGGAATATTTCCGCGCTTGCCAAGGCCGCCCCGACAGGCCAGAAAAATGGCTGGAACAAGAAACGCCAGCGGAGAACGATTTGACCATCAAGGGCAAAGCCTACATTGCCGGAATCTATGAACATCCCACCCGGCACGCACCCGATAAATCCACAGCACAGCTGCACGCCGAGGTCGCCAAGGGCGCGATCGAAGACGCCGGGCTGACCAAAGCCGACATTGACGGCTATTTCTGCGCCGGTGACGCCCCCGGCGGCTTGTGGCCGATGGTCGATTACCTCGGCCTCAAGGTCCGCCACATGGATTCCACCGATACCGGCGGTTGTTCCTATTTGATCCACCTCGGCCATGCCGCCGAAGCGATCGCCGCCGGCAAGTGCTCGATCGCGCTGATCACGCTGGCCGGCAAGCCGCGCACCGGTCCGATGCCGCCGCGCGCGGCCGGCG
The DNA here is from genome assembly GCA_038244925.1 of Hyphomicrobiales bacterium. Classification (GTDB taxonomy): domain Bacteria; phylum Pseudomonadota; class Alphaproteobacteria; order Rhizobiales; family Xanthobacteraceae; genus Bradyrhizobium. The sequence goes on along the minus strand of JBBRSX010000051.1, from coordinate 26,703 downwards.
CCGAGGTCGATTTCGAGGCAGCCTACGGGGCGAGCACCCACAATGCCTACGGCATGTGTGCCATGCGCCATATGCACGACTACGGCACCACCAGCGAACAGCTCGCCTGGATCAAGGTCGCGGCCTCGCATCACGCCCAGTACAACCCGCACGCGATGCTGAAGGAAGTCGTCACCGTCGAGGACGTCCTGAACTCGCCGATGATCTCCGATCCGCTGCATCGGATGGATTGCTGCGTTGTCACCGACGGCGGCGGCGCGTTGATCGTGACCACGCCCGAAATCGCCAAGAGCTTGAAGAAGCCGCTGGTGCGCCTGATCGGCCACGGCGAGGCGATGAAGGGTCCGCGCGGCGGCAAGGATCTCGATCTCACTTACTCCGCCGGCGTCTGGTCCGGCCCGCGCGCGTTCGAGGAAGCCGGCGTGACGCCCAAGGATATCAAATACGCCTCGATCTATGACAGCTTCACCATCACGGTGCTGATGCAACTCGAGGACCTCGGCTTCTGCAAGAAAGGCGAGGGCGGCAAGTTCGTCGCTGACGGCAACCTGATCTCGGGCGTCGGCAAACTGCCGTTCAACACCGACGGCGGCGGCCTCTGCAGCAACCATCCCGTCAATCGCGGCGGCATGACAAAAATTTTGGAGGCGGTGCGCCAGCTTCGTGGCGAAGCGCATCCAAAGGTTCAAGTACCGAACTGCGATCTCGCCATTGCCCACGGCACCGGTGGTCTTCTCGGCGTGCGCCATGCCGCCTCAACCTGCATTCTGGAGCGCGCATAATGGCCGACGCCAAGAAATACCCGACGCCGCAAGGCAATCCTGAAACCACCCAGTTCTGGGACGCCGCCAAGCAGGGCAAGCTTCTGTTCAAGCGCTGCACCGCCTGCGGCGAGCCGCATTACTTCCCGCGTTCGATCTGCCCGTTCTGTTTCTCCGACAAGACGGTGTGGGAAGAGAGTTCTGGCGAGGCCACGATCTACACCTTCAGCCTGATGCGCAAATCCGCCACCGGGCCGTTCGCGATCGCTTACGTCACCCTGAAGGAAGGTCCGTCGCTGCAGACCAACATCGTCGACTGCGAGTTGGACAAGCTCAAGATCGGCCAGAAGGTGAAAGTGGTGTTCAAGCCGACCGACGGCGCGCCGCTGCCGTTCTTTACGCCGGCGTAGCTCAATTCTTCCCTTCTCCCCTTGTGGGAGAAGGTGGCAGCCGAAGGCTGCCGGATGAGGGGTTCTATCCGCGGAGAGATATCTATCCGTTGAGCCAACCCCTCACCCAAGCTGAGTTTGGTGCCGGCTTCGGTGATGCCCTCTCCCACAAGGGGAGAGGGCGTTACGACCGGCACCACAAAAAAAGACATTCGGGAGAGAACAACATGCCGATCAAGTACGATGAGCTGATGGCCCTGAAGAGTCTCGGCCAGAAATACGCCTATACCGACCGCGAGGTGATGCTCTACGCCTACGGCATCGGGATGGGCGCCGACCCCATGGACGAGAAGGAACTGGCCTTCGTCAACGAAGCCGTCGCGACGCCGCGCCCACTCAAGGTGGTGCCGACCTTTGCGTCCGTCGCCGCCTGGGGCGCCGGCCCCGGCGAAATGAATCTCAACCGCGTGATGGTGGTGGACGGCGAGCGCGACATCACCTTTCACAAGCCGTTCGCGACCGCCGCGCACATCACCGCCGACTCCACCGTGCTCGACGTGTTCGACAAGGGCAAGGACAAGGGCGCCGTCATTCGCCACCAGACCGTGCTGAAAGACGAGAAGGGTGAGAAACTGGCGACCCTCGTTGCCTCGCGTTTCGCCCGCGGCGACGGCGGCTTTGGCGGGCCTTCCGAAGGCCAGCCTGAACCGCACAAGGTGCCGACCCGCGCGCCCGACAAGATCGTCGACATCACGACGCGGCCGGACCAGGCGCTGGTCTATCGCCTTTGCGGCGATCGCAACCCGCTGCATTCGGATCCCGGCTTCGCCAAGAAGGCCGGCTTTCCGGCGCCGATCCTGCACGGCATGTGCACCTACGGCATCACCTGCCGCGGCGTGCTGCAGACCTATGCCGATTACGATTCATCCGCCTTCAGGCAGCACTCGGCGCGGTTCTCTTCGCCGGTCTATCCCGGCGAGACCGTGACGATGGAATTGTGGAAGGACGGCAACGTCGTTTCCTTCGAAGCCAAAGTGAAATCGCGCAACGTCACCGTCATCAAGAGCGGCCGGACGGTGCTGGGCTAATTCCGGTCATTCCGGGAGGGTCCGAAGGACCAGACCCGGAATCTCGAGATTCTCAGATGTGCAATTGCACATCGTAGTTCGCTTCGCGCCCCGCAATGACGGCAACCAACAAGGAGAAGAACATCATGGGATTACTCGACGGCAAGGTTGCGATCATCACCGGTGCGGGCGGCGGGCTGGGTGAGGCCTACGCAAAGTTGTTCGCGCGCGAGGGCGCGGCGATCGTGGTCAACGACCTCGGCGGCCCGCGCGACGGTTCCGGCGGCGACAAGTCGATGGCGCAGAAGGTGGTCGATGCGATCAAGGCTGAAGGCGGCCGCGCGGTCGCCAACGGCTCCGACATCTCGACCATCGACGGCGGCAAATCGGTGTTCGACGACGCGATCAAGAATTTTGGCCGCGCCGACATCCTGGTCAACAACGCCGGCATCCTGCTCGACGAGACGTTCTCAAAGTCCAAGGAAGAAAACTGGGACAAGGTGCTCCGGGTTCACCTCAAGGGAACCTATTGCTGCACCCAGCCGGTGTTCAAATGGATGCGCGAGAACGGTGGCGGCGTCATCGTCAACACCTCCTCGACTTCGGGCCTGATCGGCAATTTCGGCCAGACCAACTACGGCGCCGCCAAGGGCGGTATCTGGGGACTGTCGAACGTGCTGGCGATCGAAGGCCGCAAATACAACATCCGGATCTGGACGCTGGCCCCGGGCGCGCTGACCCGCATGACCGCCGACCTGCCGCGCTATATCGAGAACCCCAAGGCGGCGCTGGGCCCGGACGGCATCGCGCCGGCCGTGCTCTACATGGTCAGCGAATTGTCGGGCGACCAGACCGGCAAGACGCTCGGCGTCTCCGGCCCCCGCGGCGTCCGCGAGATGCGGATGATGGAAATGGAAGGCTGGAAGCCCCCGGGCGAGGCTTGGAAGGCGCAGGACGTCGTCACCCATGCCAAGGAGATCTTCTTCTCCGAGGAGCAGATCAAGATGGGCGCGCGGCGGTTCTAGGAGTAAACGTCATTCCGGGATGGTCCGAAGGACCAGACCCGGAATCTCGAGATTCCGGGTTCGCCTCTTCGAGGCGCCCCGGAATGACGAACGAGACACCGGAGACACCCATGAAGCTCACCGCCCAGGCCGCAGGCACCTTTGCGATCGCACCGACGCCGTTCCACGACGACGGCCGCATCGACGAAAAATCGATCGACCGGCTGACCGACTTCTACGCCGAAGTCGGCTGCGACGGCGTCACCGTGCTCGGCATTTTGGGCGAGGCGCCGAAGCTGGACGCGGCCGAGGCCGAGCAGGTGGCGGTTCGCTTCGTCAAGCGCGCCAGGAACATGCAGATCATCGTCGGCGTCTCGTCGCCGGGATTTGCCACCATGCGCTTGCTGGCGAAAGCCTCGATGGATGCGGGCGCCGCCGGCGTCATGATCGCGCCACCGCCGCATTTGCGCACCGACGACCAGATCACCGGCTATTTCAAGCAGGCCCAGGAAGCTATCGGCGACGATATCCCGTGGGTGCTGCAGGACTACCCGCTGACCCTGAACGTCGTGTTCACGCCCGCCGTAATCCGCAAGATCGTGATGGACTCACAGTCCTGCGTGATGCTCAAGCACGAGGACTGGCCGGGCCTGGAAAAGATCTCGACGCTGCGCGGTTACCAGAAGGACGGCTCGCTGAAGCCGATGTCCATTCTCGTCGGCAATGGCGGACTGTTCCTCGATTTCGAAATGGAGCGCGGCGCCGACGGCGCCATGACCGGCTACGCCTTCCCGGAACTCTTGATCGATATCGTCAAGCTGTCGAAGGCGGGCAAGCGCGATGCCGCGCATGACCTGTTCGACGCCCATCTGCCGCTGATCCGTTACGAGCAGCAGCCCGGCGCGGGCCTCGCGGTGCGCAAATACGTGCTGCAGAAGCGCGGCGTCATTGCGTCCAGCGCGCAGCGCAAGCCGGGCGCGACCATCACGGCCACCGCGAAAGCCGAAGTCGACTATCTGCTGTCGCGGGTGGCGCGCGTCGATCGCCGCGCCAACCTGCAGCCGCAATCCAGCGCGGCTGGCTAGGACCAAGGAACAAGTTATGGCCGAGATCGTCGCCCCGCGTCCTGCGTCCACCATCCTGTTGCTGCGCGATGCCGCGGCAAAAAAGGAAATCGAAGTCTTCATGATGGTTCGCCATTACGAGATCGATTTCAATTCCGGCGCGCTGGTGTTTCCCGGCGGCAGCGTCGACAAGGGCGACAAGGAAATCATCGCCTCGCCCTCGTTGCATTCGGGCGGCGAGGGGCTCGATGAAGCGACGCTGAGTTTTCGCATCGCTGCGATCCGTGAGACCTTCGAGGAGAGCGGCATCCTGCTGGCGCGGCCGAAGGGATCGAAGGCGCTGGTCGATGCCAAAACGGCGAGTGCGATCGAAGCCGCGCACCGCGCTGATTTGTGCGACAGCAAGATCACCTTCCTCAAGGTGTTGACCGACAACGGCATGGTACTGGCGCTCGACGAACTCGTGCCCTATGCGCACTGGATCACGCCGGAGGGCATGCCCAAGCGTTTCGACACCTGGTTCTTCCTTGCCGCCGCACCGCCCGAGCAGGTCGGCGCCCATGACGGCAAGGAATCCACCGACTCGATCTGGGTCTCGCCGCGCGAGGCGCTGGAAGGCGGCGAGAGCGGCCGATTCAAGCTGCCGTTCCCGACCACGCGCAACCTGATCAAGCTCGGCAAACAGGCGGCCGTGAAGGCGGCGCTCGATGACTCCAGAGGCAAATCGGTGGTCAGCGTGATGCCGGTCATGACCAAGAACGACGGCGGTCGTCAGCTCCGGATTCCGCTCGAAGCCGGCTACGACGGCGACGTGTTCGAGGTCGGCGCGCTCGGTTGACGGCGTCATCCTGAGGTGCGCGCACTTGCGCGCCTCGAAGGATGGGCCGCGGGCTGCCATCCTTCGAGGCTCGCCTTCGGCTCGCTCCTCCCGCGATAACGGCGAAGCCGTTACGCTGGGATGATGTTCAAATTGATCCACCACACTTCGACACGCACCGAACTATTTCAGCCCTCTCGCCGTGTAAATTCCCCGACATGACAGAGGCCGATCAACACCACCCCAACCTCACCACCGAACTCGCGTTGTTGGTGGTGCTGGCGACGCTGTGGGGCGCGTCCTACACCTTCATCCGGATCGGGGTCGCCACCATCCCGCCGATCACCCTGATCGCGGGCCGCACCGCGATTGCGGGCCTGCTGCTGCTCGTCATCATGCGCGCGCGTGGCGTGAAAATGCCGACCGATGCCGCGACCTGGCGGCGCTTCCTGTTTCAGGCCGGTATGAACAGCGTCATCCCCTGGACCATGGTCGCCTGGGGCGAGCGCACGATCGATGCAGGCCTCGCTACCATCCTCAACTCGAACGCGCCGATCTTCACGTTCTTCCTGACGCTCCTCGTTACCCGCCACGAAGCGCTGACATCGCGAAAGCTGATCGGCGTCGTCGCCGGGATGGTCGGCATCTGTCTCATTGTCGGCATGCAGGCGCTGGCCGGTTTCGGCGAGCAGTTGACGGCGCAGATCGTGACGCTGCTGGCCGCGATCTGCTATGCGGGTGCTGCGATCTTCGGCCGCAGCTTCAAGGGCCTCGACTCGATGGCGCCGGCCGCGGGTTCGCTGATCTGCGGCGCGGCGATCCTGATCCCGCTGAGTCTTGTGTTCGAGCAGCCGTGGACGCTGACGCCGTCGACCAATTCGTTGCTGGCGCTACTGGGGCTGGCGGTGTTCTCCACCGCATTCGCCTTCGCGATCTATTTCCGCCTGATCCAGACGCTGGGCTCGGTCGGCACCACGGCGCAGGCCTATCTGCGGGTGCCGATCGGCGTCGGGCTCGGCGTCGTGTTCCTCGGCGAGCGGCCGAGCGCGACCGCATGGATCGGGCTTGCCTGCGTTGTCATCGGCGTCGCCGCGATGACGATCCCGGCGCGAAAGGTCACAGCACCCGCATCGAGTTAATCCCACCCCGCAAGCACGGAGCGGTAGCAGTCCGGGTTCGCGTGGCGAGAAACGCGTGGTCTTGCTGGACCGGTCGATTAACGGCATCTTGCCCGTGAATCCGGTTGCACATGAGCGCAGCAGAGAGACGGTCAGGGCAGGGCATTGGCGATGAGATTTCGGCATATGGGCGCGATGGCGGCGGCGCTATTTCTGGTGCTGGCTATGTCAGGCGCTGGACAGGCGCAGGAGAGTTTTCCGACCCGGCCGATCCGCATCGTCATTCCCTATTCGCCAGGCAGCGTCACCGACGTGTTCGCGCGCATCATTGCGCAAAACATGCAAGAGCAGTGGAAGGGCACGATCGTCGTCGAATCCAAGTCCGGCGCCAACGGCTCGATCGCGGCCGAGGAAGTCGCGCGCTCCGCGCCCGACGGCTACACGTGGCTGCTGGTGACGACGTTCTTTACCGCGAGCCCTTCATTGTACGCGACGCTGCGCTGGGACCCGGTGCGCGATTTCATTCCGGTCGGGCAGGTCTGCGTCGCGCCCAACTTTTTCATCGTGCCGTCGACCTTGCCGGTGAAGACAGTCGCCGAATTTGTCGCACTCGCCAAGGAAAAGCCGGGCGCGCTTAACTACAGCCATCCCGGCAAGGGCTCGACCGGGCATCTCGGTTTCGAGCTGTTCAAGCGGCTGGCGGGGATCGACGTCGCCGGGATCGGCTATCGCGGCTATCCGCAGATGGTGCCTGACATCACCAGCGGGCTGATTTCCACGACCTTCCTGTCCGCCAACCAGGCGCTGGCGCAGGTGCAGTCCGGCTCGATCCGGATCATCGGCACCATCAATGACCGCCGCACCAAATACTTCCCCGACGTGCCGACCATGGCCGAGCAGGGCTTTGCCGAGGCCCAGGTGACGCCCTGGTTCGGCGTCGTGCTGCCGAAAGGCACGCCGGAGCCGATCGTGGAGCGCATCAGCAAGGCCCTTGAAGCTGCCCTGGCCACGGCGGATGTCCAGCAGCGGCTGGACGTGGCGGGCTGCGAGGCCAAAAGCGCGCCGCGGCAGGCTTTTGCCGATATCATCAAGGCCGACGTCGGACTCTGGGCCAAGGTGGTCAAGGAAGCCGGCATCACCGCCGACTGAGCCTCATCGCCCGATTTTAGCTGAGCAATCCGGCGCCAATGCTGGTATGGACGGCCAACCGGCGGTTGCGCCGGTTGTGGGATCCACGAATTCCATCGCAAGAAATTTGAGATGCGCGTCTTGCCTGCGGTCATGATCCTCGGTCTTGCGGCCGGCGCGGCCGTCGGTGCCGAATTCGAGGTGCGTCAGGCCGACCGGGTATTCGCGCCGGCACGGCTCGTGGTCGGCAAGGGCAGCGTCGTGCACTTCGCCAATGACGAGAACTTCGTTCACCACGCCTTTGTCGATACGCCGGAATTCGCCGCCGATACCGGCGACATCCCGCCCGGCGAGAGCCGCGACATCGTGTTCACCCGGACCGGCATCTACACCATCCGCTGCGCCATCCATCCCCAGATGAAATTGACCGTCGACGTCAGCGAGCCGGAATGACCGGGGAGGCCGCGCGTTCCGCATCCCCCGTCAGTGACTGCAGGAACGCGATCAGGTCGCCGCGCTCCTGACCGCTGAGCTGCAGCGGACCAATGTGCGCATCCCGGCTCGGTCGCGCCACGCCGCCCCGGTCGTAGAGAGCGATCACGCTTTCCAGCGTCGGCAGCGAGCCGTCATGCATGTAGGGCGCGCGCCTGGCGACATCGCGCAGCGTCGGCACCTTGAAGGCGTGCTGCAGCGCCTGCGAGTTTGGAAACAGCCGTCCGCGGCCGGGATCGTTGTCGCCGCCGGTACCGATGTCATGGAAGGAATCGTCGGTGAAGCGCCAGCCAGCATGGCATTCGCTGCATTTCGCGCGTCCGGTGAACAGGTCGAAGCCACGCCTGGCTGCTTCCGGAATGGCGGCGTCGTCGCCGGGCGATCCAGCGGTCGAATGGCGCGGACGCCGGCACGATGGTCCGCTGATAGGTCGCCAGCGCCCGCTCGACGGTCGCGCGCGACACCCCTTCGCCCGGAAATATCCGGTCGAACGCGGTCCGGTAGACGGGGGTCTGGGCAATGTCCTGCAGCAGCTCCTGCTCGTTGCGGCCCATATTGGCGGCGGCGCTGAGCGGCGTGAAGGCGACGCTTTCCAGGGTCGGAAACTTGCCGTCCCAGCCAAAACCCTCCATCCAGGCGGCTCACAGCACCGTCGGCGAGCGGAACGGCAGCGGGGCGCGGGCCTCGCCGATCGCGCGGGGGAGCCCGTCTCCCCAGGCCAGTCGCGGGTGGTGGCAGGTCCCGCACGAAATCCTGCCCGACGCCGACATCAGCGGGTCGAAAAACAGCATCCGCCCGAGTTCGGCCTTTTCCGGCGAATAGGGATTGTCCGGGGGAAACGGCACGGTCGCCGGCCGCGTAAATTTCGCCATTCGGGCCGCGCGGTCGCCCTCGGCAGCGCGGGAATCCCGGATTGGGGCAAAATACACCGACAGCAGAACGCCCAGCGTGAGACCCAAAGTCACTCCCGAGTCACAAAATCGGGCGAATTTGGCCCGCTTCCCCGTCGTTTTGAGCATGTTCCCCATGGCCCGAAATACATCGTATATTACGACCGATTGGAGCCCGGCCTCAATAACATGACCTCTGAATCGCCGCCGAATTCGCCAATGACGCGATCGTTCTCGCTGTCGATCGGCCAACTGACATTCGGCAGTTTCATGCTGGTGCTGGCGGTGATCATCATCACCTCCACCGCCAGCGTCATCGCCATCCGCCACATCGACGCGACCTTTGCCGAGCTGCAGCGGCTGCAGAGCGTCGGCGATCTCGCCGAGGACATCGACCGGCGCATGAACGAATTGCGGCTGGCGGCGCGCGATTTCGTCACCGATCCCGGCACCCAGTCGGTGCAGGTCGGTGAGGCCGCGAGCTCGCTCGGCGAGGTCCTGAAGAAGACCCGCCTGGAGCTCGCCCCCGAACAGCGGGATATGATCGACGGCGTCACCGAGCGGCTCTCGACCTACCGCAGCGGCATCGATCGCATTTCCACGCTGATTAACCGCCGCGCCGAAATGATCGTGGCGCTGTCGCCGCTGCGCGAACGATTCGACGCCGCGATCGCCGAAAGCCAGGACCCCGTGATCGCCGCGGCGCTGTCGCAGACCCAGAGCCGGATCGCCTCGGCGCTGCTGGCGCATAATCCGTCGGCCGCGGAGGCTGCGGCCCAGACCATGCGCACGATGACGATTTCGGATCCGAAGCTGCGCATGGCCGTCGACGGCTACGCCGAGGCCGTCATCGGCATATCGATCCGCGAACGGCAGATATCCGATATCGACAAGGAAGTGCTGGGCACCGAAGGCCGCCTGATCCAGCGCGTCACCGAACTGTTGCGCGAGGTCAGCGCGCGCCGTGGCCACGTGTTGTCGCGCGACTTTGCCAGGACGCTGACGGAAGCCAAATGGCAGAGCATCGTGCTCGGCACTGCCGGCGTGCTGATCGGGTTGTTCGCAGCCCTGCTGGTGGTCCGCCGCACCGTGCGCCCGCTGGCTTCGATCGCGACCTCGATCCGCGCGGTGGCCGGCGGCGAGAAGAACACCTCGATCCCGGCGACCGATGTCGACAACGAAATCGGCGACATCGCCCGCGCCGCGGAAGTGTTCCGGCAGACGCTGGTCGACGCCGACGCGGCGCGCGAGGCGGCGGTGCGGGCACTGGCCGAACAGCGTCTCGCCGAGGAAAGCTATCGCAAGCTGTTCGAATCGTCGGTGGACGGAATCTACGTCACGACGCCCGGCGGCGCGCTGCTCAACGCCAACCCGGCATTGGCGCGGATGATGGGTTACGCTACCCCGCAGGCTCTGATCAACGGCATCGGCGATGTCGCAGACGGGGTATACCTGCATCCCGAGGCGCGAGCGGAATACGAGCGGCTGATGCGGCGCGACGGCATCGTCCGCGAATTCGAATACCAGGTTCGCGCGCGCGACGGTGCGGTGCTCTGGCTCTCCGACAGCGCCAGCGTGGTGCGCAGCGAGGCCGGCGAGATCGTCCGCTACGAAGGCACGGTGCGCGACATTACCGACCAGAAGCGCGCCGAGGACGCCATCGCCGAAGGCCGACGGTTGCTGCAGATGGTGATCGACACCGTGCCCGCGGTCATCAACGTCAAGGACAAGAACCTCCAATATGTCCTGATGAACCGCTACATGGCCGGCATTTTCGGCATCGAGCCTGGCGACGCGATCGGCCGCACCACGCAGGACCTGATGTCGCGCTATGGGGCGGCGAAGACCGACGAGAACGACAAACGCGTGCTGGCGGGCGGCCGGGAACTCGGCTTCTACGAGGAGGAATACAAGGATTCTGCCGGCAACATGCGGCAATGGCTGGTCAACAAGCTGCCGATCCTGGACCCATCGGGCGAGATCGAAAACATCGTCACCGTCGCGCTCGACATCGGCGAGCGCAAGGGCGTCGAATTCGAGATGCGCAAGGCCAAGGACTCCGCCGAAGCGGCGTTGCGCAATCTGCGGGAAACCCAGAACTCGCTGATCGAGGCTGAAAAGCTCGCCGCGCTCGGCCGGCTGGTGGCGGGTGTCGCCCACGAGGTCAACAATCCCGTCGGCATCAGCCTGACGGTCGCATCCGCGCTGGAGCGCAAGACGGCGATGTTCACGGCCGAGGTCGGGCGCGGCGAGCTGCGGCGCTCGAGCCTGACCGATTTTCTGGAGACCAGCCGCGATGCGTCGTCGCAGCTCGTTGCCAATCTCAACCGTGCGGCCGAACTGATCCAGTCGTTCAAGCAGGTCGCGGCCGATCGCAATTATTCCGACCAGCGCAGTTTTGATCTCGGCGATCTCACCGAGCAGGTGGTGATGAGTTTGCGTCCCGGCTTGCGCAAGCACAATCTGACGCTCAACGTCGATTGCCAGCCCAACCTGATGATGAACAGCTATCCCGGCCCCTACGGGCAGGTGCTCACCAACCTGTTCCTCAACGCGGTGGCGCACGCGTTCCCGGAAGGCAAGTCCGGCACCGTCGACATCCAGGTGCGGGAGTCCGGCAAGGACAATGTCGAGATTCTTTTTTCCGATGATGGCATCGGCATGAGCCTCGACGTTCGCCGCCGCGCCTTCGATCCGTTCTTCACCACGCGGCGCGATCAGGGCGGTACCGGACTCGGGCTTCACATCGTCTACAGCATCGTGACCAACCGTCTCGGCGGCCGGCTCGACCTCGATTCACAGCCGGGCGGCGGCACAAGGATCCAGATGATTTTGCCGCGCACAGCCCCGCTCGAGCAGGCGGCGGAATAGCCAATACCAGCCGTACCTCATCCGTCGTTTCGACGAATTCCATCGGAAGCACCATGCTCTCACACCTCGAACGACCGATCGAAAGACCACCAGGTCTTCGCCAAATCCTTTCGGATTTTGGTCCGACCTACGCGTCGAACGGCTTCATCGGATGGCTGTTCGCGGCCACCGCGCCGGTAGCCATCATTCTCGCGGTCGGCTCCAACGGCAATTTGTCGGAAGCCGAAATTGCCTCCTGGCTGTTCGGTGTATTTTTTGTCAACGGTCTCATCACCATTCTGTTCTGCTGGCTCTACAGGCAGCCGCTGGTATTTTTCTGGACGATTCCCGGTACGGTTCTCGTCGGCCCGTCGCTGACGCATCTGACATTCCAGCAGGTCATCGGGGCCTATTACGTGACGGGCCTGCTGATGCTGTTGCTCGGCGCGACCGGCTGGGTGAAACGAGCCATGCAGCTGGCGCCGATGCCGATCGTCATGGGCATGGTAGCCGGCGTTTTCCTGCGTTTCGGCCTCGGCATCGTGCAGGCGGTGCACACCGACACGGCCATAGCCGGACCGATGGTCGCCGTCTGGCTGCTGCTCACCGCGTTGCCGGGATTGGGTCGGCGTATACCGCCCATCATCGGCGCCCTCGTTGTCGGTGCTCTCGCGACTTCCTTGCTCGGCAGATTCGATGCGTCCGCGCTCGGACATCTCGAATTTATCAAACCGGTCTTTCAGACGCCGGCCTGGTCAGCCGCTGCGATGATCGAACTTGTCGTGCCGCTCGCCATTACCGTGCTTGTCGTGCAAAACGGGCAAGGTTTTGCCGTACTCAAGGCGGCGGGTCACACGCCGCCAATTGACGCTGTGACTGTCGCGTGCGGCCTCGGCGCGATCGCAAGCGCCGTTGTTGGGGGGATCAGCACATGCCTTACGGGGCCCACCAATGCGATCATTGTCGCCAGCGGCGAGAGCAAGCGTCAATATACAGCCGGGATGTTTATTGGTCTGCTCGCCATCATGTTCGGCCTGCTTGCGCCATCGTTCACGCGGCTGCTTCTCAATGCGCCAAAATCCTTTGTGACGGTTTTGGCTGGCCTTGCGATGCTCCGCGTGTTGCAGGCAGCTTTCGTCACCGCATTTAGGGATCGCTTTGCCCTCGGCGCGCTTGTTGCCTTCCTTGTTACCGTCGCCGATATGCCGCTGCTGAATGTTGGCGCCGCCTTCTGGGGATTGATCGCGGGCTTCGCCATATCCTGGCTGCTGGAGCGCGCAGACTTTGCGACGGGGCAGGAATCGTCTCGAGCAGGGTCGAGCCGAGTCTAGAGCCTTATCGGTTCTGATTGAATCAGAACTGGGGTCTATTCTTTTGTTTTGACGCGTTTTCTTTACGCGAACCGGCGTCCACTTCGCTCGAAAACGCGCTGGAACAGCGCGCGTATCGAGTCGGCGGTGGCGGCGTCGCGCACGGCTTTGCCGTTTTCGTCCCTATCGTTCGGTGTCGCGCCGGCCTTGACCCGGATACAGATGATCCTGCCGCGCACCGCGCCGCTGGAGCAGGCGGCGGAATAGCGAGCCCGTCGCCTGGTCCGGCAGGCCGACGTCACGTACGGCAGGCGGGCGGGATCGCTGCGAACAGAAAGCCGACCACGGCGGTGAGCGATGCGACGCTGACGGCGTGCAACGCGACGATCGAACTGTAGCTTTCTGCGTCGAATAGCTGGAGCGGACTGCCCAGCGCACCGTCAATAATGAAGTAGGCGGCTAACGGTGCCAGGAGAACGGGTATCATCGTCATGCGTTCATTCGGGCGAAAGAGAATTGCGGCGAGAAGAACGCAAGGAAGAAGAAACAATTCCACAGCTGTGTTCAAGCCTATCAGCTTGACGGAGAGCGCGGTGTTCGCGACGCCAACGATGGGCAACATCGCGCGACCAGCTAGCGGATGGCGCCTTGCCACGGCGGGGACAGCGACAAACAACGGGGTCGTCAGCAGCGTGAACCATGCGGGCCATGCCAGCTTCCCGACGATGGCGTAAAGATAGAGTGGATAAAACGGCTGATTGCTCGCAACGATCAATGCGACCGTGCACGCCACTTTCGCCATCGGGTCAGTATTATCAGCATATTGGCGCACCCGAGCGATCAGGGCATTGATCATCTTCAAACCAATGTCCCTGCCTGTCTCATGAAATATCCTCGGAAGGAAGGCGCGCGCGATCGATCGTCAGGGACAGCACGGTGGTAATAAACAATCGCGCCTAGTTGGTATCCGCCAGCCGGTGCAGCGTCGCGCCAAAAATCTGGCTGTTTTTGCCGACCAGTGCCGTGCCGTTCATGGTGCCGCGCGTTTCGGTGAAGGTGCCGGACACGCCGACGCCTACCGGGTTCGGTCCGCCGAACAAGGGATTGTCGTTGTCGCGCGGGGAGGTGTGCCGCTGCACCAGCACCTCACCCTTGAAGGTGTCGCCCTTCACGGTGTAGCTGCCGGTGTAAAACAGATAGGCATCGCCGCCGAGAATCTGTCCGTCCCTGAACAGAATCACACCGCTGCCCTTGCCGGAACGTCCGTCCAGCAGATTGACGTGAATCGAATACAGCCCGTTCTTCATAACGTCCCAAGGCCGGCCGCCGCGCCCACGGCAACCGGTAGTTAGTTATGCCAAAATGGGGCCCTCAACGTCAACGCGGCAGGTTGCCCGGCGAGGCCGGAATCGGAGGCAAAAAACCGGCATCGCCGCGCCTGGGTGACAGCGAGATGACAGACGCCAGGGGTCGAATCAAGTTGGCCCATGAAATGCATATTTTGGCTCGGCACCGGCCGGTGGGTGCTGGAGCAAGAAACAGGTGACCAACTGGATGAACTCCGGCGGCCACGTGGCGCGCCGACGAACTGAAGATAACCTCCGTGAAACTACGGGCCGCCGTCGCGCGGGCCGTCTGGAAAAGCCGCTGCGGATCGGCATTACGGTGCTGATGCTGTCCCTGACCGCGTATCCCGGCCATGCCCGCGATCCCGATGGCCGTTATGCCGGCTCGCCGCTGAAAGAATGGTTCGACAGTCTCAAGAGCGGGAAGGGGCCGTGTTGCTCCGACGCCGATGGAACCGCGGTCAGCGATGTCGATTGGGAGTCCGGCAACGGGCATTACCGCGTACGGATCGAAGGCGATTGGGTCGAGGTGCCCGATGAAGCCTTGATCACCGAGCCCAATCGCGCAGGCCGGACCATGGTCTGGCCGATCCGCGGTTACGGCGGCCTGACGATCCGCTGCTTCATGCCGGGCAGCATGACGTAGCGGCGGCGAGCGCACGGACCGTCATACTCCGCGAAAGCGGAGTATCCAGTACGGTGCGACTTCTCGGTTCAGTCGTTGGCGTCTCGGAATACTGGATCACCCGCTCCGGTGCGCAATTGCGCACAAGGCGGGTGATGACGACCGTGAATGAGATCATGCCTTGCGACGCGTCAGGCGTATTTCTTGTCACGCTCCAGAAGCTCGATTGAAATGCCCTGCGGTCCGCGGATGAAACAGATGCGCACGCCGGGCCGGATCGTGGTCGGCGGCTTGGTAAACTCGACGCCCTTGGCCTTGATCTCGGCCGCGACCGCGTCGATGTCCTTCACGGTCAGGCCGAAATGGTCGAGGCCCTGATAGGGCGTCACCGGCGGGGAGTTGACGCCGTCGCCGGAGGCGACCGGGGCGATGAACACGTTGGCGCCGCCGAGCTTGACGTCGATGCGCCCGGGGCCGCGGATGATCTCGCCGCCGAGAATGTCGTGCAGCCAGGCCGCGGTCGCTTCGGGATCGGGACTGCGCAAATGGACGTGGTCCCAGGTTACTGTCGGCATCTTGGTCTCCCCCGTGATTATTGTTGTTGCAGAGCGGCGTAAATCTAGCGGTCCGATGATCGCAATTCCATCCCCCAGAAACGCTGCACCGGCGCCGCAATATTGTCCTTGTGGCGTGAAACCATGTTGAGCTTGGGTAGTTGATAGCAAGCGGCGGAACCGTGCAGCGGCAGTCGTGTGAGAAGCCGTACGGTGTAACGCCCGTAGGGCTTTTTTCATGTGCGGCGCGGCAACCGCCGACGTCGCCGGGTGAGGACGCGGCAATGAGGATCGCCGGACGGTCATTTGGAAGCGCAGGGGTGCGGCTGCTCGTGCTGCCGGCGATTGCGCTTGCCGGATGCGCGGTGTGGATGCTGCTGCCCTGGCCCAGCGATGCCGAGATCCCATCCGCCTCCGCATCGTCCGCGGTCGTTCGCGTGGCGCAGAATGTGTCCGGGCCGGAGCAGGTTGCTCCCACTGAGGCTATCCTCGCGAGCCCCGCGCCTTCCACCGACGCTGGTCAGGCTATCGCGGCCGCGCCGCCGCTGGATATCTCCCCGCCGGAAACCACCGTACCCGCCAAGCTGCCGATCGATGGCCTGAAGATTTCCTCGCAGTCGTGGCGCAGGGGCGGTCTAGGCTCGAAGGCGCTTATGACCTTCACGCTCAGCAACGGCAATGACTATCCGGTGAAGGACATCGAGATCGCCTGTGCCTTTGCCCGCCGGGACGGCAGCCATCTGACCGATCGCAAGCGCGTGATCCCTGATACCGTCAGCATGAAGAGCCGGAAGCGGTACTCCGGCATGCTGGTCGGGTTCGTCAATGTTAACGCCAACAAGGTGAAATGCTCGCTGGTGACGGCGAGCCGAATTTAACCTTATGCACGCGTATGTGCCTTCTCGAAAAGGTGAGCCGGAAAAGTGACCGCCGCGGTTGAACCTTGCTCGCGCCCCGGGAACTAATCGCTATATCGCCCGTTAGGCGATTGAACCGCGCGTGGCGCGGGGGGAGCGATACCGATGCCCGTAGCGCGTTATTTCATGTTTGTCGGCGGCGCGCTGCTGGCGCTGCTGTTTTTGATCGATGCCTACGTGCCGTCGCAGGCGGTCGTCGCCAGCCATGCCGCCCCGTCTATCGACCGAAACGTGGTTCGCATCCGCTCTGACCAGAAACTGCCCGAGCGCGTCGTCTACGACACCAGCCTCCCGACCATTGTTCCGCCGGTCTCGAAGGTCCAGGTTGCCGCGGCGCCGCAGCCGCCGGTTGCCGTCGACGTTACCGCTCAGGCCCGCATGCGCGACACCTTCGCCCAGGTCTTGCCGGCAGAGGTCAAAAAGCCGGAACCGCAGCCCCCGCGCAAACGCAAGGTTGCGAAGGCCCGCACCAACCCACCGATGCGTCTGGCGCAGCAACAGCACTACGGCTTCTTCGGAAACAGCACTTGGTAAGGTGCCGTCCGAGCTGGAGCCTTATCGGTTCTGATTGAAACAGAACCGGGCTCTGCTCATTGTTTTGACGGGTTTTCTTGACGCGAACCGGGATCCACTTCGCTCGAAAACGCTCTACCCGCCTGCGTTAGCGCGGCAGCTTTGGAATTTTGTCGGCAAAACCGTTGAAGCAGGTCAGCCGCTCGTCTTCCTCTTTCAGGAACCGGCAATCGTTGACGCCTTTGGCGGCCGGCGGCTTTGGCTTCGGCTGCGGGGAAAAGATCGCGTCGTAGCACTGCACGCGTTCCTTGGTGGCGTCGTCGATGTCCTGGCAGGCCTGTAACCGCTGAGCGATGGATTTGGGCGGCTCTTTCTTGCCGGCGGCCTCCTTCTTGGCGGCGGCGGGCTTTTTTGTCCCCACCTGAACCAGCGGCTTGCCGCCGACGGTCGGAGGAGGGCTGCCGGGCGCGGCCGGAGGGGTCGTGGCTGGACTGGTTCCTTGGGCAAACGCTGCGGCCGGATAAAGCATCGCCAGCGCCAGGATCAACTTTCTCATGTCAATTCGCTCTCGAATGCGTGGTCGCCCGATCAGTCCCCACCGAAATGGCGCGCTCGGAGAGATTCGAACTCCCGACCCTCGGAATCGAAATCCGATGCTCTATCCAGCTGAGCTACGAGCGCCTGCGTCGGCTCGATTATCAGACTTGGCCTGATAGGGCCAGCAGCCCCGCTCAAAAGCAGGAATGCCGCTGGCGGTCCTGGCCGAGATAGGCGGCGGCGCCCTGGGCGCAATGATTGGTCGCGGGGCCGTCATAATAGGCAAAGGTGCCCGCCACCGGTCCCGGACCGTAGTTGTGGAGATAGCTGATTGGATACGGCAGCGGCCAATAATGACGGGTGTGGTGCCGGTAATGGCGCGCCTCGGCCAGGGTCGGCGCCAGGGCCGCTGCGGACAGCAGGGCGGCGGCAATCAGAAACTTGGCTTTGGTCATCGCGATTCTCCGGAAGTCCTGCTGGACACTACACATTTTCGGCCGCTGGGTTCCATTTAGCCCGGAATCGGAGGAAAAGCTGCGGGAAAACAGCCACAGCGCGTCAATTTTTAGCCTTCAGGGGATGCTTAACGAATTACCAACACAGTCCGGCCAGAGTTCTGCGGTCAGGTCCGGCCTTTAGGCCTCCAGCTTCCGACAAGGCACCCCGGTTTACGATCGATCCATGCGCATCACGCCTCTCGCCCTGCTGATTCCCCTGGTTCTGGCCGCGACGCCGGTTCGCGCCGAGCTGCATATCACGCGTGACCACGGCGGCTATGTCGAGGAATACAAGGCCAAGTACGCCCGCATCCGCGACCGCAAGGAACGCGTCATCATCGACGGCATCTGCAACTCGGCCTGCACCCTGGTGTTCGGCATCGTGCCGATGAGCAAGATCTGCGTGACGCCGAAGGCGAGCCTCGGTTTCCACCAGGCCTATTACGACAAGGCCTTCACCTTCGGCATCAAGGTCACGAGCTCGGAAGGGACGTCGGACCTGATGTCCTATTATCCCGACACCGTGAAGGACTGGATCCGCCGCAATGGCGGGCTCACCACCGAGATGAAGAAGATCAAGAACGGCGGCGAACTCTGGAAGATCGTCGATCCCTGTCCGGAAGAGTGGTAGCTGCACCCGGGTTTCGGCTGCCACGTTCATCCGTTCTGTGAGCCTTCTCCGCCGGCGACCAGCAACACCGAGACGCCGGATTTGGCC
Organism: Hyphomicrobiales bacterium; assembly: GCA_038244925.1. Taxonomy (GTDB): domain Bacteria; phylum Pseudomonadota; class Alphaproteobacteria; order Rhizobiales; family Xanthobacteraceae; genus Bradyrhizobium. Next base: position 8,106 of record JBBRSX010000051.1, on the reverse strand, counting down.
AGAACCGCTGCGGCCACGCTGCCGAAATTCAGTTTATCGCCCTGGATGCGGTCGACCCCGAGCACGACGAGGTCAGCACCAACAGATTTGATTTCCAGCAGAATCGCTTCCTCAGGGGCGGCGTTGGCGCGCAGCGATGTGACGACCTCGACATCATAGCGAGCCGCTGCCGCCGCCGTGTCTTTCAGGATGGCTTCTTCCCGCGCCAGCGTCATGCTGGCGCCATTGCGGCGCGCGCCGCGGTCACGCGTGGTGGAAACGTAGACCACGTTCACCGCGGCAGGGCTCAAGCGCGCCAGTGCGACCGCAACTTCAGCGCCACGCCTCGATACCGCGCTGCCCGACACCGGTACCAGGATTTTGAAATCGGCCTTTCCGGGCTGTTTGAGGTGAATGCCTTTTGCCGCGACGATCGCGATCGGTCCCTTGAAGCCACCGGCCAGATTTTCGATCTTGCGGTCGAAGCGATCCTTGCCGGCCAGCACCTTGTCCATGCCGATGAGGAGGAGATCAAAACCCTTTTCGGCTTCCTCCGCGACGGCGTCTGCGACCCTGTCCGTGCGGACCCGTGTCGTCACTTCGATCTGCCGCACCTTCTCTTCATCGGCCTCAGCCATCACTTTGGCGGCGTTCTTGACGGCAGCCTCGAGACTCTCTTCATCTTCGCGCTTCTGTTCCTGTTGTTTGGCGCGGGTGCCGACGTGAAGCACGGTGATCGGCAGCCCGCGCGCGCCTGCCAACAGGCCGGCGATATGAGATGCAAATTTCGCGTTCACGCTCTCGTCGGCGGCGAGCAGCAGCCGTTCGAGATTGGCGACAAAGCCGTTCTGTTCGAACTCCTCGCGCTCCAGCCGGGCCTTTTCGTCCTTGCCGAGCGGCAGCCGCGACAACGCCGCGCGCAGCATCGGCGGCATCGCCATCGTGGTGAGGATCGCCATGGTCACGATCATCGAGAACAGGTTCTGGCTCAGCACGCCCATCGACAGACCGATGGTGGCGATGATGACTTCGGTCGAGCCGCGCGCGTTCATGCCGCTGGCAAGGGCGTAGGATTCCTTTCGCGTAAGGCCGCCGAGCGCGCCGCCGGCAAAGGCGCCGCCGAACTTTCCGATGCTCGCAATCAATATCAGTACGATCGTCAACAGCAGCAAGCTCGGGTCTTTCAGCACGGTCAGGTCGGCGCTCAATCCGGCCAGTCCGAAGAATACCGGCATGAACAGGCTGGTGATCAGGCCGCGCAGCCGCTCGTCGATCTGCCGGGTCAGGATCGGCGATTCGCCGACCAGTATGCCGGCGACGAACGCGCCAAGCACGGTGTGCACGCCGATCAGGTGCGTGATCATCGCCATCGCGCTCATCAGCAGCAGGATGACGGTGATGACGGCTGCCGAACTGACGAGATGATCATTGGCCCAGCGGATCAGCCGAAACACCAGCCGGCGGCCGATCGTGAAACTGATGCCGAGGAAGACGAGGGTGCCGAGCACCGCCTGCGCCACCGACAACAGATCGAGGCTGCCATGCGAGGCCAGGCTGAAGATCATGGCGATGATGATCCACCCGATGGTGTCGTCGATGATCGCGGTCGCGACGATGATCTGTCCGACATTGCGGCGCATGAAGTTCATCTCGCGCACGACGACGGCGACGATCTTCACCGACGAGATCGACAGCGCAGTGCCGAGGAATAGCGAAGCCACCAGCCGCGCTTCCGGATGCGGCAACAGGCTCTGCGGCAGGAATTGACCCAGCGTAAAGCCGCAGACAAAGGGTACCGCGATCCCCGCAACCGATATCGTCGCCGCCGCCCGGCCGACCTTGCGGACCAGCTTGAGGTCGGTCTCCATGCCCGTCAGCAGCAACAGCAGCAGGATGCCGAATTGCGCGATGCCGTCGATCAGCGCCTTTTGTTCGGCCGACGGCGGGAAAATCGCCGCATGCGCCGACGGCCATACCCAGCCGAACAGCGAAGGGCCGAGCAGCAGACCGCCCAGCAATTCGCCGATCACGGACGGCTGGCCGATCCGCTGCATCAGCTCGCCAAGCCCGCGCCCGACTGCAATCAGGAGGGCGATCTGGGCGAGGAGAATGAATTCGGACGGACGCGCGGCCTTTTCACCGTCGGCGTTGGCGGCGGTGACCAGCAGTAGAAGCGCCAGTCCCGCCCAAAACAGCGACTGGAGGGATCTCCATCGCATGCGTCGTTTCCCCCATAAGTTCCCATCAACGAGCAGGAGGTGTGGAAAGTTCCCGAACCTTTCCAACCCCACGTTCGCTGCCGGCCGAGGGAGGCTGAGCCTAGAACGTCACCACGCCGCGGATCGACTCGCCGCGCTTCATCAGTTCGAAGGCGGTGTTGATCTCCGCGAGCGGCATCACGTGGGTGATCATCGGGTCGATCTGGATCTTGCCCTGCATGTACCAGTCGACGATCTTCGGCACGTCGGTGCGGCCCCGCGCGCCGCCGAAGGCCGTACCTTTCCAGACCCGCCCCGTGACCAGCTGAAACGGCCGCGTCGCAATCTCGGCGCCCGACGGCGCCACGCCGATCACGATCGACTGGCCCCAGCCGCGGTGGCAGGCTTCAAGCGCCTGCCGCATCACGGTGATGTTGCCGGTGCAGTCGAACGTGTAGTCGGCACCGCCGATCTGGTCCGCGCCTGATTTCGTCATGTCGACGAGGTAAGGAACGAGGTCCTTGCCGACCTCCTTCGGATTGACGAAATGCGTCATGCCGAAACGTTCGCCCCAGGCCTTGCGGTCGTTGTTGAGGTCGACGCCGATGATCATGTCCGCGCCTGCCAGCCGCAGGCCCTGCAGCACGTTGAGGCCGATGCCGCCGAGCCCGAACACGATCGCCTTGGCGCCTTGCTCGACCTTTGCGGTGTTGATGACGGCGCCGATCCCCGTGGTGACGCCGCAGCCGATGTAGCAGACCTTGTCGAACGGCGCGTCCTCGCGAATTTTCGCCACCGCGATCTCCGGAAGCACCGTGTAGTTCGCAAAGGTCGAGGTGCCCATGTAGTGATGCACCGGCTTGCCGCCGATCGAGAAGCGCGAGGTGCCGTCGGGCATCACGCCCTGGCCTTGAGTCGCGCGGATCGCGGTGCAGAGGTTGGTCTTGCGCGACAGGCAGGACGGGCACTGCCGGCACTCCGGCGTGTACAGGGGAATGACGTGGTCACCCTTCTTGACGCTGGTTACGCCCTTGCCGATATCGACCACGACGCCTGCGCCTTCATGGCCGAGGATCGCCGGGAACAGCCCTTCCGGATCGGCGCCGGACAGCGTGAACTCGTCGGTGTGACAGACGCCGGTGGCCTTGATCTCGACCAGAACTTCGCCTTCGCGCGGCCCGTCAAGCCTAACGGTGGTGACTTCCAGCGGCTTCCCGGCGGCAACGGCAACGGCGGCGCGAACGTCCATGGTCATTCCTCATTCCAGATCTCAAAATCGGGGGCATTCGATATGTGATATCGCGCGAGCGGCTCCGCGCGCTTTGGCCTTGCCGCATAGCATATGATCGGGCAACACGTGCGGCAAATGAATCGAGAATTCGAACAATTCGCCGCGCGCGCGGCGCCGGCGATTTTCGTGGTGCTGTGGAGCACCGGATTCGTCGCAACCAAGTACGTGCTGAACAGCGCCGAGCCGCTGACCTATCTGGCGATCCGGATGGCCTGCGTGGTGGGATTGATGGCGATCATCGTCGCGATCGCGCGGCCGAAATGGCCGGATCGCATCGGTATCGGTCACAGCATCGTGGCAGGACTTTTGGTGCACGGGTTCTATCTCGGCGGCACGGCGGTGGCGATTTCGCATTCGATCCCGGCGGGGCTGTCGGCGCTGATCCCGGGCCTGCAGCCGATCCTGACCTCGACACTGGCCAATCGCTGGCTCGGCGAACGCGTCACGCCGCTGCAATGGGCCGGGCTGCTGCTGGGTCTCGCCGGCGTCGTGCTGATTTTGCATAACCGCCAGATGAGCGGCGAGGCGGGCTGGGGCTGGCTTGCCTCCGGCGTCTCGCTGGTCAGCATTACGCTCGGCACGCTCTATCAACGGCGCTACTGCAACGCGATCGACTGGCGCGCCGGCAATCTCGTGCAATACATCGCGGTGACGATTTTCTTCGGGATCGGTGCGTGGCTGTTCGAGAACAACGTGGTGCACTGGACCACCGAATTTATCCTGGCGTTGAGCTGGCTGGCGGTGGTGCTGTCGATCGGCTCGATCGGACTGTTGTACTGGCTGATCCGCCGTTCGGCCGCGACCTCGGTGGCAAGCCTGTTCTATCTGGTGCCGGCGGTGACCGCGTTGATGGCCTATGTGCTGTTCGGCGAGAAGCTCGATGTCGTCGCTATCGTCGGCATGACCGCCTGCGCCGCCGCGGTGTTTCTGGTCAATCGTCGTGCGGCGTGATGCTCGCCCGCAATGACGGTTATGTTGCAGAAGCATTGCGAGTCTTCGCATAAGCCGCCAACGCGCGTTCGCGGCCGACCTTGTGGTCGACGATCGGCTGCGGATAACTCTTGCCCAGCGTCACGCTGGCGCTTGCGAGTTCGAGCGGCGTCGCGGTCCAGGGTTGGTGGATCAATTTATTGGAAAGCTCTTTCAACTCCGGCACCCAGCGCCTGACATAGACGCCATCGGGGTCGAATTTTTCGCCCTGCAGGATCGGATTGAACACCCGGAAATACGGCGCGGCGTCGGCGCCGGAGCCCGCGACCCATTGCCAGTTGGCGGGGTTGCTGGCGGTATCGGCATCGACCAGCGTGTCCCAGAACCATTGCTCGCCGAGGCGCCAGTCGATCAGCAGGTGCTTGACCAGGAACGAGGCCACCACCATCCGCACCCGGTTGTGCATCACGCCGGTGTGCCAGAGTTCGCGCATCCCGGCATCGACGATCGGGTAGCCGGTGAGGCCGCGCTGCCATGCGCGCAACGCCTTGGCATCGCTCTTCCACGGAAACGCGTCGAACGACGGCTGCAGGTTGCGCACGGCAAGATCCGGCACGTCGAACAGCAGGTGACGGCAGAACTCGCGCCAGCCAAGTTCGCTGAGGAATTTTTCGATACCACTGGACAGGCGAGGGTGCTCGGCCGCGACGAAATGTGCGGCGTGCCAGACCTGACGCGGGCTGAGTTCGCCGAAGCGAAGATGCGGCGACAGGCGCGAGGTGCCGTCGCGGTCGGGCCGGTCGCGGTCGCTGGTATAGAAGGCGACGTTGCTCCTGAGGAATGATTTGAGTTGCGCCCGCGCCGCGGCTTCACCGGGTGTCCAGTTTTCGCGCAAACCGCCGGCCCAGTCGGGCTTTGACGGCTCGAGCTTCCAGCTCTCCAATCGGTCGCTGGCGATTTCAGCCATGCCGTTGAGTTTCTTCGGCGCCGGCAACGGCTTTGGCGGATCGCCCAGCGTTTGCACCCGCCGCCAGAACGGCGTGAACACGCGCAGGCCGCGGTTCTCCTTGTTACGGATCGCGCGCGGCGCCACCAGCAGATCGCCGGCGAAGGTGTGTGAACCGACGCCGAGTTCCTCGAGTTCTTTTGTCACCTGATCGGCCACCGCGAGGTGCGGCGCTTGCGCGATCTCGTTCCAGAACACGTTCGCGGCGTCGGTTTCGCGGGCGAGTTCGCAGATCACTTTCGCAGCCGGGCCCTTGCGCAACACCAGCGCGCCGCCAATCGTGATCAGGCTTTCATTCAACGCGCGCAGCGACTGCGCCAGCCACCAGCGCGCCGCGCCGCCGGGTGGCCGGGCCGCCGGCGCTTTCAGCGCACGGCTCTGCTCGTCGAGTACGTAAAGGCAGATCACCGGCGCGCCGGTTTTCGACGCCGCATGCATCGCGGGATGATCGGACAGGCGCAGGTCGTCACGGAACCAGACGATGCAGGGGCGGGCGGTTGGGCTGGCCATCAGTCTCTTAACGCAGCAGGGACGGCTTTGGATCTCTGCGTTGGCCGTCGCCGTTTGGGCCCGTCATTCCGGGATGGTGCGTTAGCACCAGACCTCGGGGGTGCAATTGCACCCCCAGGGAATCTCGAGATCCTCCGATGTGCAATTGCACATCGTAGTTCGATGCTTCGCATCGCCCCGGGATGACATTTTCGATCGCTGGCGCGATCGCAAATGTTACTTCGGCTGCGGAACGATCCGCAGATACGGCTTCGGCGATTTCCAGCCGGCCGGATAGATCGTCTTGGCCTCTTCGTCGGTGACGGAGCCCGCAATGATGACGTCTTCGCCCTGTTTCCAGTCGGCCGGCGTCGCGACGCGATGCTTGGCGGTCATCTGCAGGCTGTCGATCACGCGCAGGATTTCCTGGAAATTGCGGCCCGTCGTCATCGGATAAACCAGCACCAGCTTGATCTTCTTGTCGGGGCCGATGATGAAGACGTTGCGTACGGTCATGTTGTCGGCGGCGGTGCGCGTCGCCGGATCGCCCGAGGTCGAGGCGGGCAGCATGTCGTAGAGTTTCGAGACGTTGAAATCGGTGTCGCCGATCATCGGATAGTTCGGCGCGGCACCCTGCGTCTCCTTGATGTCCTCGGACCATTTCGCGTGCTTGTCGACGGGATCGACGCTCAGGCCCATCAGCTTGACGCCGCGCTTGTCGAATTCAGGCTTCAATTTGGCGAGAGCGCCGAGTTCAGTGGTACACACTGGCGTGAAGTCCTTTGGATGCGAGAACAAAAGCGCCCAGCTGTTGCCGATCCAGTCGTGGAATTTGATTTTGCCCTCGGTGGTCTGGGCTTCGAAATCAGGGGCGGTGGCGCCAATCTGGAGTGCCATGGTTCGACCTCATCTCATTCAAGTTACAGGTGAATTCGTCTTTTTGGGTATAGGGGCCAATGCGGGTTATGTGAACCCGTTCATGCAAAAGGTGAAATCCTTCTCGCACGCCGGGAACTCCTAGCATCTTCTTTCAATCCGCGCGCCTGCGGCGAAATCAACACATCGGGATAAAAGCCCTCGCTGCCCCGATATGGCCTTTTATCGCCCGCATCACGGCCGGCCGTGCTTGCTTGCTGGCTCGAACCGTGACGGACCTCACAGCGACCAATTGGCAACCATCTAAAAAACTCGGAATGCGAGTTTCGAATCGTTAACCACTCGTTTACGCCCGCATGAAAATGCTGGATCTGAAAATAGAAATTGAGAAGTGCAATTATGTCCGCCTCTGCCGCCAAGGCTTCTGCTGATAAGCCCTCTACTGACACCGCTGCCGCGTCCTCTGAAACGTCTAGTGTGCTGCAACCATCCTGCCGCAAGACCGCTGCCCACGCGCTCACCGTCGTGCGCGACGGCGTGATCACCGGCGAGGGCCCGACCACCAGGGGCCGCATCCATTTTTCCCGCAGCCTCGATTCCGATGACGCCGCCTGGTGTGCACGCATCCTGACCGTGTCCGAAGTCGAGCATCAGCCGGTGAGCCGCGCCGAAGTCGAGGCGCTGTTTGAAATCTCCGACGCCGCCGCCGAGCGCAGCGACGAGGGCCGCTTCGACGATCTGCTGGCGAAAGCGGTCGCCCATCATACCGCCTCCGAGTCCGGCCTGCCGGTGCCGCCGCGCACGGTGGCGCTGTCGCCCGACACCGACATCGAGAGCTGGGCGCCGGCGAAAGCCGCCCACATCGACACCAAGGTGCTGGAATGGCTCGCGAGCCAGATGCGCGGCAAGCGCCGCAGCAACAAGACGCTGGCTGCCATGGTCGCAACCGTGGTCGGCGCCGCCGCGCTGCCGCTGGCGCAGCTGCCGGGTATCATCGATCTCGGAATGATGTAAGTTACGTATTTCGATCTTCCGGATCTGAAGACGGCGGGGCATTTCCCCGCCGTTTTTGTTTTGCGGATGTAGGATGGGTATCGCTTCGCTCCTCCACCCATCCTGCGACACCAGATACAACTTCGCGATCTCGCGGCGCGATGCGCCCGGAGTTTTACATTTCGTTGGCCCTCATGAAGAGAAGAGGGCACGGGGAAGACCGGGTGCACGCTGCACCCGCGGTCTCATGCGCAATAGTTGCATCTAAGTGGCGCGCACGAGCATACAGGTACAGACGGAACACTCCGGCCTTCCCCGCGCAATGGCTTTACGGCTTATACGTG
>JBBRSX010000050.1:0-35985 GCA_038244925.1 Hyphomicrobiales bacterium | reverse complement strand
GTCACCGACTCCTGGGTCGCGGCCTGGATGCCGGTGATCTGCTGGCCGATCTCGCCGGTGGCTTTCGCGGTCTGCTCGGCCAGCGCCTTCACTTCAGAGGCCACGACCGCAAAACCGCGACCGGCTTCACCGGCGCGTGCCGCCTCGATGGTGGCGTTGAGCGCCAAAAGGTTGGTCTGGCCGGCAATGGTGTTGATCAGTTCGACGACGTCGCCGATGCGGCTCGCCGCCTTCGACAGTTCGCTGACACGATCGTTGGTGGTTCGCGCCTGGCCGACGGCCTCGCTCGCCATCCGGGCCGATTCCTGCACCTGACGGCTGATCTCGTTGACCGAGGACGACAGTTCCTCCGTCGCCGACGCCACCGACTGCACGTTGGTCGAGGCTTCTTCGGAAGCCGCCGCCACCATGGTGGTCAATTCCTGCGAACGCTCCGCGGTGGCGGTCAGGGTCGACGCCGAAGCTTCGAGTTCGGTCGAGGCCGACGAGACGGTTTCGATGATCTCACCGACCGCGCCTTCGAACTGATCGGCGAGCTTGAACATATCGGCTTTGCGCTGCTGCGCCGCGATCTGATCGGCCTTCATCTTGGCTTCGGCCTCGTCGCGGGCCTTCTTCTCCGACACGACCTTGAACTTTTCGACGGCACCGGCGACGTCGCCGACCTCGTCCTTGCGGCCGAGACCGGGCAGCACGACCGCGAAATTGCCGCCGGCCAATTCTTCCATTGACGCGCTCAAGGCGCGCATCGGGCGGGCGATCGTGAACACGGAGAATATGCAGGTGCCGATCAGCAGCAGTGCCACGCTGATGCCGGCGATCAGCGACGTCCGCTCGACGGTGGCCGCTTCATCGCGCGCTTTGGTTTGGGCTGCTTCGTTGCTCCCCTTCGCAAACTCGGTGATCTTGTTGGCAAGCGCCTCGATTTCGACGTTGATGGGAAGCGTGACTTCCTTGCGGATGCGGACGACTTCCTGAACCAGCTTGGCCATCTGCGCCGACGCTTCGGCGCTATGGTCGGTGTTCTTTGCCTCGACAGCGAGTTCCTGCTTGCGCACGGCCTCGATTTGACCCTTGCCGTCGCGCAGGGCTTCGATGAGGACCTTCAGCCTGTCAATCCGCTGGCGGTTCTCGGCGGATTGCGACAGCCTCGCCATCTCGCCGGCAAACTTGAGCCCGGACGCGGTCCGGGCTGCAAAATAGTCGTCGGCCTTTTTGAGCTCGTCGGGGTTGGTCGCCATCAGGACATCGCGAATGCCCATCTGCATGCCGCGCACCGAGGCCTTTGCCTCGGCGGCGTTCAGGGCGATCGACTGCTGCACGGCGGCCTTGTCGGTTGCCATTCGCACATCGGCGCCGCCGGTCATCTGCAAATAGATCATGCCAGCGACCACCAGGATCGTTAGCCCCGACGTGATCGCGAGCTTGGTTCCGATCCTCAAATTCTGGATAATCCGCATCATCGCAATGACCTCAAAAACGTTGGTGATCCGGTGGCGGTGAAACGTAATGACCGCTACGCGGAGTGAGCGACAACCGCTCCCGATGACGCGATCATGCCGGATGGAACGTCTTGGTAATCTTAACGGCAGCACCGTATGAGTACGGAGAAATGGCCAAAAATGCTAACGTTTGTAAGTGCTTATTGAGTGTTACAACCGTCAACCACACGCTCTGATGTTGCGATATTCTGTCGCGCACCTGTCCACGGCATCGGCGGGATGGATACGTCCAGGCTTCGCGTTGGCGGTGTTTTAGCCGACGGATTCCGCGACCAGGCGAATCCGGAATACCGGCTTCTTGGCTTCGTCCAGCAGTTCCATCTGCCACTCGGCATCCTGCTTCAGGCTGCGCGAAATACTGCCGAGAAGATTGCTGCACACCTTGGTCATTTCGGCCCAGGCGGCCTCGCGGGTTTCGAATTCGGATCCCTGATCGGACGCGCCGGCAAAGCTGCCATGGCTGATCCGGAAAAAATACAACGGCATGATTGATCTCATGGTTTTGGGCCGCCTCCCGGCCTCTTGACCATGACGTTGCAGTTGGAGTCGCTACCGGGACGTGAATTCTTCGGGCCGTAAGACTACCGGCGCCGGCAACGGAACCACCGCCGGCCTCCCCCTGAGATTAATCGGTCGAACGGCGCAGTTCCGGTGCGCTCTCGGCTTTCGTTTCAGCCTTCGTCTCGGCCTTGGTCTCGGATTTGATCGGCTCGAGTTTGGCGCTCTCGACCACCGGGGTTTCGATCCGCCCTGTGATGTCGCCGCGCGACGCGTCGGCGGAGCGAGTCGACTCAGAGCCATGCAGCGAGCGCGGCCGCGCCACGGCGCGCGCCATCAGCATCTGCGACGCGCCCTGATGGCGGAAATCGCAATAGGCGAAGCCCATGCCGGAGACCGAGCCGCGGAAAGAGCGGTCATCGCGCTTGTCGATATTGAAGCACGGCTCGAACGGAAGCCCCTTGATCACAGCGCAAACGGCCTGGCCGCGGACCTGAAGCGTATTGCCGGGCAGGCGCAAATGGCGAATCGGGCCGGCGCCGGAGAACTGGATGGCGCCGGCAGCCCCCATGTCGTCGAGGATACGGCCCGCACCCTTGGTGCCGTCGAAACAGTTGAACGCGAAAACCTTGCCGGCCACGAATTTGCGGGCCTCGTCGGCATTCATCATTCCGGCCAGCGCGGGCACAATCATCGCACCGGCCGTGACCACCCCCAGAACCAAACGCGCAAACATGCAGCTACTCCAACTTAACAAGAGCGCGGGCACCCGCCTTAAGGTCTCTTTACCCGCTACTTACCATACAAACCGTGGCAACTTTGGAGCAGCAAGGTTGGTAAAGTCTGAACATCGTTAGACAATTTTTACCACGATTCGACCGCGGACCTGGCCGGCCAAAATTTGGGCACCGGCGGCAATAACCTGGTCCAGTCCGATTTCTTGAGTAATATCAGATAGTTTACGGTGGTCCAGGTCGTTGGCAAGCCGGTTCCACGCGAGTTTTCGCTGCTCCAGCGGGCACATCACCGAATCGATGCCGAGAAGGCACACCCCCCGCAAAATGAAAGGCGCTACCGAGGACGGCAGGTCCATGCCGGCGGCGAGGCCGCAGGCGGCGATGGCCCCGCCATACTTCGTCATCGACAAGAGGTTGGCGAGCGTGGTCGAGCCGACGCTGTCGATACCGCCGGCCCAGCGCTCTTTCGCCAGCGGCTTGGCCGGACCTGACAGTTCGTTGCGATCGATCACCTCGGCAGCACCGAGACCCTTCAAGTAGTCGGCCTCCGACACCCGCCCGGTGGAGGCAATGACGTGATAGCCGAGCTTCGAGAGCACGGCGGTCGCGACCGAACCGACGCCGCCGGCGGCGCCCGTCACCACGACCGGACCGCTTTTGGGCGTGAGGCCATGCTTCTCCAGCGCCAGCACCGACAGCATCGCGGTATAGCCGGCGGTGCCGATCGCCATCGCGTCGCGGGTCGAAATGCCCTGGGGCAGCCGCACCAGCCAGTCCCCTTTGACGCGGGCTTTTTCGGCGTAGGCACCGAGATGGGTCTCGCCCATGCCCCAGCCGTTGCAGACGACCTTATCGCCGGCCTTCCACTGCGGATGCGAGGATTGCTCGACGGTGCCGGCGAAGTCGATGCCGGCGATCATCGGGAAACGGCGCACCACCGGCGCCTTGCCGGTGACGGCGAGGCCGTCCTTGTAATTCAGCGTCGACCACTCGACGGCGACGGTGACGTCGCCTTCCATCAACTCGGCTTCGTCGAACTGCGTCAGCGCGACGGTGGTGCCTTTTTCCGCCTTGTCTACTCGGATGGCCTTGAATGTTCCCACGATAAACTCCCCGGACTTTGTCTGCCGGGGTTTTACCGGATCAGGCGGGCTGCGCAACCGGGCGCACGACCGGCTGTTCGACGATCGGCAGGTTGATCAGCGCCGACAGCACACCAAACAGCACCGAGAGCCACCAGATCGGCGTGTAGGAGCCGAATTTCTCGAACACCACGCCGCCGAGCCAGACCCCGAGGAAGCCGCCGACCTGATGGCTGACAAAGGCAAAGCCATAGAGCGTGGCGAACCAGCGGGTGCCGAACATCAGCGCCACCAGCGCCGAGGTCGGCGGCACCGTCGACAGCCAGGTCAGGCCGGTGGCGGCGCCGAACACGATCGCGGAAAAGGTCGTGATCGGAAACGAGATGAAGGCCACGATCGACAACGCGCGGGCGGTATAGATGATCGACAGGATGTAGCGCTTCGGAAACTTGTTCTGCAGATAACCGACGCTGAGCGAGCCTACGATATTGAACAGGCCGATCGCGGCGACGACCCAGCCGCCGGTCTGCGCCGAAACGCCGCGGTCGGACAGATAGGCCGGCAGATGCACGGTGATGAAGGCGAGCTGAAAGCCGCAGGTGAAGAAGCCGAGCACCAGCAAGACATAGGAGCGGTGGCCGAACGCTTCGGCGAGCGCGGTCTTGAACGATTGCTGGTCGGCGGTGGGCACATTCGTTGACGCCGCCGGCGGTGTCGAGAGCGCGAGCGCCAGCGGCACGATCAGCAGCATCAGTAACGCGAACACCGTCAGCGCCGACTGCCAGCCGAAATTGTCGATCATCGCGACGCCAAACGGCGCGAACAGGAATTGCCCGAACGACCCCGCCGCGGTGCCGGCGCCGAGCGCGAGGCCGCGCTTCTCCAGCGGCAGCAATTTTGAGAACGCCGACAGCACCAGGTTGAACGAACAGCCCGATAGCCCGAAGCCGATCATGACGCCGGCGCCGAGATCGAGCGAACCCGGCGTCGACGCATAGCGCATCACCAGCAGGCCGCCTGCATAGAGCAGCGCGCCGACGATCATCACGCGCAGCAACCCGAAGCGGTCGGCGATGGCACCGGCGATCGGCTGGCCCAATCCCCACAACAGGTTCTGCAGCGCCAGCGCCAGACCAAATACGTCGCGGCCCCAGGTGAAGTCACGGCTCATCGGCTGAATGAAGAAACCAAGGCTCGAACGCGGCCCGAAACTCAACAGCGCGATCGCGCAGCCGCAAATGATGATGACGAGCGGTGTGCGCCAAGTGGATGCCGGGCGAAGATTGTCTGCGGTTACAGCCATATAAATTCCCCCCCGAATCCGGTCCGTCGAACAATGTTACGGGGAGTTAATGCATTCGCATGGAAATCCCAAGGGGGACGAAGGAAAAAACTTCGCCGCAGGGCAGCCCTGCAAATTCGGCGAGTGCAATGAGAGGGTTAGCGAGGACAATTTGGATGGCGGGCGTCATTTTATGCGTGACGGCCGTCACGCCGTCGTCCCGGCGAACGCCGGGACCCATACGCCGTGGACGGCGTAATTTGAGGAAGTGCCAGTCGATCAATATCGCTTTGATAATTGCGGCCGGTGGTTATGGGTCCCGGCGTTCGCCGGGACGACATATGACTACCGCTTGGCGCTGGCCTGCTCGGCCGAGCTTTGCGCGGCTTCGGCGAGTTTGGCTGAGATCGCGGCGGTCTCGGCCGGGCTGCCCCAGCTCGGCGCGTCGCTGCCGTCGCCCCAGGCGCGCGGGCGATAGAAGGTGTGGACGCCGAACTTGTACATCTTCTTCATTTCACTGACCCAGGACGGGCGCACCCAATAGGCGTGATAGTGCGTCGACCTGTCGACTTCCGGCAGCCACAGCCGGCCGTCGAGCATCGCCTTGGAAATCTTCTGCGCGCGGTCCCACATGTCGGGCTCGCGAACGACATCGGCGTTGTTGTCGCAGGCAAAGGTGAACTGGCACGCCAGATGGCGATGCTTGTTCTGGTAGACCACGCCGCACACCGTCTCCGGATATTTGCCGGAGAAGGCACGGTTCAGAACCACTTGAGCCACTGCGATCTGGCCGCGCACCGCTTCACCGCGGGCTTCGAAGTAGATCACTTCGGTCAGGCACTTCTCGGATTTGGCGCGCGACTTGTCGTCAAACAGGCCGAGACGTTCGGCCGGCGTCTTGGCGTGCTGGTTGTCGGAATTGACCTCGCCCTTCGGCGCGATGCTCTCGCCTATTTCGCCGGCGCGGACCGGGCCGTCGGCGTCAACCGGCAAGGAGGCCATCACCTTCATGTCGGGATCAGGCGCGAGATGCGGAACCACGATGGTCGGTTCTTCGCCGGGACGCCAGCGCTCGATGCTTTCGGGCGAGCCGAGCGAGGAGCCGAAGAACAGGCTGGAAGTCTTGAAGGAAAAATTGTCGCGCGGGGCCGCGGGTGCGAACGTAACCGCAGACGACGGCGCGGCCGGTGCGGTTTTGAGAACGTCGAGCGGCAGGGAATCCGACGGCTTGGTTTCGAGCGACATCGACACATCGTATTGCGCCAGCGGCGGCGCGCTGAGCGCGGCCTGCAGCTCCGGATCGAGCGGCGCGGGTTCGGCCACAGGCAGCCGCTCGACGGTCTTGAATCCTTTTACCGATGCGTTCGATGTCGCGGGATCCTCGATGGCCGGGGCGCGCTCGGCGGGGCCCGCGGCCTCCATCGGCTGCGGCGGCGTCACCACCAGACGGTCGCCCTTTGACGTCCGATCGACCCTGGGGAAATCGGCGGCCTGATAGCGCGGCGGCGGCGCGGCCAGCGGATTGCGGGTCACGGAACCGGTGATGTCGATGCCTTGGTTGTCGAGACTGGCGAGCCGGTAGGTCGCGGTCTGCGGCGACGAGGTTCCGATCGGGCGGCCGAACGAAAAGGTCGCGACATGGATCGAACCGACGGTGGAGAACACCCGCTTCTGCCAGCGTTCGGCAACCCCGGGCTGCCGGGCCAATAGCGAGGCGATATCCTGATATCCGATCTCGGTCGGCATCAATGCGAAGACGCAAAGACCGAGTCCGAAGGACGCGAACCGCGCGCCCTTCGGATGGTTACGCAACACAAACATCGATACGCTCTACGCAACACTTACAAAACGCGATCGAACTTCAGTACATCCGTAAAATTCGACCTTTTTCGTTGGTATCGAATTTAGGTTGCCGGGGAGTTAATCGGCGTGGCCTGCGTGTGACACGCAAGGGATCACGCAACGTTGCCGCATTGGTTCAAACGCGTTGGTAAACAGGCATTTGACAGAAGTGGTAAACATCCCGTCAACGAACCGCGTGAGGAAACCGCCGCCGTGCGAATAAGGGAACCGTGATTGCAGCATTCGGCATTCCGGGATGGCGCGTTAGCACCAGACCCGGAATATCGAGATTCCGGGTTCGATGCTGTCGCATCGCCCCGGAATGACGGACTGATTACTCACACGCATGCAGACGAAAATGCCCGGCGCAAGGCCGGGCATGACGTCGTATTCGCCGGTAGTCAGCGCTTGAAGACTACGCCTGGCTCGCCACCGTCTTGCCGAGTGCTGCCTGCGCCGCGGCGAGGCGGGCGATCGGCACGCGGTAGGGCGAGCACGAGACGTAGTCGAGCCCGATCTCGTGGCAGAACGCCACCGATGCGGGATCGCCGCCGTGTTCGCCGCAGATGCCGACCTTGAGGTTCGGCCGGGTCTTGCGGCCGCGGGCGACGCCGATCTTGACCAGTTCGCCGACGCCGGCGCGATCGACCGAGATGAAGGGATCGATCTCCAGAATTCCCTTGGCGACATAGGTGCCGAGGAAGCTCGCGGCGTCGTCGCGGCTGATGCCGTAGGTGGTCTGGGTCAGGTCGTTGGTGCCGAACGAGAAGAACTCCGCGGTCTGCGCGATGTCGCCGGCCATCAGGCACGCACGCGGCAACTCGATCATCGTACCCACTTGATAAGCGAGCTTCTTGCCGGTCTCCTTCATCACCGCCTGCGCGGTGATGTCGATGCGCGCCTTGATCAGGTCGAATTCGGCCTTGGTCGCGATCAGCGGCACCATCACCTCAAGGCCGACGGCCTTGCTGGTGCGCTTTTCGGCCTCGACCGCGGCCTCGAAGATCGCGCGCGCCTGCATCTCGGCAATCTCGGGATAGGCGATGGCGAGGCGACAGCCGCGGAAACCCAGCATCGGGTTGAACTCGGCGAGATCGCGGGCGCGATCGGCGAGCTTGCGCGGATCGGTGTTCATCGCGCGCGCGACTTCCTCGATCTCGGCCTGGGTGTGCGGCAGGAATTCGTGCAAGGGCGGATCGAGCAGGCGGATCGTGACCGGCAGGCCCTTCATGATCTCGAACAGCTCGACGAAATCCGCGCGCTGCATCGGCAGCAGCTTCGACAATGCCGCCCGGCGCGACTGTTCGTCCTCGGAAAGGATCATCTCGCGCACGGTGCGGATGCGGGTTTCCTCGAAGAACATGTGCTCGGTACGACACAGGCCGATGCCCTCGGCGCCGAACTTGAGGGCGGTGCGGGCATCGTCCGGCGTATCGCCGTTGACACGGACGCCGAGCTTGCGGACGGAATCGGCCCAGCCCATCAGCGTGCCGAACTCGCCCGACAGTTTCGGTTCGATCATCGGCATCCGCCCGGCCAAGACCTGGCCGAGCGAGCCGTCGATGGTGATGACGTCGCCGGTCTTGAACGAACGCGAACCGATGCTCATGGTACCGCGGCCGTAATCGACGCGGATGGTGCCGCAGCCGGAGACGCAGGGCTTGCCCATGCCGCGGGCGACCACCGCGGCGTGCGAGGTCATGCCGCCGCGGGTGGTGAGAATGCCCTCGGCCGCGTGCATGCCGTGGATGTCTTCCGGCGAGGTCTCGACCCGCACCAGAATGACCTTGCGGCCGTCGGCCTGGAGTTTGGCGGCTTCATCGGACGAGAACACGATTTCGCCGGAGGCAGCACCGGGCGAGGCCGGCAAACCGGTCGCGATCACGTCGCGCTTGGCGGCGGGATCGATGGTCGGATGCAGCAACTGATCCAGCGACGCCGGATCGATCCGCATCACCGCGTCCTTCTTGGAAATAAGGCCCTCATTGGCGAGTTCGACCGCGATGCGCAGTGCGGCCTTCGCCGTACGCTTGCCGCCGCGGGTCTGCAGCATCCACAACTTGCCCTGCTCGACCGTGAACTCCATGTCCTGCATGTCGCGGTAGTGCTTTTCCAGCAGCGTGTAGATCCGCGTCAGTTCCTTGAAGGCGTCCGGCATCGCGAGTTCCATCGATGCCTTGTCGGAGCCGGATTCCTGGCGCGCATATTCCGTGATGTCCTGCGGCGTGCGGATGCCCGCCACCACGTCCTCGCCCTGCGCGTTGATCAGGAATTCGCCGTACAGCTTGCTCTCGCCGGTCGAGGGATTGCGCGTGAACGCCACGCCGGTCGCAGACGTCTCGCCCATGTTGCCGAACACCATGGCCTGGATGTTGACGGCGGTGCCCCAGGATTCCGGAATATCGTGCAGGCGGCGATAGGTCACCGCGCGCGCGTTCATCCAGGACGAGAACACCGCACCGATCGCGCCCCACAACTGCTCGTGCGGATCCTGCGGGAAATCCTTGCCGGTCTCGCGCGCCACCGCTTCCTTGTAGCGGCCGACCAGTTCGACCCAGTCGTCGCCGGTGAGATCGGTGTCGAGCGTGTAGCCCTGGCCGTCCTTGAAGGTGTCGAGGATGTCCTCGAAATGATGATGCTCGAAGCCGAGCACGACATCCGAATACATGGTGATGAAGCGACGATAGCTGTCATAGGCGAAGCGGCGGTCGCCGGACAATTCGGCCAGCGCTTCCACCGTCTTGTCGTTGAGGCCGAGGTTGAGCACGGTGTCCATCATGCCCGGCATCGAAGCGCGGCCGCCTGATCGTACCGACACCAGCAGCGGATTTGCGGAATCGCCGAACGCCTTGCCGGCGAGCTTGCCGACGTGATCGAGCGCCTTCTCGACCTGCGCCTTCAGCGCCGGCGGATAGGATTTGTCGTGGGCGTAGAAGTAGGTGCAGACCGAAGTCGGAATCGTGAAGCCGGGGGGCACCGGCAGGCCGAGATTGGCCATTTCGGCGAGGTTGGCGCCCTTGCCGCCGAGCAGGTCGCGCAGGCCGGCTTTGCCCTCGGCCTTGCCGTCGCCGAAGGTGTAGACCCACTTGCCGGCTTTTACCGCTTCCACGGTCGGCTTGCTGACCACGGCCTTCTTCACAACCTTGCTGGCGGCCGGCTTTGCGGCCTTCGCGGCAGGCTTGAGCGCCTTGGCGGCGGGCTTGACTGCCTTGGCCGCAGCCTTCTTCAGAGCCTTGCGGGCGGACGGCTGAGGCGCCGCCTTGGCCGGTGCGGATGGCTTTGATTTCGCTGCAGTTTTTTTGGACTTCGCGACGGCTTTGGCCATGGATTCCAACTATCTGACAATGGGGGAATGATGCGCGCCTTACACCACTTTGAGGGGTTCCGCGCAAGCCGCGAAACCCCGCTTTCCAGCGCTAGAAGTGAAGCATCTTGAACACGCCGAGACCGGCCAGACCGATCACGATCAGATAGATCGCGACGATGAAGTTGAGAAACCGCGGCATGATCAGGATCAGAATTCCCGCGGCAAGAGCCACGATGGCGGGAACGTGCGCGGTGGTAATGGTCATTTGAAATGTCTCCGGCTGATCTGATGGAAATCGAATCGACGACGGGAACTTACCCGCTGGCGCGGTTCCGGAATAGAAGACGCGCACCGCTTCAACGGGTTCCATCCACCACGACAATTCCCCGGAAATGCCGCGGATAAGACGGCGGTTTCCTGGGAACGATGCCGTGCGCGATGCATTGGCTTTCCTGTTGCGCCGGCCACGGCGGCGCTTTCTCGCAAAGGAGTTGACGATGCGGAACAGGATTCTTGCCATTGCAGCGATAGCGGGCGCATTGGCCGCACCGGTCTCGGCGCAGGCGCAAAGTAACACGGTCGGCGTCGTGCGCGGCGGCACTGTCACCATAGGTGACAATGAGGGCATTGCCGTCGACCAGCGGCCGGCGTTCCGCGAATATATCGTGCGCGAACGGGTGCCGAACTACACCATGTCCGATCGCGTGATCGTCGGCGGTGTGCTGCCGGAAACCGGCGTCACCACCTACGACGTACCGCAGACCTATGGCGCCACGCCCTATCGCTACACCGTGGTGAACGGTCAGACCGTGCTGGTCGAGCCGCGCTCGCGCCGCATCGTTCAGGTGGTCGATTAATCCCGCGCGCCTGAACGGCTAGTCCGGGCGCTGCGCAAGCGGCGAATGTGCGCGAGACGACCGGACAAGAAAGCCCCGCCTGGGTCCCCCTCCAGGCGGGGTTTTTTCTCGTTATTCCGGGGCGCGCATGGCGCGAGCCCGGAATGACGACGAGGGTGGACTACTCGCGAATTTCCAGCCCGGCCTTCTTCACCACCAGCCGGTGAATCTTCTTGCCCGAGGACTCGCTGACGACCTCTTCGTCGAGCAGTACCGTGGTGTCCTTTAATTCCGTCATCACCAACGCGGCATCGAACGCGCAATAGAGCCGGCCCTGGGCGTCGCGCAAATCGGCGTCGTCGGTGACGCGCCAGCTCAGGTACAGGATGCCGCTCGGCTTGACGATGTCGAGCAAGCGGCGGACTGACGCCGCGATCTGCTTGCGGTCGAGGTGCATGATCACGGTTTCGCACAGCACGTTGTCGTAGGCATTGGCGGCGATGCCGCGCAATTCCGGCAATTCGGCATGAACGAACTTGAAGCCGGGATAGCGCCCGCACGCCTCTTTCAGCAGACCGTCCGAGGCATCGAAGCCGACGGCCGGCAGGCCGTTGGCATTGAGCCAGGCCACCTCGCGGCCGCAGCCGCAGCCGATATCGGCCGAGATCCCCCCGCGGACGAAAAAGCGCTCGACGATTTCCTGCAGATCGCGGGGAGCCGGCTGCTCAAGCCAGTCCTTCGCGAACGCCGCCGCGTCATGGTCATAGGCGGCGAGCGTTTTGCGATCCATGGTCTAGCCTTCGATTTTCGAAAAATCCGCCACCGCGCGTGTCGCCGCGCGGATCTCGTTCAGGAGTTTTAGTCGGTTCTCGCGGACCTTTGGTTCATCGTCATTGACCTTGATTTGCGCTTCCTTGCTGAAGAATGAGTCAACCGCACTTCTTAGGGTCGAAAGGGTCTCCATCGCCATTTCGAAATTTTCATCTTTGACAAAGCTATTTGCCTCGGTGACGGTACTCTGGATCGTACCCCACAGACGTCCCTCAAGAGGATTAATCATTAGCGCAGGATCGGGCGCACCGTCGAACGTGCGCTTGTCTTTTTTCTCCTCGATCGAGAGGATGTTAATGGCACGCTTGGTACCGGCGAGCAGGTTCTTGCCGTCGTCAGTCTCAAGAAATCTTCCTAGCGCTTCGATCCGGCGGACAACCATCAGCAAGTCGTCCTGCCCCCCGAGTGAAAACACGGCATCGACGAGATCGTGCCGAGCGCCCTGATCGCGGAGCTGGACCTTCAGACGGTCAGCGAAGAAAGCCAGAAGTTTATTCGTAACGAGACCAAGATGCTGCGCTTCGAATTCCTTACGCAACTTCTCTAGATCATCATCGGAAGCGTCTCTAGAGACGGCTACCTCACGGAAAGCGAGTTCTTGCCCGTTTACGTTTATACCTATGTGCACTTGATTGCGAGAAGGCTTCCAGCTGACTTCAAAATCAAAAATTTGACGCAAGGCAGCTTCGAAAAGTGACGCCAGCGGCAACCTAAGACGACGATCAAGAATAATTCTAATTATTCCCAATGCAGCTCTTCGCAAAGCGTAAGGGTCTTTACTCCCTGTCGGCTCTTCGACTATTGCCCAGAATCCAGAAAGAATCTCAATCTTATCAGCCAACGCCACGGCGATGCTCACCGGATCGGTCGGAACGCGATCCGCTGGCCCCTGCGGCTTGTAATGCTCTTCGCTGGCGGCCGCGACGGCGGCGTCCTCGCCCTGCGCCAGCGCGTAGTATTTGCCCATCAAGCCCTGCAGCTCCGGGAATTCGCCGACCACTTCCGTCAACAAATCCGCCTTCGCCAGATGCGCGGCGCGTTTTGTCTTTTCGACGTCGGCGCCGACCAGCGGCGCGATTTCCGCCGCGAGCCGTTCGATGCGCTTGATGCGCTCGCCCTGGGTGCCGAGCTTCTCGTGGAACACGATGTTCTCGAATTTCGGCAGCCGATCCTCAAGCTTCGTCTTCAGGTCGGTCTCGTAGAAAAACTTCGCATCGCTCAGCCGCGCGCGGATCACGCGTTCGTTGCCCGCAATGATCGCCTTGCCGCCGTCGCTGGCCTCGATGTTGGCGGTGAGGATGAACTTGTTGGTCAGTTTTCCGGTTTTGGGATCGCTGACGACGAAACATTTCTGGTTGTTTCGGATGGTGGCGCGGATCACCTCGCCGGGGATCGACAGGAATTCCGCGTCGAACGAGCCCATTAGCGGCACCGGCCATTCGACCAGGCCGGAAACTTCGTCGAGCAGCACCTGGTCCTCGACCAGTTCGAACCCTTGCGCGAACGCCAGTTGCTTGGCGTCGGTCAGGATGACGTCCTTGCGGCGCTCGGGATCGAGCACGACTTTGGCGTCCAGCAGTTTTGCTTCGTAATCCTCGAAGCGGCGCACCGAGATCGCAGCGGGCGCCATGAAGCGATGCCCCCGGGTGGTCTGGCCCACCTCGACGCCTTCGATGGCGAATTTCACGACGTCGGGCTCTTCGGTCTCGAGGCCGAAGGTGGCGATGATCGAATGCAGCGGCCGGACCCAGCTCAGCGAGCCCGATTTCGCCGAGCGTTCGCCCCAGCGCATCGATTTCGGCCACGGAAAAGTTCGCACGATCACCGGCAGGATCTCGGCCAGCACATCCAATGTCGGACGGCCCGGCTTCTCGATCAGCGCGATGTAGAAATCGCCCTTGGGGTCGCGCTGGATTTTGGCTTCGTCGAGCGACTTCAAACCGGTCGCCTTCAAAAAGCCCTGCACGGCCGCGTCAGGTGCGCCCATTTTCGGTCCGCGGCGTTCGGTCTTGAGATCGGGCTGCCGCGCGGGAATGCCGTGCACGGTCAGCGTCAGTCGCCGCGGCGTCGCGAACGCCTTGGCGCCTTCGTAGACCAGGCCTTCGGCAACCAGCTTTTCGGTGACCATGCGGCGCAGATCGTCGGCCGCCTTTGCCTGCATGCGCGCGGGGATTTCTTCGGAAAACAGTTCCAGCAGAAGATCAGGCATCAGACCGCCCTGCCCGCTTCGGTGTGCACCCAGGCTTCGCCGCAGGCCTTTGCCAGTTCGCGCACGCGCATGATGTAGCTTTGCCGCTCGGTCACCGAGATCACGCCGCGGGCATCCAGCAAATTGAAGACATGGCTCGCCTTGATGCACTGGTCATAAGCCGGCAGCGCCATCAGATGTTCCTTCTGATTGCTGCCGCTCTTCCAACCCGCCGCGAGATACTTTTTGCAGGCCTCTTCGGCCATCGAAAACTGCTTGAACAGCATCTCGGAATCGGAGTGCTCGAAGTTGTGCCGGGAATATTCCTGCTCGGCCTGCAGGTACACGTCGCCATAGCTGACGCGCTCGTCGCCGTCGCGGCCGTTGAAGTTGAGATCGTAGACGCGGTCGACGCCCTGCACATACATCGCCAGCCGCTCCAGCCCGTAGGTGAGCTCGCCGGCCACCGGCGCGCATTCGACGCCCGCGACTTGCTGAAAATAAGTGAACTGGGAAACTTCCATGCCATCGCACCAGCACTCCCAGCCCAAGCCCCAGGCGCCGAGCGTCGGGCTTTCCCAGTCGTCCTCGACAAAGCGAATGTCGTGCAGGCTGGAATCGATGCCGATCGCGGCCAGCGACTTCAGGTAGAGA
Source organism: Hyphomicrobiales bacterium (assembly GCA_038244925.1). Lineage (GTDB taxonomy): Bacteria > Pseudomonadota > Alphaproteobacteria > Rhizobiales > Xanthobacteraceae > Bradyrhizobium. The sequence goes on along the minus strand of JBBRSX010000050.1, from coordinate 21,226 downwards.
TCCTGCAGGTTCGGCGGCGACGGCTTCATGATCACCTGAAACTGATAGTAATGCTGCAGCCGGTTGGGATTTTCGCCGTAGCGGCCGTCCTTGGGCCGCCGCGAGGGCTGCACATAGGCCGCATTCCAGCGCTTCGGCCCAAGCGCGCGCAAGGTCGTCGCCGGGTGAAAGGTGCCCGCCCCCATTTCCATGTCGTATGGCTGCAGGATGACGCAGCCCTGCTCGGCCCAGAACCGCTGCAGGGCGAGAATGAAGCCCTGGAACGAACGTTCCGGGCGCATATGGGCAGGCAAGGCGTCCATCGGCAGAATCGGTCTCGCGAGGGGGTTTTGAGGTGCGCGGGACCGTATCGGCGGTGGCGTGGGGAATCAAGGCGAGGACGGGGCACGGTAAAGTGAGTCATTCCGGGATGGTCCGAAGGACCAGACCCGGAATCTCGAGATTCCGGGTTCGATGCTGACGCATCGCCCCGGAATGACGTGGCTAGCTAGGCCGGTACGCCCCGGTCACGGGATCCCGGCGCAGGGTCTGAATATCCCCCGCCCTGGCGGCCTCGGCGACGCGCGTCAGGCGTGCTTCTTCGAGTTCCTGATTGATGCGGACGGCGGTCTTGTAGGCCCAGCGGACCACGGCCAGGCTGCCCAGGGCGCCAGCGAATGCGATCAACGGCGGCATCGGTCGATCCTTGTCGTTCACGTGTCAGCCCCCAATGCCGGCATTCTCCCCCAAGCCGGCCTGCGCCGCAATTGCGCTTTTGGGACTAAATGGCGCGGCTAGACCGGCTCTAAAACCCGAATTTGGCCCAAATCGCCCGGGTCTCCAGCGCCGAGATCAGTTCGTCCGGCAACCCAGGGATGGTGTCCAGGGCGGCCATGGCGCCCGCACCGGCCGATTTGCGCCCCAGCAGCCCGGACAGCATCCCGCTTGGGGGCGCGATCACAGGCGTCTGCACCTTCTCGCCAAAGCGGGCGCGCAGGGTCGAACGCAGGTCGCCGATCGCATCCGCCAAGCCTAACGACACCGATGTGTCACCCGCCCAGTATTCGCCGGTGAACAGCAGATCGTCAGCGCCCTTGAGACGCGCGCCGCGGCTTTGCTTGACCAGCGCGATGAAGATGGCGTGGATCTCGCGCTGAAGTGTTTTCAGGCGTGCGACGTCATCGGGGTTTTCAGGCAGGAACGGATCCAGCGTCGCCTTGTGCTCACCTGCGGTATAAAGCCGCCGTTCGACGCCGATTTTCTTGATCAGCTCCACAAATCCAAAACTGCCGCCGACCACGCCGATCGATCCGAGGATCGAGGACGGATCGCAAAAAATCTCGTCACCGGCGCAGGCGATCATGTAGCCGCCGGAAGCCGCGACATCCTCGACGAACACCAACACCGGCAATTTCTTTTCCGCCGCGAGCTGCCTGATCCGCAAATAGATCTGGCGCGATTGCACCGGCGAGCCGCCGGGCGAGTTGATCACCAGCGCCACGGCTTTGGCGTTCCTGGTGCCGAATGCGCGTTCGAGGGTTTTGGCGACACCGGCCAGCGACATGCCCGGCCGCAGCGGCGTCACCGCGCCGATAACCCCGGACAATCGCACCACCGGCACCACCGCGGAGCCGCGCCGTAATTTCGCCGGCAAGAGGTCCTTCAACCTCTCGAGCAGGCCCGGCAATCCGGTGCGATCACTTAATTGTTCACTCATGCCGTTACCTCGAATTAACCATTTTTTATCGCGCCACTGTCATTGGAAGAGCCCAGATCAGCCGAACGGCTGGAACGCCTTTTGCATTGCAGTGGTTAAGGCTGCAATGGCGCAGCGGAGAGTGACATGAAAATCTATCTGCTGATAATGCTGATCGGGACCCTTTTGACCGCGGTTCACTTCACTTCCGCCCCGAAACGGCAGTCAGAAACGCTTCCTCAGTAATTCTACCGCCGCATTATCCTACCTCTGCGATAACCCTACAGCTCTAGGCTTGAGCCTCCGGCGTTTTCACGGGTTTGCCAGCGGTAAAACCCCCTTCCCGGCCAGAATCTCCTGCACCCTTTTATTGGGCACGCCTGACTCATCATTGAGCATCAGGGCGGCGTGGATCTGCGTCGGTGCCCGTCCGCCCTTGGTGGCGCGAACGAGAATCCGGTTCGCAGGCCCCTTGGCGTCGCCGTGAACCGGCAAAATCTCAAGGCTCCCGAAACCGTGATCGAGGGCGGCCAGCACCTCGGCAATGCCATCGGCGCGCCAGATCAGCGTCAGCATGCCCTTGGGCTTGAGAACACGCCGCGCCGCGTGGACCCAGTTCGCCAGCGTGGTCTCCGTTGCGACATGGGCGATGCCGCGCGCGGCATCCGGCGAACGGCGATGGCGCGCGGGATCGTTGAACGGCGGATTCATCAGCACCGCATCGACGCTGTCGGGGCCGAGCCCGACTGCGGCAAATGCGGCAGCCGTGGATTCAACATCGAGCTCGATCACCTCGGCGCGAAGCGCATTATCGGCAGCGTTGGCGCGCGCAAGGCCGGCCAGCATCGCATCGATCTCGACCAGAACGAGGTCGATGCCGGCGACGCGCCTCGCAACCGCAAGGCCGGCGACCCCGACACCGGCGCCGAGATTGGCGACGCGATCGCCTGGTCGCGCCGGGGTCGCGGCTGCCAGCAACACGGCATCGTGACCGGCGCGGTGCCCCGATTTCAAGTGCCGCAGCCGCAATTGCCCGCCGAGAAACGCGTCCTCCGAGAGATCCAGCGCCAGAGCCTTATCGGTTCTGATTTCATCAGAACCGGGCTCCGGACTATTATTTTGACGCGTTTTCTTCACGCGAACCGGTCCCCACTTCGCTCGAAAACGCTTCGCTCAGTCATCGGCCCGCAATTCGTGGGCGAGGCCGGCATCGGACAGCACCTGGCGCGCCTCGCGGTGATCGTCCTCGTGGACCAGAATCCGGCGCGGCAGCACCCCGAGCGATCCCTCGATGATGCTCATGTTCTGGTCCAGCACCAGATGATGGATATTGGCGCCATCGAGCAGCGCGCCGACGGCGGAAACCAGCACGATATCGTTGGTCCGAACCAATTCCCGCAATTTGTGTTCTCCTTCGTCGGCCCCCGGCGGCGGCATGGCTGCCGCAATCGGATTGCTGCCGCAATCGTGATTGCGAGGGCTGCGCGGGGCATGTCAACCGCATCGTGCCCTTGCCGCCCCAGCCCGCACTTTCTATTGTAGGCGAAGGTAATGTGAATTGGGCAAAAGTGGAGACCAGCGTGGCGGTTATTGTACCTTTCGAAAGCCCGAACGCTTCGATCGATGCCCTGGTAGGCCTCGTCGCCGCCGACATGGAGCGGGTCAACGCCACAATCCTGTCGCGGACCGGCTCGGAAGTCACGATGATTCCAGAGGTCGCCAACCACCTGATCTCCTCAGGCGGCAAGCGGCTGCGTCCGATGCTGACGCTGGCGATGGCCAACCTCACCGGCTATTCCGGCGACGGCCATATCAAGCTCGCCGCCGCGGTCGAGTTCATGCACACCGCGACGCTGCTGCATGACGACGTGGTCGATGAAAGCGAATTGCGGCGCGGCAAGCTGTCGGCGCGGATGCTGTGGGGCAACGAGGCCAGCGTGCTGGTCGGCGACTTCCTGCTCGGCCAGGCTTTTCGCATGATGGTGGAGGTCGGCTCGCTGCGCGCGCTGGATATTCTGTCTTCCGCCGCCGCCACCATCGCCGAGGGCGAAGTGATGCAGCTGGCAGCCGCCAAGAACACCGCGACCACCGAGGACGAATATCTCGCCGTGATCCGCGGCAAGACCGCCGAGCTGTTTGCCGCTGCCTGCGAGGTCGGCCCCGTGATCGCCAACCGGCCGAAAGCCGAGCAGACCGCCTGCCGTTCGGTCGGCATGAATCTCGGCATCGCGTTCCAGCTGGTCGACGACGTCCTGGATTACGGCGGCAAGGCCGCCAAGCTCGGCAAGAACATCGGCGACGATTTCCGCGAAGGAAAAATCACGCTGCCGGTGGTGCTGGCGTTCCGCCGTGGCAACGATAGCGAGCGCGCGTTCTGGATCAAGGCGCTGGAGCGCGGCGAGATCGGTGATGCCGATCTCGATCACGCCATCGGCCTGATGACCAAGCATCGCGCGCTCGAAGACACCATCAGCCGCGCCCATCATTACGGCGCGATGGCCGTCGACGCGCTGGCGCTGTTCCCGGCCTCGCCGATGAAATCGGCGCTGGAGCAGGTGGTGGCGTTCTGTCTGGCAAGATCGCATTGAGCGCTTCGTAGGGGGCAAAGGCGCCCTTGCGCCGTGCCCGCCATCTGCCCTTAACTTTCCGGAATTATTTCGGTGGGCACGCTACGCTTTGCCGACCCTACGAACTGGATTGCTTCCGCCTTCGCCTCGTTGAGCTACGGCGGACAAGTCGTCGCTAACGCTCCTCGCCATGACGAGGTCTGCGCGTCAGCTCAGCGTCCCCGCATGCACCCACCAGCCAGGGTGATCGCGCCTGATTTTCTCTGCAGCGCGGCCGGCGTCGGCGGTGTTTTCATAGATCGCAAAGCAGGTGGCGCCCGAGCCTGACATCCGCGTAAGCCAGGCGCCGTTGGTGGCGCTCAGCGCGGCGATGACGTCGCCGATGACGGACTGGATGCGCATCGCCGGCGCTTCGAGGTCGTTGGAACTGGCGGCGAGCGCCTCGACCCACTCTTCCAGCGACGCGCCCTGGTCGGGCCAATCGCGGCCCTGCAGCAGCACGTCGGTGGCGCCCACCAGCAATTCGCCATTGCGCAGGCCGAGCGCGTTGAACACGTCCTTGGTGGCGACGGGCACGTTGGGGTTGACCATCACGCACGGCATTTTCGGCAAAGCCAGCGGCTGCAGCGTTTCGCCGACGCCGGTCATGACGCAGGCAAGCGACTTGACGCAGACCGGCACGTCGGCACCGGTCAGTTGCGCGACTTCGATAATACGGGGATCGGCGGGCGCGAGCCCGTTCAACTGCGCCAGCAGCCGCAGCGCCGCCGCAGCGTCGGCCGAACCGCCGCCGATGCCGGCCGCGACCGGCAATACCTTGTCGAGGGTGAAACCGCCGGCCTTCATGCCGGGCACGCGTTCAGCCAGCAGCCGCGCGGCCTTCAGCACCAGATTGTCCGAGGTCTCGCCGCAGGCCTGCGCCAGCGGTCCGGACATGTTCAGATTGAGATTCGCACCTGGCGTCAGCGTCAGGCGATCGGCGCAGTCTGCGAACGCCACTACGCTTTCGAGATCGTGGTAGCCGTCGCCGCGGCGGCCGTTCACGCGCAAGGTCAAATTGACCTTGGCGCGTCCTTCATCACTCAATGCCTGCACGACGCCCCGCCCCGCTCGAAAACGCTGTTCAACCGCCCTTGCCGTCTTCTTTTTTCTTGTCGGCGGAGGCTGCGGAAGAATTGGCATCCTCGGGCAGGCCGTTCTCGATCTTGGCCTCGATCTTCGGCAATTCCTCCGCCTCGGGCTTGAGATCGCGCGCGTGGGCCCACTGGAACTTGGCCTCCAGCGTGCGGCCGATGCGCCAATAGGCGTCGCCGAGATGATCGTTGATGGTGGGATCTTCGGGCTTGAGGTCGATCGCGCGTTCCAGGTTCTTCACCGCGTCCTCGTAACTGCCGATGCGGTAATAGGCCCAGCCCAGGGAGTCGACGATGTAGCCGTCGTCGGGACGCTGATCGACGGCACGCTTGATCATCTTCATGCCTTCGTCGAGATTGATGCCCTGATCGATCCAGGAATAGCCGAGATAGTTCAATACATGCGGCTGCTCCGGCTGCAGCTCGAGCGCCTTGCGCATGTCGGCCTCGGCCTTGCTCCACTGCTTGGAACGCTCCTCGCAGATGCCGCGATAGTAATAGGTGACCCAGGTGTTCTTGTCGGTCGCGGCCGGCATCACCTCTAGCGCCTTGGAATAGGTCACGGCGCAATCGGCGAACTTCTTGCGGCCGCGCTCGACATTGCCGAGCGCCATGATCGCCTCGATGTCCTTGCCGTCCTCGGTCGTGACTTCCTTCAGGATCTTGATTGCCTCGTCGCTGCGGTCGGCGGCATCGAGATCGGTGGCAAGCTGGATCTGCGCATTGCGCTTCAGCGGCGAACTGGCCGGCATCCGCTCGTAGACCTTGATCGCCATCTGCGGCTTCTTCACGGACTCATAGAGATCGGCAAGCGACAACAGCGCCAGCGGGTGATTGGGCTGCAGGTAAAGCGCGAGCTGCAGGTAGACCAGCGCCAGGTCCTCGCCGCCGCGCCGGGTCAGCGTGGCGCCGATGCCGTACAGCGCTTCGGCCGCACCGGCCTGCGCGCTATCGACCAGCGGCGGCATTTTCTTGCCGGCCCTGGTCTCGCGCAAACCTTCCTGCACCAGCGGATGCCGCGGCAGCTTCTTGTCGAAGGCCTCGTAGATGCCGGTTGCCGCGGCCGCGTCCTTGTTGCGCGACATCCAGCGGCCATAGGCCTCGGTGATCCGCAGCATGGAATCGTCGAGCTTGTAGGCGCGTTCGTAACGCGCGCCGGCGTCCTTTTCCTTGCCCGACAGTTCGAGGATCATGCCGGCGTGGAGGTCCTTGAAGATCGGATACCATTCCGGTCCGGTCAGCTTGTCGATCCCGGCGACCGCCGCCTTGCCATCGCCGGAGCCATAGCTGGCCCAGCCCGACAGCAGCGTCGCCACCAGGTCGGTGATCGGCCCGCGGATCGACTGGTTGATGTTGAGCTGCGCGGCGGCGTATTTCTTCAGCTTCAGATCGCGCACGCCGACCACCAGGCGGGCGACGCGATTGGCCTTGTCGAGGGTCAGGATCCGGTCGGCGAGCTTGACGGCCTCATCGATGTCGCCATCCGCCAGCGACGAGATGAAGGCGCGGTCGAGCAGCTCGTTGTTCTTCGGATCGGAGCGGAGCGCCGAGCGATAGAACGCCGCCGCGGACGCGGCATCGCGCTCGACGCTGGCGTGACGCGCGGCCAGGTAACTGCCGGACGTGGTCAGCGCTTTCAGGTCGGTCTTGCTCGGGAATTGCGCGGCATTATCGCCGGTATGCTCCGGCGTCTGCGCGGCGAGCTGCCCGGGGACGGCAAGCACGGCGATGGTAACGGCGGCGATCGTCCAGCGATTGAAACGGGTGGAAAGCATCACGTGCGCCTAGCTCCAGGATGTTCGTCAGGACATTATGATCAGTGACATTACACGATCAGCGACATTACGATCAGCGGCATCTCGATCGGTCTTGCGATCAGTCGAATGCGAACCCAAGCGTCGGCATCGCGGCGTCAGACAATGCCGCTTTTGGCCTTCAACCGCAAGGATACGGGTTGGCGAATCGATTGGCAGATTAGGCCCTCATCAGGCCTTTGGGCCGCCGATTTAGCCAGCCGAACCCGGAAACGCTTTTACTGTGGCGGTATCGTGGCCGGTACGGCGGTGACCCGGTGCCGGAACGCCGAAGGGCGTTCCGGTTCATATTTTGACGCGTTTTCCTCACGCGAACCGGTACCTACTTCGCTCGAAAACGCGTTCCTCACGCAATCGTGGTTACATCGCCTCGTAATTCGGCCCGCCGCCGCCCTCCGGGGGAACCCAGGTAATGTTGCCGTTCGGGTCCTTTACGTCGCAGGTTTTGCAGTGGACGCAGTTCTGGGCGTTGATCTGGAAGCGCGGGCCGGCGGCCTCCTCGACCCACTCGTAGACGCCAGCCGGGCAATAGCGATTCGACGGCCCGGCAAACACGTCATGCTCGGAGGTCTTTTGCAGGTTGAGGTCGGCGACCTTCAGATGAACCGGCTGGTCCTCTTCGTGGTTGGTGTTGGACATGAAGACCGACGACAGCTTGTCGAAGGAGATCTTGCCGTCCGGCTTCGGATAGGAAATCGGCGCATGCGTCTTCGCCGGATCGAGCGTCTTGCGGTCGGGCTTGGCGTGCGACTGGGTTCCGAACAGCGAGAAGCCGAACAGCGTGTTGGTCCACATGTCGAAGCCGCCGAGTGCGACGCCGACGATGGTGCCGAACTTCGACCACAGCGGCTTGACGTTACGGACCCGATGCAAATCCTTGCCGATGGCGGAATCGCGCCAGGCATTTTCGTAATCGACCAGTTCGTCGTTGCTGCGGCCGGCGCCGAGGGCTGCCGCCACATGCTCGGCCGCCAGCATGCCGGAGCCCATCGCGTTGTGCACGCCCTTGATGCGCGGCACGTTCACAAATCCCGCCGCGCAGCCGATCAGCGCGCCGCCCGGAAAGCTCAGCCGCGGCACCGACTGGTAGCCGCCCTCGGTGATGGCGCGGGCGCCATAGGCCAGCCGCTTGCCGCCCTCGAACACATTGCGGATCGAGGGATGGGTCTTGAAGCGCTGGAATTCATCGAACGGCGACAGATACGGATCGTCGTAATTGAGATGCAGCACGAAGCCGACCGCGACCTTGTTGTCGTCGTAGTGATAGAGGAACGAGCCGCCGCCGGTCGAATTGTTCAACGGCCAGCCGAACGAATGCTGGATCAGGCCCTTCTGATGCTTGGCAGGATCGATCTCCCAGACTTCCTTGAGGCCGATGCCGAATTTCGTCGGTTGGCTATTGGCGTCGAGCGAATATTTCGCGATCAGTTGCTTGCTCAGGCTGCCGCGCGCGCCTTCGGCGAACAGCGTGTATTTGCCGAGCAGCTCCATGCCGCGGGTGTAGGAATCCTTGTGGCTGCCGTCTTTGGCGATGCCCATGTCGCCGGTGGCGATGCCGCGCACCGCGCCCTTGTCGTCGTACAGCACTTCGGTGGCGGCAAAACCCGGATAGATTTCGACGCCGAGCGCTTCGGCCTGCGGCGCCAGCCAGCGGCAGACATTGCCGAGCGAGCCGATATAGCAGTGATGGTTGTCCATCAGCGGCGGCATCATGAAGTTCGGCAGCCGGATCGCGCTGGTCGCGGTCGTCCAGTAGAAGCGGTCGTCCTTGACCTCGGTCTTCAGCGGACAAGCATCGTCCTTGCGCCAGTCGGGCAGCAATTTGTCGAGCGATACCGGATCGATCACCGCCCCCGACAGGATATGCGCACCGACCTCGGAACCCTTCTCGACCACCACGATGTTGAGCTCGGCATTGATCTGCTTCAGCCGGATCGCCGCCGCCAGGCCGGACGGGCCGGCGCCGACGATCACGACGTCAAATTCCATGGATTCGCGCGGGGGTAGTTCTTCGGTGCTCATGATCTGGTCCCGGCCCGGTTGAGAAGGCTTCTAAAGGTGCGTTGTTTCCGATTTTTCGGGGGAGGACAACCACGGAAATGACATGTGAGACGTTTCGCGACGGGCCGATCCGTCCTAGATAGATTGGCATAATGGATTTCATGCCCGAACCCGCACCTAGCCTCCGGCAATTGCTGGCCTTTTATCTGGAGGCCGGGGTCGACTGCGCGCTGGGCGACGCACCGATCGATCGGCTGGCCGAGCCGGATCATGTTCCCGCCGCCACCGCGCCCCGCGAGATCGCACCGCAGCGGCTGGTCCGGGAAATCCCGGCGGCGATGCCCGCAGCACCTCGGGCCGATATTGCGCTGGCGCCGGATGCGGCGATTTCATCGGCGCGGGAAGCGGCGCGGACCGCGCCGACGCTGGAAGCGCTGCGCGCAATGCTGGAAAATTTCGACGGCTGCGCGCTGAAGCACACCGCGACGAGGCTGGTGTTCGCCGACGGCAACCCGGAAGCGCGCATCATGTTCGTCGGCGAGGCGCCCGGGCGCGAGGAGGATATCGAGGGGCTGCCGTTCGTCGGACGTTCCGGCAAATTGCTGGACCGGATGATCGGCGCCATCGGGCTCGACCGCAGCAAGGCCTATATCGCCAACGTGATTCCGTGGCGGCCGCCCGGCAACCGGACGCCGACGCCGCAGGAAACCCAGATCTGCCTGCCGTTCATCCAGCGGCAGATCGAACTGGTCAATCCCGACGTGCTGGTGACGCTCGGCAATCCCTCGACGCAGACGCTGCTGTCGACCCGCGACGGCATCATGAAGACCCGCGGCAAATGGTTCGACTACGACACCGGCACCCGCACCATCCGCGCCATCGCCACGTTCCACCCGGCCTATCTGTTGCGTTCGCCGTCCTACAAGCGGATGACCTGGCAGGATCTGCGCGCAATCGCGACCGCGCTGGAGGCTGCGCCCACGTCAACGGCGTAGCAAGAAAATCACTGTCCCTTCGGCCGCACGATGGCCCAGCCGACGCGCAGCAGCGGCTGTCGGCCGTTCACGATCCACTCGAAGACGCGCGGCACTTCCGGCACCAGGCCGGGAAAGCGTCGCGCAAGTTCGGGCGGCGGCGTGCCCGAGGTATCGGCCGCGCGCCAGACCACGACGCCGCCGGTCTCGTTGAATTTCGCAAGCGACAGCCACGGCGTCCGCTCCGGGTTGGCATCGAGCAGGAGATGCGGACGCCCGCTATCCATCGCGATGAAGCTCGCCAGTTGCGGATCGCCGGTCACCGCGCGCAGTCTTTGATTGGTTCGCCGCTCGAAATTCTCGCCGAAGAAACGCGCGATCGCTTTTGCCGGCAGCGATGTCGGCACCTCGTTGACGCCGGTCCAGGGCAGGAACAACGTTGCGCCGATCGCGACGAAGGCCGGTGCGGCAACCGCCGCCGCCCAGACCGAGCGCAGCAGGCGCTGACGCCTGAGATAGACGAGGTCACCGGTGGCAACGATCGTGGCCAGGCCCGACAACAGCAAGGCCACGCCGGGACCGCCCGTGATGCGGTCGAGATTGAACAGGCCCGCGATCAGACTTCCGAGCAGCGCCGGGGCAATCGCGAAGTAATAGACGAACTGGCGCGCCAGCGGCTCGACCGGCGGCCGGTAGATGATCGGCGCCTCGTCCGCATTGCGGCTGAACCAGCCGGAGTTGAGCACCGCCAGCAGCACGATGCCGGCCGTCGCGACAATCAGGCCGCCGAGCAAAACACCCCAGTGCAGCGCGCGGGCCGAGAGATCATCGATCGCAGGCCATGGCGGCATGGTCAGCACATCGGCGCGGAGCAGCCAGATCAGCCAGGGCAGCGCCAGCACCACGATCACCAGCAGCGCATAAAGCGGATCGAGCGACATCAGGGTGCGCCGCCCGCGCGGGGTGGCGACGGCGAAGCCTGCGACGAGCAACAACAGCCCGATCGCAGCCGAGGTCGTCAGCAGCAGCAGCCCCGCCTCGATCGACCATGCAAACCACGCGCTGCGCCGGTTCTGGCCGATGATCTGCCACGAATGCAGCAGCAGCAGCGCCCAGAGCGGCCGCGCCAGCACCAGCGGACCGAATTCGACGCCGGGCGAACTGAAGGCCACCACCGTCATCGAGAGCAGCACCGCGATCACCGCCTGCTGGCCGCCGACGATGGAACGCGAAAGCTGATAGAAGGCCGAGAAGGTGGCGATGGCACAGAGCTGCGCCAGCAGATAGACGCCGAACATGTGATTGCCGACCGCGCGATAGGCGATATCGGCGAGCCAAAACGCCAGCGGCGGTCCGAGATAGGTGCCGACCTGATATTCGCGGCCGAACGCCAGGATGGTCGAAAGTTCCCCGGGCGGGCTGCGATAGAGCAGCACCGGCAGGATCAGCCACATCGCGGCCTGCAGCAGCACCACGAGCCACACCACCAGCCGCGGCCGGGCACGGATCAGTTCGACAACCAGGGAGGTGAAACGCATGAAACGTCCGAAATGCCCGGGCCGAGCAGCCCTGTCCGAGGACATTTGATAGAGCGCAGAGGCGACCGAGGCAACTGTAGCGTTCCGCAGATTGCGTAGACTTATCTGCGGCCTCAGAGCGAGGCCGAAACCTCTGACATGATTTGTGTTTCGACCGTGAACAAATCGCGCTCGACGACGATGGTTTGCGGCGCATGCTTTTCACGCGCGGCCACGACCGGCGCAAAAAAGCGGCGGTGATGGATGCTCGGGCCGAGCCGGTCCAAAGCCTCGCGGTGTTCCGGCACCGCGTAGCCCTTGTGGGTTTCAAACCCGTAGCCGGGACAATCCAGCGCCAGCGCGCACATCAGGCGGTCGCGCGTCACTTTTGCGATGATGGAAGCAGCCGCGATCGACATCACGATGCCGTCGCCGCCGATCACGGCATCACAATCGCCGGGCACATCGATCCGGTCGCGGCCGTCGACGAACACATGCTTCGGCGTTTCGGGAAGCGCGTGCACGGCGCGCGTCAGCGCCCACAGCGAGGCGCGCAAAATGTTGTCGCGATCGATTCGCGCCGGCGAGGCAAAGGCGACGGCAAACGACGCGGTCGCGCAGATCTCCTCGAACAGCTCTTCGCGACGCTCGGCGCTCAGCCGCTTGGAATCATCGATGCCCTTGGGGATTCGCTTGGGATCCAGCACGACCGCCGCTGCCACCACCGGACCTGCCAGCGGCCCGCGTCCGGCCTCGTCACAGCCGGCCACCGGCCAGAAGCCGCGCTTGATCAGCGCGCGCTCGCGGCGAAAGCTCGGCGGCGTCACCGTGATCACGCCTTTGGCCGGCTTCTTGTCGGATTTTTTGGAAGATTTTTCCCGAATCATGCCGACGATGGTGCGAAAGCGGGCGCCGCAGCGCAACCGGGAACCGGGTTCAATTCCCGCTATTCAATGACGCCCCTCAATCCGGCAGATGAACCCGCCGGTCGTCGCCGACCTCGATGCCCGGTGCGACCACGACCTCCCAGGGATGGTTGTCGGGATCGCCAAAATAGCCGGAGTAGCCGCCATAGTCCCACGGGGAAAGCCCGATCACGGTGCCGCCGGTATCGAAGAACGCCACCGCCTCGCCGGTTGCATGAAATTTCCGTGCAAAGCCCAACGCCTCGTAAAAGGCGATGCTGGCGCGCATGTTGCTGACGCCGAGGGTGATGACGGTGAAGCGTGGGGTGGGTGGCGATTTTGTACTCATGTTACTACCTTGTTCGTCATTCCGGAGCGATGCAGAGCGTCGAACCCGGAATCTCGCGCAACAATCTCTGGATTCCGGGTCTGGTCCTTCGGACCATCCCGGAATGACCGAGGAACATCAACGACTAGAACAAACTCAATTGCTGGCCGCTTCGCTTCGGCTTGATGAAGTGATCGGTCGTCAATTTCGTGCGGCGCTTGTTGAGGCCGAGCTTCTCGCAGGCGACTTCGAACCGGCGTCCGATCATCCAGGCCATCGGTCCGGTGCCTTTCATCCGCGTCCCCCATTGCGAGTCGTAGTCGCGGCCGCCGCGCATGTCGCGGATCAGGGTGAAGACGTGGCGATAGCGGTCCGGATAGTTCGCCATCAGCCATTCGCGAAACAGATCGCGCACTTCCAGCGGCAGCCGCAGCAGCACGTAGCTCGCTTCCTTTGCGCCCGCGTGGGCGGCTGCGTCCAGAATGCGCTCGATTTCGGAATCGTTCAGCGCTGGGATCACCGGCGCCACCATCACGGTCGCGGGAATGCCGGCCTCCGCCAGTTTCCGGATCGCCTCCAGCCGCTTCGGCGGCGTCGAGGCCCGCGGCTCCATCGTCCACGCCAGCTTGGGGTCGAGCGTCGTCACTGATAACGCGACCTTGACCAGATTGCGTTTCGCCATCCGCGCGAGAATGTCGATGTCGCGCGTCACCAGCGCGGACTTGGTGACGATGCCGACGGGATGGCCGGCGCGCTCCAGCACTTCGAGAATGCCGCGCATGATCTTGTGCTCGCGCTCGATCGGTTGATACGGATCCGTGTTGGTGCCGATCGCAATCATGCGCGGTTCGTAGCCTGGCGCCGCGATTTCCTTCTCGAGCAGCTCGGGCGCGTCGGGTTTGACCAGCAGTTTGGATTCGAAATCGAGCCCCGGCGACAGGCCGAGATAGGCATGGGTCGGCCGCGCGAAGCAGTAGACGCAGCCATGCTCGCAGCCGCGATACGGGTTGATCGAACGGTCGAAGCCGATGTCGGGTGAGTCGTTGCGGGCGATCACCTTGCGCGAGGTATCGATCGAAACGGTGGTCTTGAACGGCGGCAGGTCGTCGAGGCTTTGCCAGCCATCGTCGAATGCTACCCGCGCCTCGGCTTCGAACCGGCCGCTGTCGTTGGACTGAGCGCCACGGCCACGCCGTCGCTCGCGCTCGATGGCAACAGCCAATTCGGGAAAAGGAGTCGCACCCGCCGGCTCGGAGGGCGCCGCTACCGGCGGGTGCTTGAGGGCATGAGAGGATGCTCGGCTCATGGATCAGTACATAGCACACCATAAGAACAAAGCAAGAACATGAATCGCGACAATCCACAAAGGATGCAAAAAAAGCGCAGCTTGACCGGGAGCTCATGCCTGCCGCAAAAAACTGCACGCGAACGGCTGCTTTGAATGTGACAAGGTGATAACGGTGCGACGTTTTTCTCCATGTGAGCCAATGAAGCCTCATCCATGCTGAGCGTGATCATTCCGACCGAAGGTGTCGAGCAGCCGGCCGTTGCGACGTTGGCGGCGCTGGTGCCTGGCGCTGCGGCCGGCATTATCCGCGAGGTGGTGCTGGTCGATCGGGCCGGCACGGGCGTGATCGAGCGGGTGGCCGACGTGGCCGGCTGCCGCTTCCTGGCCTTTGAAGGCACCCGCGCCGCGGCGATGGCCGCAGGCGCACGAACTTCACGCTCACCCTGGCTGATGTTCCTGCATGCCGGCGCCGTGCTGGACAACGGCTGGATCGAAGAGACCGCACAATTTATCCAGGGCGTTTCGAACAGCGGCAAACCCCGCGCCGGTGTCTTCCGCTACGCCCGCTCGCCCTATGCCGACAACGGCCTGCGCGACAGCCTCAAATACGTCGCCCGCATGATCGCGGGACCTTCGGCCGAACAGGGCCTCCTGATCGCGCGCGATCATTACGACCGGCTCGGCGGCTACGGTGCGGATTCCCGCCGTTCCGAGGCGAGGCTGTTGCGCCAGGTCGGCCGCCGCTCCCGCACCATGCTGCGCAGCCGGATCGTGGTCGTCGCCTGAGGCTAACCGGAACCTGCGAAGGCCGGATCACAAAATATCGAAAACAACCCCATGCAAAGTAGAGCGGGGACCGACGCGCGCAAATATACTTGCTAAAGTCAAATAATTGTTTGACTATGGCAATTAACGAGGTCTGCCATGACATCAAAAGATCCGGCTACCGGAAATACCGACCAGCAGATCGCGGCGGTTCGCGCCTTCAACCGCTTCTACACCCGCAAGCTCGGCATCATCGAGCCGAAGCTGCTGGACAGCCCGTGGACACTGCAGGAAGCCCGGATCATCTATGAACTGTCGGAACGGCAAACCTGCACCGCGACCGACCTCGCTTACGCGCTCAGCCTCGATGCCGGGTACCTGAGCCGCACCTTGCGCGACCTGCAGGAGCGCCAGATCGTCGCGCGAAAACCCTCCAAGGCCGACCGTCGCGCCACCGAACTGACATTGACCGCGAAAGGCCGTGAGACTTACGCCGAACTCGACAGCCGCTCGCGCAACGTCGTCGGCACGCTGCTCGGGCGGCTGGACGATGGCGAACGCGCAGCCGTCGTCCACGCGATGACGACCATCGAACAAGCCCTCGAACCATCCGCACAAAAGCCGGCCTCGTTCCTGCTGCGCAGTCATCGCCCCGGCGACATCGGCTGGGTGGTGTCGCGGCACGGCGCGCTCTACGCGCAGGAGTATGGCTGGGACATCAGCTTCGAGGCGCTGGTGGCCGAGATCGCGGCGCAGTTCATCAAGTCATACGATCCATCCCGCGAACATTGCTGGATCGCGGAAGTCGGCGGCGAGCCGGTCGGTTCGATCTTTCTGGTGAAGGCAACGGACAAGATCGCAAAACTGCGATTGCTGCTGGTGGACGAGAAAGCGCGCGGGCTCGGCGTCGGCCGCGCCCTGACCGGGCAATGCATCCGCTTCGCGCGCGAGGCGGGCTACACATCGATCACCCTGTGGACCCAAAGCATTCTTGTCGCGGCGCGCGGAATCTATCAGCGCGCCGGATTCCGCCGTGTCGCCGAAGACAAGCATCACAGCTTCGGCGTCGATCTCGTCGGCGAGACCTGGGAGATGGATTTGTAGTCGCTGGGACGGACCTACTCAGGCCGACGCGCCCTTGGCCTTCGGCCGCCGCAGATGCTCGTCCAGCCGCGGCATGATCTCGACGAAATTGCAGGGCCGGGTGCGGTAGTCGAGCTGGGCCGCGAGGATGCCGTCCCAGCCGTCGCGGCAGGCGCCCGGCGATCCCGGCAGGCAGAAGATGAAGGTCGCCCCCGCAACGCCAGCGGTCGCTCTGCTCTGGATCGTCGAGGTGCCGATCTTGGCGTGGCTCAGCATGTGAAAGGCAATGGAAAAACCGTCCATCCGCTTTTCAAACAGAGGCTCGATTGCCTCCGGCGTCACGTCGCGCCCGGTAAAGCCGGTGCCGCCGGTGGTGATGATGACATCGACACCTGCGTCGGCGATCCATCGCCTGATGACGGCGCGGATCGCATCGACGTCGTCCGTGACGATCTCACGCGCGGCGAGATGATGACCGGCCGCCGTCAGCCGGTCCGCCAGCGTGGTGCCTGACTTGTCGTCGGCCAGCGAACGCGTGTCGGAAATCGTCAGCACCGCGATGTTGAGCGGCACGAAGGCTTTGGTTTCGTCGATGGAGGACATTCACTAACTCTCCGCCGCAAACTCTGACGTCATCCCCGGATGAACGCATTCGCGTTCACTCGGGAGGTGCGCGCGTAGCGCGCCTCGAAGGATGGGCCACGGGCTGTCATCCTTCGAGGCTCGCCCAAGCAGGCTCGCACCTCATGATGACGTCGATCCACTACCCACCCGACCCGAACGTATTGCAGGCCTGCACCGTGCCCTGCTGATAGCCGGTCATGAACCATTGCTTGCGCTGCGCGGCCGAGCCGTGGGTGAAGGAGTCGGGCACCACCCTGCCCGTCGCCTGCCGCTGCAGCGTGTCGTCGCCGATCGCGGTCGCCGTGGTCAGCGCCGCGTCGATGTCGCCGGCCTCGAGGAAGCCCGGACGTTTCTTTTCCTCGCGGTTGACCCAGACGCCGGAGAGGCAATCCGCCTGCAGCTCGACCTTGACCTGCAGCGCGTTGGCTTCGGCCTTGCTGCCGGCCTGCTGCTGCAGCCGCTGCACGCGCGGCAGGATGCCGAGCAGGTTCTGGATGTGATGGCCGGCCTCATGCGCGATGATATAGGCGGCGGTGAATTTGCAGGCGCTGCCCGAGCAGCCGCGAAATTTGGTCTCGACCTCGCGGAAGAAATTGGTGTCGAGGAAGATCTGCTTGTCCGGCGGACAGTAGAACGGCCCCATCGCCGACTGCGCCATGCCGCAGCGCCCGCCATTGGTGGCGTTGCGGAACAGCACAATGCGCGGCCCGGTATAAGACTGCCCGCTGCTCTTGAAAATCTCCTCCCAGCGGTCGTCGATTTCGCCGAGCACGCCGGAAATCATGCTGCCCATCTCGTCCTTGGGCGCGCCGGTCTTGGCGGGTCCCGACCGGCGATCGGTCTGGTAGCTCGGCGCCTGGTTGCCGCCGGTGAGGATTTCGGCGCCGCCGATCAGGATTCGCGGGTCGATGCCGAAGGCATAGCCGACCAGGCCGAGCACGATGATGGTGCCGATGCCGAGCCCGCCGCCACCCATCGGAAGGCCGAAACCGCCGCCACCGCCTCCTCCACCGCCGCTATCGTCGCGACGGTCATCGATGTCGTCGCTGCGTCGAAAATCATCGTAACGCATGGCGGTATTTCCTCATCCCGGCTGGTTGCTCAGATACCCAACGCACCAGTCAGGTAAAATTTCCATTCCGTTAATCAATAACCCGCCCGGCAAATATTGCCTAGTGCGCATAACCGGCAATTCTATCTCGGCAAATCTCTCTCAGTACTTTGACCGATTAAGTCGATTTTTACTTTGCCCGGTCAATGTAACGCCAGTCGGTTGTTTAGTCCCGCGTCGCCGACAGCGTCGCCTGAGTCAGAGTAGTTGAGTCATGGTTGTGTCGCGTCGCGGGGCGTCTTCAAGGGCGCCCCGCACTAACTTTGAACCCGAATCCAGTGCTCGCATCGTCGTCGGCGATTGCGTTGCCGAGATGTCGAAGCTTCCGGCCGGTTCGGTCGATCTGGTGTTCGCAGATCCGCCGTATAACCTTCAGCTGAAGGGCGACCTCAAGCGCCCCGACGAATCCCATGTCGATGCCGTCAACAACGACTGGGACAAATTCTCGTCGTTTGCCGCCTATGACGATTTCACCCGCGCCTGGCTGCTGGCCTGCCGCCGGATCATGAAGCCGTCGGCGACGCTGTGGGTGATCGGCTCCTACCACAATATTTTCCGCGTCGGTTCGATCATGCAGGACCTCGGCTTCTGGGTCCTCAACGACATCGTCTGGCGCAAGACCAATCCGATGCCCAACTTCCGCGGCCGCCGCTTCACCAATGCCCATGAGACCATGATCTGGGCGGCGCGCGACGAGAAGGCCAAGGGCTACACTTTCAATTACGAAGCGCTGAAGGCCGCCAACGAGGACGTGCAGGCGCGTTCCGACTGGCTGATCCCGCTGTGCACCGGCGACGAACGCCTCAAGGGCGCCGACGGCAAGAAGGTGCATCCGACCCAGAAGCCCGAGGGCCTGCTGGCGCGCGTGCTGCTGTCGTCGTCAAAGCCCGGCGATCTCGTGATCGATCCCTTCAACGGCACCGGCACGACCGGCGCTGTGGCAAAACGCCTCGGCCGCCGCTACATCGGCTTCGAGCGCGACCAGACCTATGCGACCGCGGCCGAAGCGCGCATCGCCGCGATCGAACCGCTGCCCGAGGCCACGCTGGCCCCGTTCATGACCGCGCGCGACGCACCCCGCGTCGCGTTCTCCGAACTGATCGAGCGCGGCATGATCTCGCCCGGCACCAAGCTGGTCGATTCCAAGAAACGCCACGGCGCTCTGGTCCGTGCCGACGGCGCCATCATGCTCGGCGACAAGGTCGGCTCGATCCATCGCATGGGCGCGGTAGCGCAAGGCTCCGAAGCCTGCAACGGCTGGACCTTCTGGCACATCGAGACCAAGAAGGGCCTGCGCCTGATCGACGAACTGCGCGCCGAAATCCGCTCCGAAATGGCGGCGGGCTGAGTTCAACACACCAAGCTGTCATTCCGGGGCGATGCGAAGCATCGAACCCGGAAGTTCGAGATTCCCCGGTGCGCAATTGCGCACCTGAGGTTCACCGCTGCGCGATGCCCCGGAATGACTGCGAGGCTGTTGGCCCGCCGGCCAACCTCACGAACTCGTCGGTTGCGCCTTCCCTAAAAATTTGAGCATGGACAGGGCGCCTTGCGATAAGGTCGCCGCGGCCGGATTTTTGCGCCAACAAGAAGGCAAAGGGAGAATTCCAAAATGCTCAAATTCTACTTCAACGGATCGCCGAACCCGACCAAGGTCGCGCTCTTTCTCGAGGAAGCCGGTATCGCCTATGAACCGGTGGCGGTCGATACCCGCACGGGTGACCAGTTCAAGCCGGAATACCTCGCCATCAACCCCAATTCGAAGGTGCCGGCGATCGACGACGGCGGCGTCAAGGTGTTCGACAGCAACGCCATCCTGCTTTATCTCGCCGAAAAGACCGGCAAGTTCCTGCCGGCGAACACCCCGGCCAACCGCGGCGAATTGCTGTCCTGGCTGATGTTCGTCGCCACCGGCGTCGGGCCGTTCTCGGGCCAGGCCGTCCACTTCAAGCATTTCGCGCCGGAGAAGGTCGACTACGCCCATAACCGCTACCAGTTCGAGGCGGATCGGCACTACAGCATCATCAACGCCCATCTCGCCGGCAAGCGCTACATGGTCGGCGACACCTACACCATCGTCGACATGGACCTGTGGGGCTGGGCCCGCATGATCCCGTTCATCCTCGGCGAGGATGCATTTGCGAAATATCCCAACGTCAAGAAACTGGTCGACGAAATCTCGGCGCGGCCCGCCGCGGCCAAGGCGATCGCGCTGAAGGACAACTTCAAGTTCAAGGCCGAGATGGACGACGAAGCCCGCGGCAACATGTTCAAGCATCTCAAGACCAAAGCGGCTTGACCAAGCCTGATTATCAAAACGGCGCCCTCGCGGGCGCCGTTTTCATTGCATAGCGTTTTCAAGTGAAGGGATGCCGGTTCACGTCAAGAAAACGCGTCAAAACAAAAGACCATGGCGTGTACTCATAATTTAGTGGAAATCGCGGGTCCGGCCGCATGTCCGCTTATCCCTGGCGGTCTCAACCGATCGACGCAACACTTTATCTTATGGGAAAAGATGGAGTGTAGGATGGAACGGAGATTTCATAGAGGTTTTACCGCGGCAGAAAAGACGGAATTATGGGACCGTTGGAAGCGCGGGGAGTCATTGAAGGCGATTGGGCGAGCTTTTGGTAAGGAGTCATCGTCGATCTATTTTCTGGTTGCCCCGCATGGAGGGTTTCGTCCTGCGGAGCGGCGTCGCTCCAGGCTGGCACTGACGCTTGCGGAACGCGAATTGATTTCCAGAGGCGTTACGGCACGTCAGTCGGCCCGGTCGATCGCCAAATTACTTGGCCGCTCCGCCTCGACGGTGAGCCGGGAAATGAGCCGCAATGGCGGCTGTGATCGCTACCGGGCGACCCTTGCGGACGAGAATGCCTGGGCGCGATCTCGTCGTCCAAAATGTTGTAAGCTGGCGACCAATCCGCGGCTTCGGCGGGCAGTGGCAAGGAAGCTCAGATTAGATTGGTCACCCGAGCAGGTAGCCGGTTGGCTGAAGAGAACGCATCCTGAAGACGAGTATAATCGGGTGTCACACGAGACCATCTATCGCAGCCTGTTTGTCCAAGCGCGCGGAGTGCTCAAGAAAGAGCTTCTTAGCCATCTCCGGCAGAAGCGCTCAATGCGTCGCTCCAGACCAGTTGATCCGAATGGCGATCGACGGGGACATATGAAGGATGCGGTCTCAATCCGTCAGCGACCAGCTGCGGTGGAAGATAGGGCCGTGCCTGGCCATTGGGAGGGCGACCTGCTGTCCGGGCCGAACAATACCTACATCGCGACCTTGGTCGAACGTCAAACGCGTTACGTGATGTTAGCCAAGGTGGCCGGCAAGGACACCCGGACTGTCATCAACGCGCTCATCAAGCAGTCGAAGAAGCTCCCAAAAGAGCTTTATAAGTCACTGACCTGGGACCGGGGCAAGGAACTGACGGATCATCG
>JBBRSX010000049.1:0-36204 GCA_038244925.1 Hyphomicrobiales bacterium | reverse complement strand
CGCGGTGGCCGACCGGTTGCGCGAAATGCTGCGGCCGGAGGATTTCGTGGCGCGGTTCGGCGGCGACGAGTTCGTCGTGTTCCAGCAGAACATCCATTCCGCCGACGACGCCGCGGTCCTGGCCCGGCGCATCGTCGAGCGCCTGAGCGAGCGCTACAAGATCGACAATCATCTGGTCGAGATCGGCGCCAGCGTCGGCATCGCCATGAGCACGCGCGGCGTCAGCGCCGATACGCTGCTGAAGAACGCCGACATGGCGCTGTACCGTGCCAAGGCCGACGGTCGCGGCACCTTCTGCTTCTTCCGCGACGAGATGGCCCAGGTCGTCGAGGCCCGCCGCATCCTCGAACTGGATCTGCGCAAGGCGCTGGCCAACGAGGAGTTCGAGCTGTTCTACCAGCCGCTGATCAATCTCAAATCGGGACGGATCGCGACCTGCGAGGCGCTGCTGCGCTGGAATCATCCGGTGCGCGGCACGGTTTCCCCGATCGACATCATTCCGGTCGCCGAGGACATGGGCCTGATCGTCGACCTCGGCCGCTGGATCCTGCGCAAGGCCTGCATGGAATGCATGAAGTGGCCCGAAGGCGTCAGCGTCGCGGTCAACTTCTCGCCGCAGCAATTCCACCAGCGCGACGTGCTGAGCGAGGTCCGTTACGCGCTTGAGGTTTCGGGCCTGGCGGCAAACCGTCTCGAAATCGAGATCACGGAATCCTCGCTGTTGCGCAACACCCAGATGACGCACGACGTGTTGTCGCAACTGCATTCGCTCGGCGTGCGGATGTCGCTCGACGACTTCGGCACCGGCTATTCCAGCCTCAGCTATCTGCACAACTTCCCGCTGGAGAAGGTCAAGATCGACCGCTCCTTCCTGGAAGGCATCGACAGCGACCGTCCGCTGACGCTGCTGCGCGGCGTGGCCCGGCTGTCGGCCGATCTCGGCATGGCGGTCGTGGTCGAGGGCATCGAGACCAACGAGCAACTGGAGCTGATCAGTGCCGACGGCACCGTCAGCGAAGTGCAAGGCTACCTGTTCAGCCGTCCGGTTCCGGCAACGCGGATCCGCCAATTGCTGAACGTTTCGCATGGCCGCCGGTTGCCGGACGAGCCATTGCAGGTGGTCGCCGCGCGATCGATCGCTTGACGGTTGAGATCAGGTATTGCAACCTGAAGTACTGGATGCGCGAGCGGTCGTTGCTTGCTAATCCGGCGGTAGTAGTTAACCCTAACGCCGTGATAGCTTTGCAATCTCTTAATAAGCTGTTAATCTTCAGACTACTCGCGTAAGTTGTGGTAAGTGTTAGGAGTATCAGTATGCGGCGGTCCCCGGCCGAAGCTTCTATAACGGCTATTGGACGGAGTTCGGACCTGTTGGATCAAGTCGACTATCGTCTAGCGCAAACCCCTGAAGAAAAAGAAGAAATCTACAATCTTCGGTACCGTGCCTATCTTCGCGAGGGGGCGGTCAAGGAATCCCCGGAGCAGCGCGTCACCGATCAGTATGACGACCTGCCGAACTCCTGGACATTTGGCGTCTATTTTCACGGCGAACTGTACAGTTCCGTCCGGATCAGCGTGCTGACCTCCGGATGGCGGCAGTCCTGCTCGAACGAGGCATTCGGCGAAATTCTCAATCCGCGGCTCGACAAGGGCGAGGTCGTCATCGATCCCGCGCGCTTCGTCGCCGATCCAGACAAGGTCAAGCGCTTTCCGGAACTGCCCTATCTGACGCTGCGGCTGGCCTATATGGCCTGCGAATATTTCAACGCGGATCTCGGGCTGGCGATCGTGCGGGCCGAGCATCAGGCGTTCTATCGCCGCGTATTCCTGCACGAGACCATCGCCGAGCCGCGCATGTTCCCCGGCCTGCTCAAGCCGGTCGGGCTGATGGCCGCCGATTTTCCGACGATGAAGGAAAAGGTGTTCGAGCGCTATCCGATGATGCGCTCGACCGCGTTCGAGCGGCGGATGCTGTTCGAGCGCGCCGGCGAGCGTCATTTTGCGCCCCAGAAGGTCGCGTCCGGTTACGAGCGTGCCTCGATCGTTCCGAATTCCTGAATAGCCGGGACGGGCCCGCAACCGGCCCGTCCGGCGGGTTCCGCCCGCAGGCCGCGGATTATGCCAGCCGATGTTGATCCGGCGCGGCGCTGAACGCCAAAATGCGGTGATTCAGGCCCCGAGAACGCTTGCCTTCACCCTCGCGCCACATTTACAAATCATTAACTATCACGATCGCTTTTCGGCGTTCGTCGGCATTTGATCGGGTCTGGCAACATCCCATCAAGGTTGACGGAACGTTCGCTTAACCATCGACCTGTAGACCGGATGACAGTCTAAAACGTGAGCGTGGAGGCTCCCGAATGAAATATCAGATGCGTATCCTCCAGGGATGGAAGCTGGCAGCGGTGGTCGCTGTGGCGCTGTCGATGGGCGCCTGCGCCAAAAACAACATCGGGCCCGAGGGCGCGATGGCCAGTGCGGCGACGCCGGGCAGCCAGCAGGATTTCGTGGTCAATGTCGGCGACCGCGTGTTCTTCGAGAGCGACCAGACCGAGCTGAGCCCGCAGGCAATCGCCACCCTGGAAAAGCAGGCACAGTGGCTGCAGACCTACAACCGCTATTCCTTCACCATTGAAGGCCATGCGGACGAGCGCGGCACCCGCGAATACAACATCGCGCTCGGCGCGCGCCGCGCCCAGTCGGTGCGGACCTATCTCGCCTCGCGCGGCGTCGATGCCAACCGCATGCGCACGATCTCCTACGGCAAGGAACGCCCGGTCGCGGTCTGCAACGACATCTCCTGCTGGTCGCAGAACCGCCGCGCCGTCACCGTGCTGAACGCCAACTCGTAAGCTTCGGCCTTCGCAGAATTTCAAAACCGGCGCCTTCGGGCGCCGGTTTTATTTTGACCGCGTGATGAAATCCCGGATTAACGCGGTGGTGCGCTCGGGCGCATCGGGCATGACCGCGTGCCCGCAACTGGCAAAGCGTTCGAACTGCACGAGATGCGGCGGCAGCGCGGCTGCGATATCCGCCTGGCTCTCGATCGGGTGCATCGGATCGTCCTCGCCGCCGAGCACCAGGGTCGGACACTGGATGCGGCCGAGATCCGGGAACATGTTAAATCTGTCGCTCTCCCCACCGGGTCTTGCGAACCAATGCAGGGCGACGGCCGGGCGGCTGACCGCGCGGCGTGCCATGTCCGGATCGCGCGGATTGCGCGTGTAAACCGGTATCGCCATCCGCAGCCAGGCGTCGCGCGACGCCTGATCCCAAGGCTCTTGAAGCTCCAGAAACCGTCGCCGCGCCAGCGCGCCCACCTCCGGGCCGCCGAGGCGCTCGAACAACGCTACGCGCCGGTCGCGATAGGAACCGCCCTCTGCCTCGGTGCTGATCAGAATCAGTTTGAATGGATGATCCGGGTGCCGCGTGGCATAGGCCAGCGCGACCATGCCGCCGAAGGAGGCGCCGAGCACGATCGGATCCACGATGCCGAGCGCGTCGCAGAACGCGCAGACGTCGTCGCCCCACTGCGCCAGATTCCAGTCTTCCCGCGGGCCGTCCTCGCTGCGGCCGTTGCCGCGGTGGTCGAGATAGACGATCTGGGCGACATCGGCCAAGGCGGAGTAGGCCGGCCGGTAGATCGAATGGTCGGCGCCGGGGCCGCCGTGCAGCATCAGCAGCACCGGCTTTTCCCGCATCACCGGGCCGTCGGGGACGAGCCCCGCGCCATCGACGTCGAAGAACAGCCGCACCCCGTTCACGGTTACGTGCATCGGTTGATCCTTCAGCTTGATGAACGAAGCGGTCGACGATCACGCTTGCTTGTTTTGCAGCCGATACTAAACCATAGCGCAATCAAGCGTGAGGATTCGGAAACGCCAGTCACAATTCCGGCGTACTCCCTTCCTCAATTCGTGCCGCTTTCGCGGGTCAACGATCAGTCGTCAGGGCAAAATGTCACCCAGGTTTCTCAATGCTGCCGGCGTCGCGGCCATCGTCGCGATGCTGGCTCTGTCTTCCCAGGCAGCCCTTACACAGGTCCTGGCCCAGGCCGACGATCCAGATTCGGAAATGCGGATCCAGCGGCTGGAAAACCAGCTGCGGCAACTGACCGGCCAGAACGAGGAACTGCAATACCGCAACCGCCAGCTCGAAGATCGGCTGCGGCAGCTCGGTGCCGCGCCGGCCGCGCCCGGCGGACAGCCTCCGGTCGCCCAGCCCGGCGTGGCGGCGCTCCAACCCAATCCGCCCGCCAGGCAACCGCAGGCCCAGCAAGCCTATCCGCAGCAGGCCTATCCGCAGGCGCAGCCGGGTTACGATCAGCCGCAGATCGCGGCACCTGCCCCGATCATCCAGGAGCCGGCAGCCCCACAGGCGCCCGGTCGACGCCGTGGCGACGCGTTCGATCCCGGCCAGAATCCGAACGCCCCCGGCGCACCGCGCGCGCTTGGTGGTGGCCAGCTGCCGATCGCGAACGAAACGCCGGTGGGCGCCCCCGGCGGACGCGGCGCAGGTGAACCGCTCGATCTCGGCGCGCCGAGCCCGCGCGATCCCGGCGCTGCGCCGCCGCGCGGCCCCGCAAGCGCCGCGCTGACCACGCTGCCGCCTTCGGCCACGCCGAAGGACGAGTTCGACCTCGGCATCGGCTACATGCAGCGCAAGGACTACGCGCTGGCCGAAGAGACCATGAAGAACTTTGCGCAGAAATATCCCAGCAATCCCCTGATCGCGGATTCGCAATACTGGCTCGGCGAGAGCTACTTCCAGCGCCAGCAATATCGCGACGCCGCCGAGGCCTTTCTCGGTGTCACCACCAAGTTCGACAAGTCGGCCAAGGCGCCGGACGCGTTGCTGCGGCTCGGCCAGTCGCTGGCGGCGCTGAAGGAAAAGGAAGCCGCCTGCGCCGCCCTTGGCGAGGTGACGCGGAAATACCCGCGCGCCTCGACCGGCGTCAAAGCCGCCGTTGACCGTGAGCAGAAGCGGGTTAAGTGCTAAAGTGCTAGCTGGCCGAGGCCGCCACTGGCCTTGCAGAACCCGTGAAGCCATGCCCGACGACGACCATTCCCCAATCTCGGTCCAGCAGGCGAAGGGTATTTTCGCGGACTGGAAGGCCGCGCCTGGAATCGTGCTCGCGGTCTCCGGCGGTCCTGATTCCATGGCCCTGATGTGGCTTGCGGCGCGCTGGCGCCGTGCGCTGACGCGGGGGCCGAAATTGATCGCTGTCACCGTCGATCACGGCTTGCGGCCGGAAGCGGGGCGCGAGGCGCGTGATGTCAAACGGCTGGCCAAAGAGCTCGATCTGCCCCACCGCACGCTGCGCTGGACCGGCGCCAAGCCGAAAACCGGACTGCCCGCCGCAGCCCGCGCGGCGCGGTACCAGCTGCTGGCGCGGGCCGCGCATGCGAGCGGCGCCACGCATATCCTCACCGCGCATACCCGCGACGATCAGGCCGAGACGTTGTTGATGCGAATGCTGCGCGGCAGCGGCATCGCCGGTCTGGCGGCGATGGCGCGCGAGACCGAGCGCGAAGGCGTGTGGCTGGCGCGACCGTTGCTGGACGTCCCGAAATCGCAGCTGGTCGCGACGCTGAGAAAGGCGAAGATCGCCTTCGCCGACGACCCGACCAATCGCGACGCCAGCTACACGCGCCCCCGGTTGCGGGCGTTGATGCCTGTCTTGGCCGAGGAGGGCGGCGACAGCCGGAATCTTGCCCGGCTGGCGTCGAGGCTGGCGCGGGCGAATGCGGCGCTGGAAGTGCTGGTCGACGGCGCCGAGCGTTATCTCGCGCTGAGGGACCGTAACGATGCCTCGCGCTTTGGCTTCGACGCCTCGGCGTTTGCCGGCCTGCCGGAGGAAATCCGTTTGCGGCTGCTGAAGCGCGCGATCGACCGTGTCGGTCACGAGGGATCTGCGGAACTCGGCAAGCTGGAAGCCCTGCTGACGGCCCTGGACCGGGCCAACCTGGACCGGGCAAATACGGGGGGCCCGTCCCGGTTGAAGCAGACCCTTGCCGGGGCGGTGATCAGCCTGACCGGAGCGCGGATTCACGTCGATCCGGCCCCGCCGCGCCGCGGCAGAAGGACGTGAAGGCGCCCGGATACCGCGATATCCGTCAGAAACTGGCGGGGGGTCTTAACCACCCCCGAAAAACACCCGGTTTCAGCGCCATTATTTGACCGGTAATTGCGCTAGGATGCGCTAAATAGTCCTGCGCGGTTCCCTTGGCATCGACCCGTGCTGCACCTAGATTGTCTGCAGTGGACCAAGGGATTCTCGCCTGAGTACCCAAGCGCTCCCTCCAGGGTTGCTACCAAGGACATAAGGCCGCGATCCGCGCGACCACGAAGGAAGATCGATGAACGCCAATCTGCGCAATTTCGCCCTCTGGGTTATCATTGTCTTGCTGCTGTTGGCATTGTTTACGCTCTTCCAAAATCCGGGTCAGCGCGCGTCCTCGCAGGACATCTCGTTCTCGCAGCTGTTGAGCGAGGTCGATCAGAACCATGTTCGCGACGTCGTGATCCAGGGGCCGGAAATCCACGGCACCTTCACCAACGGCTCCTCGTTCCAGACCTATGCGCCGAGCGACCCGACGCTGGTGAAGCGTCTCTATGACGGCAAGGTCTCGATCACCGCGAAGCCGCCCGGCGACAACGTGCCGTGGTTCGTGTCGCTGCTGGTCTCCTGGCTGCCCTTCATCGCGCTGATCGGCGTCTGGATCTTCCTGTCCCGGCAGATGCAGGGCGGCGCCGGCAAGGCGATGGGCTTTGGCAAGTCGCGCGCCAAGATGCTGACCGAAGCGCATGGCCGCGTCACGTTTGAAGACGTCGCCGGCGTCGACGAAGCCAAGCAGGACCTGCAGGAGATCGTCGAATTCCTGCGCGATCCCGGAAAGTATCAGCGCCTCGGCGGACGGATCCCGCGCGGCGTGCTGCTGGTCGGTCCTCCCGGCACCGGTAAAACCCTGATCGCGCGTGCGGTCGCGGGCGAAGCCAATGTGCCGTTCTTCACGATATCGGGGTCGGACTTCGTTGAAATGTTCGTCGGCGTCGGCGCTTCGCGTGTCCGTGATATGTTCGAGCAGGCCAAGAAGAACGCGCCCTGCATCATCTTCATCGACGAAATCGACGCGGTCGGCCGCCATCGCGGCGCCGGTTTGGGCGGCGGCAATGACGAGCGCGAACAGACGCTCAACCAGTTGCTGGTCGAGATGGACGGTTTCGAAGCCAATGAAGGCGTGATCCTGATCGCTGCGACCAACCGGCCCGACGTGCTGGATCCCGCGCTGCTGCGTCCCGGCCGTTTCGACCGCCAGGTAGTGGTGCCTAATCCGGACGTCGTCGGTCGCGAGCAGATCCTGAAAGTTCACGTCCGCAAGGTGCCGCTGGCACCCGATATCAACCTCAAGACCATCGCACGTGGCACCCCGGGCTTCTCCGGCGCGGACCTGATGAACCTCGTCAACGAAGCGGCACTGACCGCGGCACGGCGCAACAAGCGCATGGTGACGCAGTCCGAGTTCGAAGAGGCCAAGGACAAGGTGATGATGGGCGCCGAGCGCAAGTCGCTGGTCATGACCGAGGAAGAGAAAATGCTGACGGCCTATCACGAGGGCGGCCACGCCATCGTCGGCCTCAACGTCGTCGCGACCGATCCGATCCACAAGGCCACCATCATCCCGCGCGGCCGTGCGCTCGGCATGGTGATGCAGCTGCCCGAGCGCGACAAGCTGTCGATGTCGCTCGAGCAGATGACGTCGCGGCTTGCCATCATGATGGGCGGCCGTGTCGCGGAAGAACTGATCTTCGGCAAGGAGAAGGTGACCTCCGGCGCCTCGTCCGACATCGAGCAGGCGACGCGTCTGGCGCGCATGATGGTGACGCGCTGGGGTCTTTCGGAAGCGCTCGGCACCGTGTCCTATGGCGAGAACCAGGACGAGGTATTTCTGGGCATGTCGGTCTCGCGGACCCAGAACGCGTCGGAAGCCACGGTTCAGAAGATCGACACCGAGATCCGGCGCTTTGTCGAGGAGGGCTACAACGAAGCCACGCGAATCCTGACCGAGAAACGCGGCGACCTCGAAACCCTGGCCAAGGGCCTGCTCGAGTTCGAGACGCTGAGCGGCGACGAAATT
This sequence comes from Hyphomicrobiales bacterium, assembly GCA_038244925.1. Lineage (GTDB taxonomy): Bacteria > Pseudomonadota > Alphaproteobacteria > Rhizobiales > Xanthobacteraceae > Bradyrhizobium. Next base: position 28,066 of record JBBRSX010000049.1, on the reverse strand, counting down.
CAGGACCTGCTCAACGGCAAGAAGCCCAATCGCGAGTCGGTGCTGGAGCCGACCACGCCGCGGGCCTCCGCGGTGCCGCCGGCCGGCAAGTCGCGCCCGCGTCCCGATCCGGATGCCGGCCTGGAGCCGCAGCCGCAGGCGTGATGTGGTCTCGAAACTGATTCAGGTGAAACGGGCGCTTCGGCGCCCGTTTTGCTTGATAACAGCGAGAGGGCGTTCGGCATGTCCGTGATCGAATGTGAAGTCCCTCCGGGCAGCATGCTCGACCGCGATCTGGTCGAGCATTGCTATTTTCGCGATTCATACCGGGCGCCGCTCCGGCGTACCGACCTTGCAATGGCCGAGATCTTCTTTGCGGTGTTCGGCCACAAACCTCTGTGGATCAAGTTGATGCTGGTGGCCCGCAACGCGGTAGCCGGTCTCGCCGGTCTGGAAGTGCCGACCGTCGCCGAAATCATGAACCCGCAAATCAAGCGCGCCTACCGTGTCGGCGAAAAGATCGGGCCCTGGCCGATTTTCTCCATCGGCCAAAATGAAATTGTCACCGGGCGGGACAACAAGCACATCGACTTCAGGCTGTCGGTGTTCAGGGCTGTCGACGGCGACGCGACGAACGTCGTCGTATCGACAATTTGCACGGTGCATAACCTGTTCGGGAAGATTTACCTGTTCTTCGTCGTTCCCGTTCATCGCAAGGGCGTCCAGTTGTTGATGTTGCGCGCGGTCGCGGCGAAGCGGCTGTGAGCGGCTATTCCGGCAAGCCTGTGGTGCAGAAGCTCGGCATCAAGCCGGGCTTCCGCATTTTCAGCGTCGGTGCGCCTGCCGCTTATGCCGATGTGGTCGGTCAACGGCCCGCCGATGTGACGATGGCGCGGGCTGCCAAGGCGCCGCTCGACATGGTGCATCTGTTCGTGACCGAAGCCAAAGGGCTCGCGGGCCGGCTGCGCGACTATCGCGCGGCCATCGCGCCGGAGGGCATGATCTGGTATCGCGGCCGAAAAAATCGGCTGATGTCACGACCGACCTGACAGATGTCGTGGTGCGCGACACGGCACTGCCGCTTGGCTTCGTCGACATCAAGGTCTGCGCCATCGACGATACCTGGTCGGGACTGAAACTCGTGATCCCCAAAGATCAAAGGACCGGTCAGAAGACCGATCCGCAGCCCAGGCGCACAACGTAATCCACGCTTCCACCCGCGCTGCGGCGATTTGGCTTGGCGTCCGCCGCGGCGCCGTGGCATGTTTTGCGGAAGCCTGAACCGCGCCATCAGAGCGCAGGGCAGCAACAGGGAGGCAGGCCGATGCGTTGGGTCACGGGATTTGGCGCGCTTGGCGCGGTCGCTTGTCTGATGTGGCCCGCGGCCGCGACGTCGGCCGAGATGCGCGGCGTCACCGCTACCGAAATCAGGATCGGCCAGACCATGCCTTATAGCGGGCCGGTGTCGGCGTTCGGCGCGCTCGGCAAGGGCGAGGTCGGCTACTTCAAGATGGTCAACGAGCGCGGCGGCATCAACGGCCGCAAAGTCAACCTGATCTCGCTCGACGACAGCTACGCACCGCCGAAGACGGTGGAGCAGACGCGGCGGCTGGTGGAGAGCGACGAGGTGGCGCTGATCTTCTCCTCGATCGGCACCGCCCATAACACCGCGATCGCGAAATATCTGCAGTCCAAAAACATCCCGCAACTGTTCGTCGGCTCCGGCGCCTCGAAGTTCGCCGACATCACTCAGTATCCGCAGGCGACGCTCGGCGTGCAGGGGCCGTTCCGCTACGAGGCGAGGCTCTATGCGCGCTACGCGCTTTCGAAAAATCCGAACGCCAAATTCGCCGTCATTTCGCAGAACGACGATTTCGGTCGCGATTATCTGTTGGGCCTGAAGGATGTGCTCGGCGAGAAATACGATTCCGTCGTTACTGCTGCGACCTATGAAATCTCCGATCCGACCATCGATTCCCAGATCGTGAAGCTGAAAGCCTCCGGCGCCGACGTGTTCGTGATCGCGGCAACGCCGAAATTCGCCGCGCAGTCGATCCGCAAGGCGTTCGAGATCGGCTGGCGGCCGATGACGTTCCTGTCCAACGTCGCTGTGTGGATTTCCACGGTGATGGAGCCGGCGGGGGTCGAAGCCGGCACCGGCATTCTCTCCACCGCCTACGTCAAGTACCCCGACGATCCCGCCTGGAAGGACGATGCCGGCGTCAAGGGCTGGCGCGAGTTCATGACCAAATACGTGCCCGACGCCGACCAGCACGACACCAACTACGTCAACTCCTACAACGGCGCGATGGCGCTGGAGGCGGTGCTGAAGGCCTGCGGCAATGACCTGTCGACCGAAAACATCCTGAGGCAGGCCTATGCGATCAAGGACCTCGAATTGCCGATGCTGCTGCCGGGCATCATGGTCAACACCTCGCCGACCGATCACGTGCCGATCGACCAGATGCAGTTCATGCGCTTCAACCGCAAGACCTGGGATCGCTTCGGCGAATTGCAGACCGGGAATTGAGTTTGTTGTCATTCCGGGTTCGCGCGAAGTCGCGCGCCCCGGAATGACGGATACCGCACCTGAAAATCCCTCGTCTCCGCGCCCAAACCTTAAGATTTCCTCAATTCTGTCCGGCCTATTGCTGTAGGGACGCTCGCGTTCGGACCAGGCGCGCCCGAGCAAGGACCGCGCATGACCGCCTCCGTCACGCCCCCGATCACCGCACCGGTACCGCCTGCGATACCCGACTGGCTGCGGATGGTGTGCTTTGCGCTGTTTTTCGCCAACCTGTCGTTTTGCCCGATTGCGTATTTCCTGCACTGCTGGATCTTCGATTCGAACGGGCTCGGTATTCCCGGTGACTACATCAACGTCTGGGCGGCCGGCCGGCTCGTGCTGGAAGGCCATCCGGCGCACGCCTATGACTGGGACATCCAGAAACCGATCGAGGTCGCGCAACTCGGTCAATATTTCGAAAGCTATTTTGCCTGGCATTATCCGCCGCCATTTCTGTTCGTCGCAGCGGTGCTGGCATGGCTGCCTTATTCGGTGGGATATATCGGCTGGGTTTCCGTCAGCCTCGTGCCTTACGTCGCAGCGATACGCGCGATCGTCGGCCAAAACTTCGGCTATCTGGTCGCGCTTGCCATTCCGACCGTGCTCATCAATGCGATGGTCGGGCAGAACGGATTTCTTACCGCGGGGCTGATCGCCGGTACGCTGTATCTGATCCCGGTACGGCCGATACTCGCCGGCATTTGCCTGGGATTGCTGACCTACAAGCCGCAATATGGATTGTTGTTTCCGGTGGTGCTGATCGCGGCGTCGCATTGGCGGGTGTTCTTCAGTGCGGCCGCAACCGCTGTCGTGATGGCCCTGGTTTCCTGGCTCGCCTTCGGTACCGAAAGCTGGCTGGCGTTCTTCCACTGGATGCCGAAATTTTCACAAGCCTTCCTGTCCGAGGGCAAAGCCACGTGGTGGAAACTGCAAAGCCTGTTCTCGCTGGTGCGTTATTTCGGCGGCAGCGAAGCGCTGGCGTGGGGGTTCCATTGGGTGCTGACCGCCTCAGTTGCCGTCGTGCTGTTGCTGATGTGGCGCGGTCGCGTGCCTTACAACTTGAAGGCCGCGGCGCTCGGCGCCGGCACGCTGCTCACCACGCCCTATCTGTTCATGTACGACATGATGGTGCTCGCCATTCCCGTCGCGTTCCTGTTCCGGATCGGACTGAAGACCGGTTTCCGTTCCTACGAACTTCCGGCACTGGGCGGCGTGCTGCTGCTTTTCGCCGTCTTTATGGTCTGGGGAATGCCGACCGGATTTGCGGCCACCCTGGTGGTGTCCAGCCTGATCCTTCGCCGCGCCGGTCCCTGGTGGCGGCTCGAGCCGGCGCCGGCCCTGGTTGCGGCCGGGGCATAGGCATCCGGCAGCCCCTCCGCCGCTGCCGCTTTCATGGTCATTCCAGCGTCGCGAATCCGTCTTGTCAGGCGGCGTGAATAGTTGTTCACTTCTTCGTAGCGGCTGGCGCTCAGCCGCTCAAAACATTGAAGACGCGCGCCTTCTGGGGACCCTTTGGGTGCGCGCTGGGACGGGAAACGCGCCATGATGGTCTATCGGCGAACCCATCAGGTCGTAAAGCGGCTGGCTGCCCGACGCAGTGCCATTCTGGCGGCGGCGCGGGACGCCGCGGCCGACGGCGGCATGGCCGCGGTGCAGATCGCGCCGGTGGCGGTTCGCGCCAACGTCGCGGCCGGCACCGTGTATCGTTATTTCCCCTCCAAGGCGGATCTGATTTCCGAACTGATCGCCGAGGTCTCGCGCGACGAGCTCGCCGCGATCCGCCGCGCCGCGGATGCGGCACCGGGACCGTCCTCGGCGCTGGCGGCTGCCGTCACCACGGTCGCCGTGCATGTGCTGTCGCAGCGCAAGCTCGCCTGGGGCATCCTGGCCGAGCCTGTCGACGTCGACGTCTCGGCGTCGCGCCTCGCCAGCCGCCGTGAAATCTCCGGCGAGATCGCCGCACGCATCGATGCAGCGGTACGCGCCGGACATCTGCCGGCGCAGGACACAGCGCTCGCCGCCACCGCGCTGCTCGGCGCGCTGCACGAAGCGCTGGTCGGACCATTGGCGCCTGACAATATGGACGATCAACCCAAGCTGCGCGATGCCGTGCAGACCGTGACGCTATTGGCGCTGCGCGCCGTCGGCGTCATGGACGCCCGCGCCCGCGGCCTCGTGGTGCAGGTGCAAGCGGTGCTGCCGGCGAAGACGCTGGTCGGCGCCTGAAAAATCATCTGCCCGCGACACGTCTTTGACGCAACAAACCGTCAGGTTCGGGCGTATTCATCATGCCTTCAAAAAGGAGAGAGAAAAATGACGGTGACTCACGGATCGGCCAAATGGCAGGGCGGCATCAAGGACGGCAAGGGTGCGATCTCGACCAAGAGCGGCGCGCTCAGCGACTATCCGTATGGCTTCGCCAGCCGCTTCGAGGGCAAGCCCGGCTCCAATCCGGAAGAGCTGATCGGCGCCGCGCATTCGGCCTGTTTCACCATGGCGCTGTCGCTGATCCTGGGCGAAGCCAAGCTCACCGCTGAGCACATGGAAACCAAAGCCGACGTCACGCTGGAAAAGGTCGCCGATGGCTTTGCCATCACCGCGGTGCATCTGACGCTGACGGCAAGAATCCCCGGCACCGACAACGCGAAGTTTCAGGAACTCGCAGGCATGGCGAAAGCCGGCTGCCCGGTGTCGAAACTCCTGAATACGAAGATCACGCTCGACGCGACGCTGCAATAGTCGCTGCCGTCACCACTGCGCGTCGCCGTTTTTCCCGACATAGGCGATGCGCAGCATATTGGTGGCGCCAGGTGTGCCCAGCGGCACACCTGCGACGATGATGATGCGCTGGCCGGCTTTCGAAAAACCGTCGCGGAACGCGATCGAGCCGGCACGATCGACCATGTCGTCCAGGTCGTGCGCGTCTTCGGCCACCACGCAATGCACGCCCCATACGACCGACAATTTGCGGCCCGTCGCAAGATTCGGCGTTATCGTGACCACCGGCGGCTTCGGCCGTTCGCGCGCCACGCGGATCGCGGTCGAGCCCGACAAGGTCCAGCAGATGATCGCGGACAATTCCAGCGTCTCGGCGATTTGCCGCGCGGCATCCGCGATCGCATCGCCAACCGTATTTTCGGGCTCGGGACGTTGCGCCATCAGCACCGAGCGATAGGTCGGGTCGCGCTCCACTTCCTCGCCGATGCGGTTCATGGTGGAGACCGCCTCGACGGGGAATTTGCCGGCGGCGGATTCCGCCGACAGCATGATGGCGTCGGCGCCCTCATACACCGCGGTGGCGACGTCGGAGACTTCGGCGCGCGTCGGCACCGGCGACTGGATCATCGATTCCAGCATCTGGGTCGCGACCACCACCGGCTTGCCGGCGCGGCGCGCCATCCGCGTCATTTGTTTTTGCAGGCTCGGCACCCGCTCCAGCGGCAGTTCGACACCGAGATCGCCGCGCGCCACCATCAGCGCGTCGGAGGCCTCGATGATCTCAGGCAGCCGATCGATCGCCTGCGGCTTTTCGATCTTGGCCATCACGGCGGCGCGGCCGCGGATCAGCCGCTTGGCCTCGTGAACGTCCTCAGCGCGCTGCACGAAAGACAGCGCGATCCAGTCGACGCCGGTCACCAGCGCGGCCTCGAGGTCGGCGCGGTCCTTTGGCGTCATCGCCGACACCGGCAGGTCGGTATCGGGCAGGCTGACGCCCTTGCGGTCCGACATCCGGCCGCCGATCACCACCCGTGTCACCGCGCGGTCAGGTGAAGTCTCTTCCGCGATCAGGCGCACTTTGCCGTCGTCGAGCAGCAGCGCATGGCCCGGCCGCAGCGCCGCCAGGATTTCCGGATGCGGCAGCTGGACGCGGCTGTTGTCGCCCGGCGTCTTGTCGGAATCGAGCACAAAGCTCTGGCCGTTGTTGAGCTGGGTCGAGCCTTCGGCGAAGGCGCCGAGCCGCAGTTTCGGGCCCTGCAAATCGACGAGGATGCCGATCGGCCGGCCATAGCTCGACTCGACATTGCGGATGGTCTTGACCAGCTCGCGCATCTTGTCGTGCGGCGTATGGCTCATGTTGATGCGGAACACGTCCGCGCCGGCCTCGAACAGTTTTCGGATCATCGCGCTGTCGGACGATGCCGGGCCGAGGGTCGCCAGGATCTTGATACGACGGAGCCGTCTCATTGCCTTGGCGCCGCTGCTGGCGGCAGTCCCGGTCCGCCCGGCGGCGTCGCGCCCGGCGCCAGCCCGGGAACCCCGCCCGGATTGCCCGGACCCACTGTCCCCGGAATGCCCGGCACGCGCTGCGCCGGCTGCTCGTTGGCTTCGGTCAGTTGCACGGTCCATGCTCGCTGTTCGCCGGTATCGACCTCGAAGAACCCGGTGCGGTCAAAGCCGCGCGCCAGGCAGTTCTCGGTGCCCTTGATGGTGAATTCCTTGTCCCGCGAGCACATGAAGGCCTGTCCCGACCATTCACCGCCACGGTCATAATCCAGCGCGTAGATGTAATAGAAGCGTGCGACAAGCGTTCCGCGCAGCAGGGTCTCGCAACTGCGCGAGGACACGTTCCACCAGCCCTCGGTGGTCCAGCCCTCAGCGTCCTTGTAGCCGAGCGCGATGCCGACCCGGCTCGAGGTGTTGTTGCAAAGCCGGAAGTCGGCCGCCGCGGAACCGTTCCACAGGCACATCATCACAAACGCCAGGACCGGCAGGAGACTGGCGGTCAGGCGAGCGGTGAGGGGGGTGGAACGGAGAGAATCTGTTGCAGTCATGCAGCGAGGCTATATCAAATGATTGACGATTTGGCGTGGCTCGGCGGTAAACCTTGAACGCGCCGCAGGAGCCGAAACTTCCGGCAGCCCCCCTGTTTTGCGCGCCGATATGGCAAAATCTGTGACAATTCCCACCTGATATCAATATGCTTGCTTCCATGTTTGGGCATGGTCGCTTCGGAAGATCGGGTCTCCACTTCCGGGGATCATGCCCTCAACGCAGGATCCACGGCCATGACAATTGACGACAAAACCAGAACGGAACTCGAGGCCGCCGCTTTCCGGCGCCTGGTCGGGCACCTGCGCTCCCGCACCGACGTCCAGAACATCGACCTGATGAATCTGGCCGGCTTCTGCCGCAACTGCCTTTCGAACTGGATGAAGGAAGAGGCCGACGCCATGGGCGTGGCCGTCAGCAAGGACGAGAGCCGCGAGGCGATCTACGGCATGCCCTACGAGACCTGGAAAACCCAGTTCCAGGGCACCGCCACGGCCGAGCAGCTCGAGGCAATGAAAAAGGTCCACAGCGGGCATTGATGTTCGGCACGTCATTCCGGGATGGTCCGAAGGACCAGACCTCGGATGCGCGATTGCGCATCTGAGGTTCGATGCTGCGCATCGCCCCGGAATGACGCTTTTGCCGAACGACGTTCCTGTGGGTGTGCTGTGGATGAGCGCGATGTTGCCTTGACGCAGGCGGTCCCGAACTTGAGGGTCAATCTGCAAAAGCGCCGCGCGGAAGCGTGCGGCGCTTGATCTTTCAGCCGCAACATCAGTTCCATTCAGGAGTACCCGATGGCCACCTCCACCGCCGCCGTCCAGGACGAACCCGCAACCAAATTCGCCAAAGACCAGCTCAAGGCCATCATCGAGCGCATCGAGCGTCTGGAAGAAGAAAAGAAGACGATCTCCGACGACATCAAGGACGTCTACGCCGAGGCCAAGGGCAACGGCTTCGACACCAAGGCGCTGCGCACGATCATCCGGATGCGCAAGCAGGACGCCAACGAGCGCGCCGAAGAGGAAACCATCCTCGAGACCTATATGCAGGCGCTCGGAATGCTGTGAGGCGCTAGGCGCCAGCCTCTCCCCCGTCGTTCCGGACAAGCGAAGCGCGATCTCAGATGTGCAATTTCACATCGCGGGACCCATAACCACCAATGCTCGGGTGGCACGTCGCTGGAGCCAAAGCCGGCTCCAACAACACGCATTCGTGGTTATGGGTCCCGCTCCCGTGCGCAATTGCGCACCAGGCGGAGACGACGCCTGAATTTGTGGAGACAGTGACGCCTTAGCGCAGCGCGGCGGTGCGCAGGGTGAACGACTGCGTCGTCAGCTTGGCGGTGGCCGAGCCGGTAAAGCGATCGGTGGTCATGCCCATCATCGGATCTTCCGAGAAGGTCATGGCGATCGCGGCCTGCGGCTTGACGAAGAAGCTGCGCATCATGGTCATGTCGGTATCGCCGAGCACTGTCGTTGACATCGCGTTGCTCGCGCTCGGCGCCAGCATCACCACCCGCATCCAGATGTCGTGGCCCTTGGCGGCAGAGATACGGGTCGAGGTCGAAATCAGGCCGTCCTGAGCTTGCTTGACGCCACCCTGAATTCCCTTGGCGACCACGGTGTTGATCTCGGTGGCGGCGGCAGCGGCATTGCGGGTCGGGCGGACGATGCGCGGGACCGGCGCCGAGGCGGCAACGATGTTGGCGCGGTCGACCGGCGAGGTCGCGGCCGGCGCATAGGCCAGCGCCCTCTTGAAGGCTTCGGTGACGCTGGCGGTCGGCTGCGGATCAGCTGCGCCGACGGCCTCGCGGGCCCGGAGAGCGGCAATCTGTGCGGGGCTGGCCTGTTTGGTCTCGGTCGGAGTATCGCCCCAGAAGCCGCGGGCATTGATGATATCGGCCGGGGTCTGCGGTTTCGGCTCGGTGGCAGCCTGTACGGCGGGCTTCGTTTCCGCTTTGGCTTTAGGCGCCGACACGATCTGGGCGTCGGCCGAGGCCAGTTGCAAGGTCGCGGCAACTTGCGGCTTTGAGCGCGGCGTAGCGGCGGCCGGTGCGGACTTCGGGCTGGCGACGGGAGCTGCGGCTTCCTCGTCGTCCTCGGTGGCTTTGCCCTTGAACAGCGCGGCGAACAGGCCGGGCTTCTTGCCGACAGTAGCGGCGTCGTCGCCATTGCCGCGCTTTTCGATATCGGCCAGCGCCAGCTCATAGCCCTTCAGCGGCTTGCCGTCGGTGGGAACGTGCACGGTTCGGCCGTCCGGGAACACGCGGGCGAGCTGATCGTGGTTCATGCGCGGCCAGTGGCGGATGCTGCCGGTATCGAGATGAACGAACGGCGAGCCCGAGGTCGGATAGAAGCCGACGCCGCCGCGCTGCAAACGGAGCCCGGCGTAGCGGATCTGCTCCAGTTGCACGTCCGGGATATAGAAATCCATCGCATGGCCGAGCATGTGCTGGCTGAAACGCGCCACGCCTTCGGAGCGGCGGCGCAGCATGGCGTTGGTGGCGGGGGAGCGGTAGGAGGAGATGATCTGGATCGGCTTCTTGCCGTCGACGTCGCGGTAAACTTCCCAGAGGATGTCGAACAGGTGACGATCCATCGTGGTCTGGTCCTGGCTGCGCCAGTCGCGGAGGAAGTGATTGAGCTGTTTCAGCGCCTCTTCGTCGTAGCGGCCGTCGCGCTTGAAGGTGACGGTGAGGTCTTCGTCGGAATGGGTGTGATGGAACGAGAGCGTGCGGGTTTCGTTCAGGGCGGTCGCGTCATGCACCGAGCCTGCTCCGGCGAGCAGCAATAGCGACGTCAGGCCGATTTGATAACCGGCCTTCGGCATAGACAGCGCAGTGAATTGGCGCGCAACAGCAGCCAGCACGTATGAGCCCACCCAGTCGAACGAGCGCCCAAAAAATTCCTTCGCCTTTCCCCAGCGAAAGAAGGTGAACGCTTTCTTAAAGCGGGAGGGTTAACCGAAGCTTACCATCCCGCCCCCAAGCAAGCCTTAACCTAACCCGTGGACTGTGGCGAAAAAGTGCCCGGTGCCGAATTCGCGATGGATAATGGTTAACGTAAACGGCCCCGCCGAGGGGGCGAGGTCGTTGATTTTGTTCGCAATTTCAGGCGTCTGATCGACGATCGCGATTAACGGGTGATGACCCGTTGCTGCTGCGGCTTGCGGCCGACCGGGGCCGGCGGCGTGGGCCGTGACGGGCCGCCGAACAGCCGCTCGAAGAACGAGGGGCCGGAAGAGGTGGTGTCGCTGGCGAAGCTGACGCCGGCCGGCAGGCTGGAGCCGGGCGGACGCGCGTAGCTCGGCTGCGAATGCGCCACCATGTTTTCCAGATCCTTGCTGCGGCTGCCCTTCAGCAGCGACAGCATGGTGGCATCGCGGCCATAGACGTCCTTGCGGATCTGCAGCTTGCCGGCGTCGTCCACGAATGCGGTCTGGTAGGTGATGTTGACCGGGATCGGCGTCGGGAACTTGAGGTCGATTTCGCTGTGGCCGTACATGCTGCGGATCTTCTCGGGCGTGTAGCGGTCGTTCGGCAGCGCGATGTTGAGCAGGGTCGAGGCGTACTGATCCGGATTCTGTACCCGCATGCAGCCATGGCTGAAGGCACGCTCGTCCCTGGCGAACAGGTTCTTGTCCGGGGTGTCGTGCTGATAGACCAGGAACTTGTTCGGGAAGTTGAAGCGGATCCGGCCGAGCGCGTTGGCCTCGCCGGGTGGCTGCGAGATGTGGATGCTGCCGTCGCGGTTACGCTCGAGCTTCAGGCCCATGCGCTGCAGCACGGTCGGGTCCTGCTGCAGGGCCGGCAGGTATTCGTTGTAGATGATCGACGGCGGCACGTTCCAGGTCGGGTTGACGGTGATGAACTTCATCGTTTCCGTCAAAAGCGGCGTGGCGTGCTGGCCCGGCTTTCCGGTCACCACGCGGGTGGTCCAGACCTGGGCGCCGCCCTGCATCACCTTCAGCGTGTAGTCGGGAATGTTGAGAATGACATAGGCGTTGTTGAGCGAGCTCACGCCGAGCTGGCGCGGCAGCCAGCGCCAGCGCTCCATGTTGACGAGAACCGTATCGATCTGCCGGTCCCGCTTCGGGCTGTTGATCGCCCTGACGGTGCGCTCGTCGAGCACGCCGGTGGCCTTCAGCTCGGCGCTCTCCTGGAATTTGCGCACGGCCTCGGCGACCTTGGCGTCGTAATGGGTGTCGTCGGCATTCTCGGCGATGCCGAGCTTGGCGCGCAGCTGCGGCACGCGCGGATCTTCCACCGCCACGCCCGGCTGCTTCTTGGTGCCGGCCTTGTAGGCCAGCGCCGGACCGTCGGCGATCTGAACCACCGGACCGTCGCCCTGGCCGCGCAACTCGGCGAGCTTCGCCTTGAGCTCCTTATAGAGTTTGTGCGGCGGATTGTAGCCGTCGAGCGCCGCGGAAGCGTCCTTGGCGGCCGAGATGGTGGTCAGCACTTCGGCGGGATCGTTCGGGTGCTCGGGATAGAGAATGTCGGCCGAGACCTGCGACCAGTGCATCCGGCCGCTCTGGGCCTGGCGCGCATAGTCGAGCATGGTGGCGGTCAGCTTCATCTCGGCGTCGGCGAGTTGATCGGGCGAGGTGGCCGCCGCGAAATCCGGCAGCGGGTAGTCGGCTGGGTTCAAGCCCTCGGCGGCGGCGTCCTTCAGCCGGGCGATCACGCCCTTGGCGCTGGTGGTCAACTGTCCGGCCTGGGTCCATTGCGGCGCGTATTCGCGGGCCGAGTAGAATTTTTCGACGGCGGCGCGCTCGGCCTTGCGGTCGAAATAGCGCAGCGACTTTCCGCCGATCATCTCGCGCAGTTTGTCGGCGACCGGCTGGTCGGCGGGGGCGACATTGCTCGCGGCCTTGACCGGCTCGGCGGCAGGCGCCGTGGTCGCTGTATCGCTGGGCTTTGCCGCCGGCGCGGTGACGACGTCAGCCGGCTTGGCTTCGGTGTTCGGCTGAATCGCCTTGGTATCGGGAACAGACGCGGTGGTATCCACCTTGAAGTCGCCGGCGCTTGGCGGCGGGAGGTTGGCCGATTCGGGGCGCGGGACTGCCGCATCGATGGCGAGCTCGGCGGCGCTGGCGCGCGGGGTATCGGACTGGGCTGCCAGGGCCGAGGTCACGGACACCGAGGTCGCGGACACCGCGAGGAAGGTTGCCGCGACGGCCATCAATACGCGGTCAAATCCAGCACGGTTGGTCGAACAGTCACGCATCGTCACACCCCCTTGGGCGAAACTGCCCCGGCATGGAACAGTCCTCAGGTATCATTCGTCGCAGCTTGCGCAGATAGCGCTGGCCTCGACCGTTTCTCTGGTCGGTACGCCTGCACGCAACGAGTCATACGCAGACGATACATGCGCCCCTATGGTGCAGCCAGCGCCATGCGGGGCATCTCACGACAAACTGACCTCAAATTACCCAATTGCATTTCGGGTGACGAGGTTTTGCCATGCCAGCCGACATTTGTCTGTCACCTGCAGGACACGGTTCAAAGGTTCCCGAATCAGCGATTCGTTTGATTCGTTACTGTCTTTGCCACCGGAGCGCCACAATCGCGCAGCGCTTCAGTTGGCGTCTTGCGCGCCGCCTTCGGCCGGGTCGCTGGCGGCAGCTTCATCGAGCTTGCGGTACAGCGTCGAGCGGCCGATTTTCAGCCGGCGCGCGACTTCCGACATCTGGCCGCGATAATGCGAAATCGCGAACCGGATGATCTCGCTTTCCATCTCCTCGAGCGGCCGCACCTCGCCGGTAGAGGTCAGCATCGCCAGACTACCGGCGCTCGCCAGCGGCGCGATCGGTATTTCGTTACCTGACACCATTGCGGGCGCGGTGGACGGGGCGACGATCAGCGGTTCGCCGTGCAGGAGCGGGGCGTCCGAACCGGCATGGGCCGCGGCTTGCGGGAAATCCGCCAAGCCAAGCTGGTCGCTCTCGCTCATGACCACGGCGCGATAAACGGTGTTTTCGAGCTGGCGGATGTTGCCGGGCCAGTCGAGCTGCGCCAGATGCGCCATGGCCTCGCCGGAGATGCCGGAGATGGTGCGGTTTTCCTCGGCACTGAATCGCGCCAGGAAGTGCCGCAGCAGATGCGGGACGTCCTCGCGGCGCTGCCGCAACGGGGGGATCGTGAGCGGCAAGACATGCAGGCGATAGAACAGGTCTTCGCGGAACGCGCCGTTTTTCACCAGGTCGAGCAGTTTCCGATTGGTTGCCGAAACGATGCGGACGTCGACCTTCACCGGCTTGCGTCCGCCGACGGCCTCGACCATGCCTTCCTGCAAGGCGCGCAGCAGCTTCACCTGTGCGGCCAGCGGCAGTTCGCCGACCTCGTCGAGAAACAGCGTGCCGCCGGAGGCCTCGACGAACTTGCCCATGTGACGTTCGGTGGCGCCGGTGAAGGCGCCCTTCTCGTGGCCGAACAGGATCGACTCCACGAGATTATCGGGGATGGCGCCGCAGTTGACGGCGACGAAGGGCTTGGCCTTGCGCTCGCTGGAGCCATGGATGGCGCGGGCGAACAATTCCTTGCCGACGCCGGATTCGCCTTCGACCAGCACCGGAATGCTGGAGGCGGCCGCCTTCTGCGCGATGCGCAGCACGCCGGCCATGATTTCGCTGCGGGTGATGACGTCGGCAAACGTCAGACGGCCTTCGCGGCTGTGCTTGATGCGCTGCAATTCGCCCTTCAGCGCCTGGGTGTTGAGCGCGTTGCGCAGCGACACCTGCAGCCGCTCGAAGCCGACCGGCTTGACCACGAAGTCCTGGGCGCCGGCCCGCATCGCGGACACCACATTGTCGATGCCGCCATGGGCGGTCTGCACGATGACGGGGATGGTGAGGCCGGAATCACGCATTTTTGTCAGCACGCCGAGCCCGTCGAGCCCGGGCATCACGAGATCGAGCACGACGGCGTCGATAACAGGTGCGTCAGGGGCGGTCAGCAGGGCGAGCGCGGCGTCGCCGCTTTCGACGACCAGGGCCTCATAACCGCACTTCTGCACCATGTTTTCAACCAACCGGCGCTGTACGGCGTCGTCATCGGCAATCAAAATGGTCGCAGCCATGGTTTTCCCCGCACTTTACAACTATCTGTCTCGAATCGGGGCACTGTCGCCGATGCCGATTAACGCACTCTTAAATGTTGCCGTAACGATCTCATTCCGCAGCCTTAGCCTTAACGACTGAACACAGGTTTCGAACAAGATGACCTTGCGCTCCGCTCAACGAAAATCGATCGCCAAGAAAACGGCCAAGAATATGGTCAAGAAAGTCGTCAAGAAATCGGCTCCGAAATCCGCGGCCAAATCCAAGACGGCAAAGTTGCCGGAATGGAATCTGGCCGACCTCTATTCCTGCATCGACGCGCCTGAAGTCGCGCGCGATCTGGAAAAGATGGATGCAGATTGCGTCGCGTTTGAGACCGACTACAAAGGCAAACTGGCAGAAAACGTCGCAGGGGAAGACGGCGGCCGCTGGCTCGCCGGGGCGTTGCGGCGTTACGAGGCAATCGACGATCTCGCCGGCCGTCTCGGCTCTTATGCGGGCCTCGTGCATGCCGGCGACAGCGTCGATCCCGCGATCTCCAAATTCTACGGCGATGTGTCCGAACGGCTGACCGCTGCCTCGGTGCATTTGCTGTTCTTCGGGCTCGAACTCAATCGCGTTGACGATGCCGTGATCGAGCGCGCGATGCAGACGCCCGAACTCGGGCACTACCGGCCGTGGGTCGAGGACCTGCGCAAGGACAAGCCGTACCAGCTCGAAGATCGTGTCGAGCAGTTGTTTCACGAAAAGTCCCAGAGCGGATACGCCGCCTGGAACCGGCTGTTCGACCAGACCATCTCGGGGCTGCGCTTCAAGGTCGGCGGCAGGGATCTGGCGATGGAGCCGACGCTGAACCTGCTGCAGGACCGCGCGCCGGAAAAGCGCAAGGCCGCAGGGCAGGCGCTGGCCAAAACCTTCAAGGAAAATGAGCGGACCTTTGCGCTCATCACCAACACGCTGGCCAAGGACAAGGAGATTTCCGACCGCTGGCGCGGCTTTGAGGACGTGGCGGATTCCCGCCATCTCAACAACCGCGTCGAGCGCGAGGTGGTCGATGCGCTGGTCGGCTCGGTCCGCGCGGCCTATCCGCGGCTGTCACATCGTTATTACAATCTGAAGGCCGGCTGGTTCAAAAAGAAGAAGCTCGCGCACTGGGATCGCAACGCGCCACTGCCGTTTGCGGCGACCGGCACCATCGATTGGCCCGAGGCGCAGAAGATGGTGCTGACCGCCTATCGCGGGTTTTCCGGCGAGATGGCCGATATCGCCGAGCGTTTTTTCACCGATCGCTGGATCGATGCGCCGGTGCGGCCGGGCAAGGCGCCCGGCGCGTTCTCGCACCCGACCACACCGTCGGCGCATCCCTATGTGCTGATGAATTACCAGGGCAAGCCGCGCGACGTGATGACGCTGGCGCATGAACTCGGTCATGGCGTGCATCAGGTGCTGGCGGCAAAGAACGGCGCACTGATGGCGCCGACGCCGCTGACGCTGGCGGAAACCGCCAGCGTGTTCGGCGAAATGCTGACCTTCAAGCGGCTGTTGTCGCAGACCAAGAACGCCAAGCAGCGCCAGGCGCTGCTCGCCGGCAAGGTCGAGGACATGATCAACACCGTGGTGCGACAGGTCGCGTTCTATTCGTTCGAGCGCGCGATCCACACCGAGCGCAAGAACGGCGAACTAACCGCCGAGCGGATCGGCCAGATCTGGCTCAGCGTGCAGAACGAGAGCCTGGGGCCTGCGATCGACATCCGTCCCGGCTACGAGAATTTCTGGATGTACATTCCGCACTTCATCCACTCGCCGTTCTACGTCTACGCCTACGCGTTCGGCGATTGCCTGGTGAACTCGCTCTACGCGGTCTACGAGAACGCCGCCGACGGCTTCGCCGAGCGCTATCTCGCCATGCTCGCCGCCGGCGGCACCAAGCATTATTCCGAGCTGCTCAAGCCGTTCGGGCTCGATGCCAAGGATCCCAAATTCTGGGACGGCGGTCTTTCGGTCATTGCGGGCATGATTGATGAGCTGGAGGCGATGGGCTGAGGCAGGTGAGAGCGTAAAACATTTGTTGAACGTTGGACTTGGGTGTGTTATACAATCTGTATAACGGAGCTTGAGCCATGAACGAAAAGTCCAAAGTTGAGCCAGATGCGCGCGGCCAAGTCATCGGCACCGTCGAGATCAAGAAGATTGGCAATTCGTCGGGAATTATCCTTTCCAAGGATGTTCTCGCCCGGATGAATGTCAGCGTTGGCGACAAGCTTTATGCGACGCTGACGCCGGATGGCGGGTTTCGGCTGACGCCGCACGACCCGGATTTCGAGAAGGCGATGGAAGTCGCCCGGCGCGGCATGAAGCGTTATCACAACGCGTTGGCCGAGCTCGCCAAATGACCGAGCCGTTTTGGCTCACCCGCCAGATGGTTGTTGCGATACACGACGAGCAACTCACCATTCATGGCGGCGCAAGCGGATTGCGCGACGAAGGCATGCTTGAGTCCGCGCTCGACCGTCCAAAAAACCGGTGGTCCTACGAGCAGGCTGAATTGGCCGAACTGGCTGCAGCGTATGCCTTTGGCATCGCGCGCAACCACCCGTTCGTCGATGGCAACAAGCGTACCTCGCTGCTGGCGCTGTACACCTTCCTCGGTGTGAACGGCGTGGATTTTGTTGTGCCGGAAGCAGAGGCAGCCGCCATCATCCTCTCCCTCGCCGCAGGCGAGGTCAGCGAGGAAAGCCTTACCCGCTGGATCCGCGACAACTGGCCCGCTACGCCTACCGAATAGGCAGCGCCGGATCTGTACAAAAAGACAGCATCGGCGTTGCCCTGCCAATCGCTTTGCGGTAATTGCACGCCATAATTCGATTTTTGACTGGGGACATCGATGGCTGACCATAACGAAGTTGCCTACACGACCGCCGACGGCAACGATTATCCGGCCCATGAGCAGACCTATGAAGGGTTCATCATGCTGGTGAAATACGGCACGGCGGCCGTCGTCGCCATCGTCGCTTTGATGGGCTTCTTCCTGACCTGACCGGTCCTGCCCTGCGCTGCCAACGAAGGCGGCATCGGAAAATTTTGCATCTCATCCGGTTGCGAAACCGGTATCCAAGCTGGCGCAAATAACGCTAGTTTGCTTGCGCGCGCGCTCTCGCGCCGCCGGAGGCCCCATGAAGATTGCCGTAGCGAAGGAAATCGATCCGTCTGAACCGCGGGTCGCCGCGTCTCCCGACACCGTGAAGAAATTCAAGGCGCTGGGCGTCGATCTGGCGATCGAACCGGGCGCCGGCATCAAGTCGGGACTCCCGGATTCGGAATTCACCGCGGTTGGCGCCACCGTCAGCGCCGACGCGTTGAAAGACGCCGACATCATCATCAAGGTGAAGCGGCCCGAGGCTTCGGAGCTTGCCAAATACAAGCGCGGCGCGCTGGTCATCGCCATCATGGATCCCTACGGCAACGATGCCGCGCTGAAAGCGATGGCGGATGCCGGCGTCTCGGCCTTTGCGATGGAGTTGATGCCGCGCATCACCCGCGCGCAGGTGATGGACGTGCTGTCGAGCCAGGCCAACCTTGCCGGCTATCGCGCGGTGATCGAGGCGGCGGAAGCTTTTGGCCGCGCTTTCCCGATGATGATGACTGCGGCGGGTACCATTCCCGCTGCGAAGGTTTTCGTGATGGGCGTCGGCGTCGCCGGCCTGCAGGCGATCGCGACCGCGCGCCGGCTTGGCGCCATCGTCACCGCGACCGACGTGCGGCCGGCGACCAAGGAGCAGGTTGAATCGCTCGGCGCCAAATTCCTCGCGGTCGAGGACGAAGAGTTCAAGAACGCCCAGACCGCCGGCGGCTACGCCAAGGAAATGTCGAAAGAGTACCAGGCCAAGCAGGCAGCACTCACCGCCGAACACATCAAGAAGCAGGACATCATCATCACCACAGCGCTGATCCCGGGCCGTCCGGCGCCGAAGCTGGTTAGCGCCGAGATGGTGAAGTCGATGAAGCCCGGCTCGGTGCTGATCGATCTTGCGATCGAGCGCGGCGGCAATGTCGAGGGCGCCATCGCCGGCGAGATCGCCGACGTCGATGGCGTCAAGATCGTCGGCTATACCAATGTTGCCGGCCGCGTCGCACAATCGGCGTCGAGCCTTTATGCGCGCAACCTGTTCTCGTTCATCGAAACCCTGATCGACAAGGCGACCAAGACGCTCGCCGTGAACTGGGACGACGATCTGGTCAAGGCGACCGCACTGACCAAGGACGGCGCCGTCATCCACCCGAACTTCCAGCCGAAAGCGTAAGGAGAGAAGCCATGGAGCATATCGCGCAGGCCGTCGATCCCTTCGTCTTCCGGCTGTCGATTTTCGTCCTCGCCGTGTTCGTCGGCTACTTCGTGGTGTGGTCGGTGACCCCGGCGCTGCATACGCCGCTGATGTCGGTGACCAACGCGATCTCCTCGGTGATCGTGGTCGGCGCGCTGCTCGCGGTCGGCGTCGGCATGATCTCGAGCGGCTCAGGCTGGGCGCGCGGCTTCGGCTTCGTCGCGCTGATCTTTGCCTGCGTGAATATTTTCGGCGGCTTCCTTGTCACCCAGCGCATGCTGGCGATGTACAAGAAGAAGGCCAAGTGATTGGCGTGCACCTTGTGGTGACAAAGGCAAATGGGGACCTGAGATGAACGCCAATCTGGCAGCAGTTCTTTATCTCGTGGCGGGTGTGCTGTTCATCCTGTCACTGCGCGGGCTGTCCAGTCCCGCGTCGTCCCGTCAGGGCAACTTCTTCGGCATGATCGGCATGGTGATCGCGATCGCGACCACGCTGGCCAATCATCCGCCGACGGACGGCCTTGCCTGGCTGCTGGTCATTCTTGGCGTCGCCATCGGCGGCGGCATTGGCGCCGTGATCGCGCGCCGGGTGCCGATGACCTCGATGCCGGAACTGGTCGCCGCGTTTCACTCGCTGGTCGGCATGGCCGCGGTGCTGGTTGCCGCCGGCGCGTTCTATGCGCCCGAGGCGTTCGACATCGGCAAGCCCGGCGCCATCCACGGCGCCAGCCTCGTCGAAATGTCGCTCGGCGTCGCGATCGGCGCCTTGACCTTTACCGGCTCGGTGATCGCATTCCTGAAACTGTCGGGCCGCATGAGCGGCGCGCCCATTATCCTGCCTGCGCGTCACATCATCAACATCGTGCTCGCGCTTGCGCTGCTGTTCTTTATCTACGGCCTGGTCCAGTCCGGCAACGCGCTCGACTTCTGGCTGATCACGATCATCGCGCTGGTGCTCGGCGCGCTCCTGATCATCCCGATCGGCGGCGCCGACATGCCGGTCGTGATCTCGATGCTGAATTCCTACTCCGGCTGGGCCGCGGCCGGCATCGGCTTCACGCTCGGCAATTCCGCGCTGATCATCACCGGGGCGCTGGTAGGCTCCTCCGGCGCGATCCTGTCCTACATCATGTGCCACGCGATGAACCGTTCCTTCATCTCGGTCATCCTTGGCGGGTTCGGCGGCGAGACCGTGGCTGCGGGCGGCGGCAGCGGCGAGCAGAAGCCGGTAAAACTCGGCTCGGCCGACGACGCGGCTTTCATCATGAAGAACGCCCAGAAAGTCATCATTGTGCCCGGCTATGGCATGGCGGTGGCGCAGGCCCAGCATGCGCTGCGCGAAATGGGCGACATCCTGAAGAAGGAAGGCGTCGAGGTGAAGTACGCCATTCACCCGGTCGCCGGCCGCATGCCCGGCCACATGAACGTGCTGCTGGCGGAAGCCAACGTGCCCTATGACGAGGTGTTCGAGCTCGAGGACATCAATTCCGAATTCGCGCAGGCCGACATCGCCTTCGTGATCGGCGCCAACGACGTCACCAACCCGGCCGCCGAGGACGACAAGACCTCGCCGATCTACGGCATGCCGGTGCTGCAGGTCTGGAAGGCCGGCACCGTGATGTTCATCAAGCGCTCGCTGGCCTCGGGCTATGCCGGCATCGACAACCCGCTGTTCTATCGCGACAACACCATGATGCTGCTCGGCGACGCCAAGAAGGTCACCGAAAGCATCGTCAAGGCGATGTAGGCGAGGCGTTGTGGCCTTGAACACGGAGTGGCATCGATTGAATCGCATACCACCCGGGGTAACGCGCGAGGTGCGGATCAAATGGCACGCTGCGCATGCTGTGGCGTGCGGATGCCGCGCCATCCCCGAAAGCATCAAGCAAGGCGTTGAAAAGCTGCTAAAACTCCGCCGCAAGCGATAGGGATCGATGGAGCGGCAGGAATGAGCGCGCGCGATACGCTGACGTCCTTCTCAATCGCAGCCCATCGATTCATGACCGTCCTGAAGTGGCTCCTGATTGTCATAGCATTCGGTTATGCCGGCGGACTCGCGGTGCTGTTCTTTGCGCAGCGCTCGTTCCTGTTTCCGGTCCCGACCGTGGCGCGCACTTCGCCGCAGCAGGCGGGCTTTCCGGAAGCGGAAGAGCATGTCCTCGACACGGCGGACGGTGAGAAAGTCATCGTCTGGCACGTGCCCGCAAAGCCCGGTCATCCGGTTATTCTTTACTTCCACGGCAATGGCGACTTTCTCGCCGGCTTCTTCGGTCGCTTCCCCGACCTGATCGCTGATGGCACCGGCGTCGTCGCACTGTCCTATCGCGGCTATGCCGGATCGAGCGGCCACCCGAGCGAGCGAGGATTGCGGCAGGACGCCGCCGTGGCCTATGCGTTTACGCGCGAACGATATGGTGCGGACAAGATCGTCGCTTGGGGTTTTTCGCTCGGTACCGGTGTCGCGGTCGCCGTAGCGGCGGAACAACCGGTCGGCCGCCTGATCCTGGAGGCGCCCTATACCTCGACCGCCGACGTGGCGGCGTCGCTGTTCTGGTTCCTGCCGGTGCGTCTTGTGATGCGGGATCAGTTCCGCTCCGATGAGCGGATCGCGCGGGTCCGGGTCCCGCTGCTGATCATGCATGGCGGCCGCGACCCGGCGATCCCGATCCGCTTCGGTGAACGTCTGTTTGCGCTGGCCAGCGAGCCGAAGCAATTCGTGCGTTTTCCCGAGGGCGGTCACGAAAATCTGCAAAATTTCGGCGCCATTGAAGCCGCCCGACATTTCATCAGCGGTGCAAATGGCTGACGGCTGCTATGATTGGCGCATCGTCCATTCACGAGATGACTTTGAGGATTTGACCGCATGAGCGCACATGGCCCGATGCCGCGATCGGCGTGGATATTTCCGGCACTGGCGGTGCTTCTCTTTGCCGTCGGGACGGGCCTCGGACTGACATTCACGCCGACGGCCGGCGGATTGGTCTATGCGGTCGTGCTGTTGTCGATCCTGTTCGGCACGGTGTTCGCGGCCGTGCATCATGCCGAGGTGATCGCCGAGCGGATCGGCGAGCCCTACGGCACGCTGCTGCTGACGCTGGCGGTCACCATCATCGAGGTCGCGCTGATCGCGACCATCATGCTCGGCGACAAGCCGGTGCCCGCTTTGGCGCGCGACACCGTGTTTGCGGTGGTGATGATCGTCTGCAACGGCCTCGTCGGCCTCTGCATCTTCATCGGCGGGCTGCGCTACAAGGAGCAGGATTTTCAGATCTCCGGCGCCAACCTGTATCTCAGCGTGCTGTTCGTGATGGCGACGATCACCCTGATCATGCCGAATTACACCATGACGGCGGCTGGGCCGATCTATTCGGCGGCGCAGCTCGGATTTGTCAGCGTCGTGACGCTGATCCTCTACGGCGTTTTTCTCTACACCCAGACCATCCGGCACCGCGATTACTTCATTAACGAGAGCGCAGGCGCTTCGGCCGATGAATCGCAACTGTCGAACCGGATGTTGGCATTGAGTGTCGCGCTGCTGTTGCTGTCGCTGCTGGCGGTGGTGCTGCTGGCGAAGAAATTCTCGCTGGTGGTGGATATTGCGATTGCCAGCGTCGGCGCGCCGCCGGCCTTCGCCGGTGTGCTGGTGGCTTTGTTGATCCTGCTGCCGGAAGGTGTCGCCGCCGTCACCGCGGCGCGACGGAACGATTTGCAGAAAAGCATCAACCTCGCGCTCGGCTCCTCGCTCGCCACCATCGGGCTGACGGTGCCGGCGGTGGCGGTCGCCGCCTACGCGCTCGACAAGCAACTGGTGCTCGGGCTCAACGCCCAGGACATGGTGCTGCTGGTGCTGACCTTCGTCATCAGCCTGCTCACCTTCGGCACCGGCCGCACCAACATCCTGTTCGGGCTGGTGCATATGGTGGTGTTTGCCGTATTCCTGTTCTTGGTATTCGTACCGTAAGCTCTGGAGTGAACGAAGATGCTCAGCGCCAAGTCCGACGTTCAGGTCGACACACCGGAAGTTCGCGTCACCGAATGGCGGCTGGCGCCCGGCAGCGCCACCGGCCATCACACCCACGGGATGGACTATGTGATCGTGCCGGTGACCTCGGGCGAAATGACCATCGTGGCGCCTGACGGCGCGCGCTCCAAGGCACAATTGGGCGTCGGAAAGTCCTATTTCCGCAAAGCCGGGGTCGAGCATGACGTGCTCAACGAGACCGCGACCGAGATCGTGTTCCTAGAGGTCGAGCTGAAGCCCTGATTTGGGGTCCTGCCGGGGGAGGGCTGTCCAGCGTTAACATCCCGGAAAGGATGGCCGGTTTTCACGCCTGCCGCAGCAGGTGCGACATCAAACGTTGCGCCGGAACCGCAATTGCCACCGATCCGTCGCAGTTGATCCCTGAATATGCCCAGAAGTTCCCGCATCAAGGCCACGCGGGGAGTGGCCGGAATGCTGAATTACCTGAAGAAGTTTGCGCTGGATATCCTGCCCTCGGTGGCGGCCACGATCATTGGGGCCTACATCGTCAACCATTACATCGCCGCCAAGCCGGGCACCGACGCCCCTGTGGCGGCCGCCGTATCGGCTGCCGACCCCAAAGCCGAGGCCGGCGCGGCCGTGGGCGTCAAGGCCAAGGGCATCTCCGAGAAATCCATCATGGAGAAGACCGCCGCCGAGCAGCCGACGGTGGTCGAAAAGGCGTCAGAGAAATCCGACACGAAAACCGAAGCCAAGACTGAAGCCAAAACTGACGTGAAATCCGCCGATGCGCCGGTCGAGACCGCCAGCATTCCTGCCGAACCGCGCCGTCACCAGGTGGCGCCGCGTGAAAAAATCAGGGTGATCCTGCCTTCGCCGGTGCAGCCTGCGGCGTCCGCCACCACGCCGGTTGTTACGACGCCCAATCCTGTGCCGCCGGTTGAGGCCGCTACCGTGCCGGAAGAACGCCGCGACGCCAACGATCTGGCGCGTGCTGCGATCGAGCGCCTGCGCGGCAACGGCGAGGCTTCCCCGCGTGTGCAGGAGGCCGCACGTGCCCCCGAAGCCCTCCGCGCCGTGACCGCGCCTGTCGTAGCTGCGCCTGCGCTGCGGCCGCTGCCGCCGCCGATCATGGTCTCGGCGCCGCCGGCTGAAACCTACGGTCAGGGTTCGTCGCAGCCCCGGCCGCCTTACGCGGCAAATGCGACCGACCCGAGCCGTCCGACGCCGCCCGCCGAGATCCCGTTCTCACGTCCGCTTGATCTGCGTGCCGAAGTGGCAGAGCCGTCCATGCGCGAGCGCACCACGGCGGTTGCCGAGGATGTGCTGTCGACGGCGAAGTCCCTGTTCCACGCCGTGTTGCCGAAGTAATTCAGGCATAGCGTTTTCGAGCGAAGCACACCCCCGGACTTGATCCGGGGGCGCGTGAAGAAAACGCGTCAAATAGAAAACCAGAATTAGCCGCCGGTGCGCGCGACGCCGCTTCGCGCGGCTTCGTCCTTGGGGCGGAGTGCGAGGGCGCGGCCATAGGAAGCGGATGCGTTGGTCTTGTCGCCGAGCCGCTCATAGGCGACGCCGCGGGCGGACCAGGCCTGTGCGCTGTTCGGATCGGCCTGCACGGCTTCGTCGAGATCGGAGACCGCTTCCTTGGCCTTGTCGAGCGCGAAGTAGCTGTTGGCCCGGGCGAGCAGCGGCTCGACCTTCTGCGGCGACAGGCCGTTGGCCGCGGTGAAATCCTCGATCGCCTGCTGATGCTCCTTCTCGGTCTGACGGATCAGGCCGCGCCCGTAGAGCGCCCGCACATTGTAGGGATCAAGCGCCAGCGCGCGCTCGAATTCGGCGAGCGCTTGTTCGTTGTTGCCGGATTTGGCGAGAACCTGGCCGCGCGTCGCGTAGCCCTGGGCATCGGTGACGCTGCGGGCGCTGATATTGTCGGTCGGTTTCGGCTCGGCCTGCTGCTGCGGCTTTTCCTTGTCCGCCCCCCACGATCCCAGATCGAACGAGCAGGCGCCGAGCGGCAGCGCACAGATCATCGCCAACAGGATGCCCGAAACCGGCGCGTGGCGCCGGAAACGCGAAACTCCTGACAAGGGCGTGTGCGCCGGGGTGGCCATTTCGGGAAATGCTCGCGCGACTAATCCGCCATTGGTAGCCCGCCGTCGCACAAAATGCATCATCGCGAATGGCGCAATAGTTAGTGCAGGTCGTGGGCGCGGAACGCGTGCAACATCGTCGGCGCAAAAAAAAATAACGCGGACCCGAGGCCCGCGTTATCGAATTCTCAAATCTGCTGAAGCTGTTCAGCGCGGTCCACGCGGACCTGCGCCCGGGCCACCACGACCACCGGCGCCAGCGGCTCCGCGCTCGCCACCCGGACCAGCGCCGAACACCGGCTTCGGCTTCATCGGCAGCAGGCCTTCGCGCTGCAACTTCTTGCGGGCCAGCTTGCGCGCACGGCGCACGGCTTCGGCCTTTTCACGGGCCTTCTTTTCGGACGGCTTTTCGTAATGGCCGCGAAGCTTCATCTCGCGGAAAATACCCTCACGCTGCATCTTCTTCTTCAGCGCCTTGAGGGCTTGATCGACATTGTTATCGCGGACGAGAACCTGCACGCGGCATCCTCTTTCGATTGATAGGATAAGAATTCTGGTAAAGTGAAGGGCTGGCGAAAACGCCTGGCTCTTAACCCTGAGCGCGGCGATGTAACAGACAAAACCGGTAATGTCTACCTGAGAAGGCGGTTTTCAGCCCGGGAAAGCCAAAGAAGCCGTCGAAATCTGACCAGATTATCCCGGGAAAAGCGCTATTTTTGGGGTGGCGGGGCAACTTCGGTGACGTGGCCCATTTTCCGGCCCGGCCGGGGCGGGCCCTTGCCGTAGAGGTGCACGGTGGCGCCGGGAACCGTCAGCCATTGCTCGTAGCTGAGGATATCGTCGCCGATCAGATTGGTCATGGTCACCGCGCCGTGGCGGACCGGCTTGCCGAGCGGCCAGCCGGCAATCGCCCTGATGTGCTGCTCGAACTGCGAGATCGAGGCGCCGTCCAGCGTCCAGTGTCCGGAATTATGCACCCGCGGCGCGATCTCGTTGACCAGCACCGTCGGGCCGCTTTTTCCGGCGACCACGAACATCTCGACCGCGAGCACGCCGATGTAATCCAGCGCGTTGGCGATCTGGCCGGCGATATCGCGCGCCTGTGCCGCCAGCGCATCGGATATCCCGGCGGGCGCGCGCGAGATTTTCAGGATGTGATCGCGGTGCTCGTTTTCGGTAACGTCGTAACACTCGACCTGGCCGTCGGCCGAGCGTGCGGCAATCACCGAGATTTCGCGCTCGAACGGAATGAAGGCCTCGAGGATCGCGGATTTGGTGCCGAGCTCTTCCCAGACCCTGGCGGGATCGTCGCCCTCGCGGATGATAGCCTGGCCCTTGCCGTCATAACCGAAGCGGCGGGTCTTGATCACGGCGGGAAGGCCGATGCGCAGCATGGCGGTACGCAGGGTTTCCACGGATGAGACGTCGGCATAGTCGGCGGTGCCGATGCCGAGCCGCTTGACGAAATCCTTCTCGATCAGCCGGTCCTGCGTGGTCTCGAGGATCTTCTGCGCCGGCAGCACCGGACGGCGCGCGGCCAGCACCATGGCGGTGGCGGCCGGCACGTTCTCGAATTCGTAGGTGATGACGTCGACGTCATTGGCGAACAGTTCCAGCGCCTCGACGTCGGCATATTCCGCGCAGGTCGCGTTCAGCACCACGTCGAAGGCCGGCGAATCCGGATCCGGCGAAAACACCTGGCATTTCAGACCGAGGCGTGCGGCAGCCATCGCCAGCATCCGGCCCAGTTGTCCGCCGCCGAGAATTCCGATGGTGTCGCCCGGCTTCAGCTTCACCGGATGGGAAGCCGTCACGCCGAGCCCTCCGGGCGCTCTGTGACCGCGTCGGTCTGTTGCTTGCGCCAGGCGGCCAGCCGCGTCGCCAGCGCCGGGTCGTTCAGCGCCAGCACGGAGGCTGCGAGCAGCGCGGCGTTGATGGCGCCGGTCTTGCCGATCGCCAGCGTGCCGACGGGAACGCCGGCCGGCATCTGCACGATCGAGTAGAGCGAATCGACGCCCGACAGCGTCTTGGATTCGACGGGAACGCCGAACACCGGAAGTTCGGTCAGCGCCGCTGCCATGCCCGGCAGATGCGCAGCACCTCCGGCGCCGGCGATGATGATCTTGAAGCCTTGGGCCTTGGCGCCCTTGGCGAAAGCGAACAGCCGGTCGGGGGTCCGGTGCGCCGAGACGATGCGCTTGTCGCAGTCGATCCCGAGGGCGACAAGCGTTTCGGCGGCGTGGCGCATGGTCTCCCAGTCCGACTGGCTTCCCATAATGATGGCGACGGGTGCGGTCATATCGTCAATTCTGTTCGGGAATCCAGAAACATAGGCCGGATTATAGGGGCGGCCGGGGCGTCATCCAAGGCGTGGCAAGGGATTGGGAATGGACTATCCTGTCTTGGTGAATCCCGGCAAGCCTTCATAAGCTAGCCTGCACAGGGAAGGCCATGACGAAGAAAACCAGGGCGACCGCCTCGAAGGGCCCAAAACGCCCCAAAAGCGCGTCGGCCGGGCAAAAAAACGTGCCGCGGCGTAAGGCCACGCCCGTTTCCCCGCCGCCTGCCGCTCCGGCTGACCAGAAATCGACGATTCGCCGGCTCAGGGCGGAACTGGCGAAGGCCAAGGCGCGAATCGAGGAACTGCAGGCCTCGGCCGATACCGACTTCCTGCTCGATATTCCGAACCGGCGCGGTTTTGAGCGCGAGCTCCAGCGCTCGATCGCCTACATCAAGCGCTATCATGCCGGCGGCGCCCTGATCGTGCTCGACGTCGACCGGCTAAAGCCGATCAACGACGCCTTCGGTCACGCCGCGGGCGATCAGGTGCTCAAGGCCATCGTCAACGCGCTTTTGGGGCAGGTGCGCGCGTCCGACGTGATCGGCCGGCTCGGCGGCGACGAGTTTGCGCTGCTGTTGTGGCATCTCAGCGAGACCGACGCCAAAGCCAAGGCCGCGGCACTCGAGGAGATGATCGACCGGCTGGCATTCGTTTTCCGTGGACGCACCGTCCATGCCGGTGCGTCGGCCGGGGTGGCGATCCTCGATACCCATTCCGAAGCCGGCCGCGCGCTGGAAGCGGCCGACAGCGCCATGTATGTGCGCAAGGCGCAACGGCGGCATGAGGCTTCGTGAAGCAAATGACGGCAGTTACTAAGCAGTTCATAAGTATCTTCATGCTTCAGGCGGCATAGCGAGTCTCCGGTGCCTGGAAGAAGCTGCGGACGCGGTCGGGACGCTTCTGCAGGAAACGAAGCCTGCCGAGGACGGCGCGACGCAGATCTTCTGGT
>JBBRSX010000048.1:0-37387 GCA_038244925.1 Hyphomicrobiales bacterium | reverse complement strand
GTGCGCAAACTCCCATAGCCCGGCGCTCGCGGCGCCACCGCCTACAATTTCCCGCGGGTTCTTTCCTTGGCGGCTTTCGGACGCCGGCCTCGGTACAAGCCGCACCGCTACGGTCGGCCGGCATCCGAAACCCTCAACAAAGGCAGACATACCCGATTGTCTCAATTCATCAGGCCAGCGGCAGCCGCAGACGAAATAGTGTCCCGCCCTCCGGCGGTGTTTCTACGCTTATTTGTCCTTTATGGGCTTCAGCGATGGTTCGCGCGATGGATAGTCCCATCCCCATTCCATTTGGCTTTGTTGAATAGAACGGCTCAAAGACTTCGCCGAGTTTGCTTGCTTCAATACCCGGACCATTGTCCAACACACAGACTTCCGCTTGGCTAGGCAGGCGATTAGTCCATACCTTGATCTTACGGTCACGAGCGGGCTTGTTCGACAGCGCATCCATCGCATTGACAACAAGGTTGATAAGCACTTGCTCAAGCTGAACCCGGTCGCCCTTGATCGGCAAAGGCAGGGGAGTTTTGACGCTGTCAATATCGACATGCCTCGACTTGCTAAGATTGGAGAGTAAATCAAACGCCTCAACGACCACTTCATTGAAGTCGATGGTCTTCAGTTCAAACGGTGTCTTCTTCAAGAGACTGCGCAGACGACGAATAATGTCGGACGCCCGATGATCGTCGCGTCGAATATCAGACGCAATCTCCCTGAGATCCATTATATCGGGAGACGAAGATTGGAGAATGCTCTCCATCGTCTCGGCATTGAGAAGGATCGCCGCTAAAGGCTGATTGAGCTCGTGGGAGATAAGCGCGGTCATTTCACCTGCCGTCGAGAAACGGTTCACGTGCGCTAGTTCAGCCATTCGCACGCGTGCCTCTGTTTCGGCGACGCGACGACGTCGGCGCTGGTAGAACAAGCCGGTGATCAGAAGCGTTTGCGTTAATATCACGGCTGTAACGATGAATATCTGCCAACGATACGTCTCCAATACAGACGCTTCACGAAAGAATACCTGGCTACCGGGCGGGAGGAGCTTCTCGTTGATGTTCCAGCGTTGCAACAGCCTCCAATCGTATTTTGGTGTTCCGAATACAGCGGCAGGGACCTTTGTATCGCCCGCCGTCTCACCGGCCAAGATACGTACCGCGACGGCGGCAGTTTTCTGACTGATGTCCTCCACGTCGTACATCGGGCCACCAACGACTTCCTGCCCGAAGAAACCATCGTCGTAAGAGAAGATCGGCGCATTGGCGGCTGCGTAGAGCTTTCTCAGCGCCGCGTCGCCTTCATAAGCCACGCCAGCCGCATCGACGTTCATCAGGTGCCAGAAGATGGCGGTGTTGGGTGGCAGTGTCGCTGCCTCCTTCAAAATATCTTCAAAGGGCGTGTTCTCGAACCAGCGGAGCTTGATGCGGCTCTCAAACGGCTTCAGTTCCCTTTTTAGTTCCCCCCGCCAGAACTTCTCGTTTGGTGAAGCTCCATTAATTATCACAGCAGATTGGGTGTCGGGTAACAGCCGAAGAATGTTCTCGAAGACAGCCGAGAAGTCGTGAGCTACCGCAACTACGGCGTCATTTGAAGTGAGGTTGTCGAAGCGAACGCGTCTCTGTTCGACGGCTGTCAGAAGCATCGGAGTTTTTGGGAAGAGCTTGCTGCGGTGGCGTTGGATGAAGTTAGCGGCTGGCGCACCAATGCAGACTATGAGGTCAGGCGGGTGCTTTGCGTAAAGGGCGTCTAGAAACTCGGCGAAGGGAGCTTCTGGATTTTCATCATTTGAACGCGCCGTCACTAAGGGATGGTCACTGATATTCAATGGCCATCGAGACTGCTTGGTAAGTTCAATGCGGATGGCTTTGGCGTACTCGCCCCACGGACGGAAATCTTGTCCGAAAGAATGGAGGATTATCACTCGTTTGCGTTCAGATTCGGCGGCATTGGCAACAGTGACGAGGACAAGAAGCTTTGTCGCCAAGCAAACGCTCAGGACGACGCCGATCCAGCCCACCCCGATCCGACAGGGATACGCCTTCATGCTGCATGGGTCGTTTTGGGTCGCTTTGAGCCGGGCCAATATACTTTCTCATCAGTGCCCATGCGGCTAAGCCCCCAAGCCTGAAACTTTAGACCATCTAAGCATGACCGGATATGATCGGATAGGGCTAACGTCCGAGTTGGGTCAAACTCTGAAGTCGCGGCTGGCTCAAACCACTTCCGGTCCACCCCCGACAACGGACATTCGTGAGCGCGGACGGCATGTCCGAAAAGTCACAATAAGAAACGTCACGACCGTTTAATCAATCAGTACATCGACACCGATACGCCTCAGGCTTGCGACATGTTGGAGCTTCCAAAGGACGACCATGTGTCGATAGCAGAAATAAGCGAAGGTCTAGCCCCGCGGCAAACCAGCGATCTCAAGGCCGTCGGCCAAGCGAGACATAAACGCCGGCGTAAAGGGCCATGCCTGTCTCGCCTGTGAGATTGTCAAGCCGGTGTCCTTACGCATCAACCGGCGGCCCATCCGGCGAGCTTCTTGGCGCGCGCCCGACAACGCGGCTGCAGCTACGGCGATTCTTTCCGCCCAGTAAGATTCTGGATAAGATTCCACACCGGCGCGAACCCATAAGGCCGCCCGATCGTACCGACCTGCCGCAAAATGCGCACAGCCCATTCCGATGAAGGTGATGTGTCGCAACGGTTCGAACGGCATTAAATGAAGCGCAGTTCTGAGTTCGCGGATTGCGCCGTCGCTATCCCCAAAATAGGCCGACATCCATCCGCGACGTATCCAAGCGTAGGCTAACCATGGATCAAGCGCCAACGCACGTTCGAGCCGCCGGTCGGCTTCGTCTAGTTGATGCAATAGGACAAGAGCCCCACTGCTCAGTGTTAGCGTCAAGGCATCGTGCGGAGCAAGATGATAGGCTTCGTCGGCTAGCAGACGGGCCCGAGCTCGATCAGCCTCCGGCGTTGAGCTGAAATTGTGGGCAGCACGCTGTCCCCAACACCAGCCGGCCACCGCTTTCGGGAGGCCATAGGTCGGAGCCAGCTCCTGGGCGGGAATAAGCCCTTCGAGAGCTAAATCGCAGTGACGTGCTGAAACCGAAAAGGCAAATGGCAGTGCGCTCAACGTCAGTCGGATCGCTTCGTCGATGTTCTGGTCGAATCCACCGACTCGCTGAATAGTTGCCGATGGAAGCTCTCCAAACGCCTCTCTATATTGAGCCGCAAAACGACCCAACTGGCTGAAGCCGCTGGAAAGCGCGATATCGGTTACGGTGGTTTGCGGACCCGAGTTGAGCAATTCCTGACGGGCACGCGCGAGCCTCATTCGGCGCACCCAACCGAGGGGCGTCGTGCCAAGGAACATCTTGAAATGGGTCTCGAGGGTCCGTGGACGGGTGCCCGCGATCTGAGCAAGCGCCTCAAGTTGGACTGGCTCCGATAAATGACCGCGAAGCCACTCAAGAACGCGCACCAAATCCGCCGGCAACGCCGGAGCGTGATGGAAAGGGTCTGTTGGAGCAGGCGTCATCATTGACCATAGCCCATTTCCGGCGAGATTTGCACATTGCTGCGGAAAATGAATAGCCGGCCACAAGAAGGCCGGCAAATCTCGGCCGCAATCGGGGGCGTAACTTGGCAATTCTCGAAAGGACCATCGAATGAACCACCATCCGGGTGTATGTCGATCTAAAAGATTGATTGTGCTTTCGTGTTGGATGGCAGCGGCATTGGGGCTTTTATTGCTGCCGTCGACAGCGTCGGCGCAAAAATTTGAGATCAAACCTGTCGCCGAGAAGAAGATCAGCCAGTTGCCGGCGGGACCCTTGTTCTGGCGGCTCGAAAACTTTCCGACGCTCGCACAAGCGCAGGCGGCCGCGGGTCCGACCGGGCTTGCGGCCGAAGTCGCGGGCAAGGATTGGCTGTTTACGCTCGGCGCAAAGGGCGGATCATCTGCCGGCGGCAGCATGGTGACGGAGATCGGGCCTGTCCCGCCGATCACCGCGCCGGAATATTTACTGCGCATCAACAACACCGGTGGACCGCCCGGGGTCAAGACGCCGGTGCACACCCATGCGGGCTCCGAGACCTTCTACGTACTGACCGGACAATTGAGCCAGAAGAGCCCGCATGGCGTGAGCCATATCGACGCCGGCCAGTCGATGCCGGGACACGGCCCCGGCATGCCGATGGAGGTCTCAAGCAGCGGAACCAGCGACCTGAACGCGCTGGTGATGTTTTTCGTGGACGCCACGCAGCCGTTTTCCACGACCGCCACGATGCCCTGAGGCATCGTGGGACGGATTAGCGCAATGCCGCTTATTCCGGAACGACCCGCACCGCGCCGCGGGCAGCACTCGTCGTCAACGCTGCGTAGGCCTTCAGCGCCATCGTTATCTTGCGGGGGCGTTTCTTGGCGGGCTTCCATGCGTCCGCTCCGCGGGCCAGCATCGCTTCGCGGCGCTTGGCCAGCGTGGCGTCGTCGACCAAGAGGTTGATCGAACGCGAGGGGATGTCGATCTTGATCAGATCGCCCTCTTCCACCAGACCAATCAAACCGCCTTCGGCGGCTTCCGGCGAGAGATGGCCGATCGACAGGCCTGAGGAACCACCCGAGAAGCGGCCATCGGTGACCAGTGCGCAGACTTTTCCGAGGCCTTTCGATTTGAGGTAGCTGGTCGGATACAGCATCTCCTGCATGCCGGGACCGCCGCGCGGGCCCTCGTAGCGGACCACGACGACGTCGCCGGGCTTGATCTTGTTGCCCAGGATGGCTTCAACCGAGGCGTCCTGGCTCTCGAACACCCGCGCCGGCCCCTCGAACTTCAAGATGCTCTCGTCGACACCGGCGGTCTTCACGATGCAGCCTTCGAGCGCGATATTGCCCGACAGCACCGCGAGGCCGCCGTCCTTCGAATAGGCGTGTTCGAGATCTCGAATGCAGCCGGTCTCGCGGTCGGTATCGAGTTCCTCGAACCGGCGTTCCTGGCTGAAAGCCACCTGCGTCGGCACGTTGCCGGGGGCGGCCATGAAGAATTTGCGCACGCTCTCGCTCTTGGTGCGCTTGATGTCCCAGCGGCCGAGCGCGTCCTCCAGCGTCTTGCTGTGAACCATCGGCAGCCCGCGATTGAGCAGGTTGGCGCGGTCGAGTTCGCCGAGGATCGCCATCACGCCGCCGGCGCGATGCACGTCTTCCAGATGCACGTCGGCGATCGACGGCGCCACCTTGCACAGCACCGGCACCCGGCGCGACAGCCGATCGATATCGGCCATCGTGAACGGCACCTCGCCTTCATAGGCCGCCGCCAGCAGATGCAGCACGGTGTTGGTCGAGCCGCCCATCGCGATATCGAGCGTCATGGCGTTCTCGAACGCCTTGAAGCTCGCAATCTTGCGCGGCAGCGCGGTGTCATCGTCCTGCTCGTAATAACGCCGCGCCAG
The DNA here is from genome assembly GCA_038244925.1 of Hyphomicrobiales bacterium. Taxonomy (GTDB): domain Bacteria; phylum Pseudomonadota; class Alphaproteobacteria; order Rhizobiales; family Xanthobacteraceae; genus Bradyrhizobium. The sequence continues at coordinate 31,933 of JBBRSX010000048.1, read as the reverse complement.
GTCGACGATCAGATGCCCGGCTTCGACGAACAATCCGCGCCGGTCGGCATGCGTCGCCAGCACCGAGCCGTTGCCCGGCAGCGCCAGACCGAGCGCCTCGGTGAGGCAGTTCATGGAATTGGCCGTGAACATGCCCGAGCACGAGCCGCAGGTCGGACAGGCCGAGCGCTCGATCTCCTCGACTTCGGCATCGCTGACATTGGGGTCGGCCGCCGCGACCATGGCGTCGATCAGATCGACCGCGCGGATCTTGCCCTTGAGATTGATCTTGCCGGATTCCATCGGCCCGCCCGAGACGAACACGGTCGGGATATTGAGCCGCAGCGCCGCCATCAGCATGCCGGGGGTGATCTTGTCGCAATTGGAGATGCAGACCATGGCATCCGCGCAATGCGCGTTGACCATGTACTCGACGCTGTCGGCGATGATCTCGCGCGACGGCAGGCTGTAGAGCATGCCGTCATGGCCCATGGCGATACCGTCATCGACCGCGATGGTGTTGAACTCCTTCGCCACGCCGCCGGCGGTTTCGATTTCGCGGGCGACAAGCTGGCCGAGATCCTTGAGGTGGACATGACCCGGCACGAACTGGGTGAACGAGTTGACCACCGCGATGATCGGCTTGCCGAAATCCTCGTTCTTCATGCCGGTGGCGCGCCAGAGGCCCCGGGCGCCCGCCATGTTGCGGCCGTGGGTCGTGGTTCGGGAACGGTAGGCGGGCATGGTCGGTCCTCTCGACAATTTCTTGGCAATTCGGTGCGGGCGTCTTTTAGACGGTGAACTCGATCGATTAAACGCGCCCTGGTGCAGGGGCGCTATGCACGCACCCCCGCGGGGCAAGGCCCTGAAAAGGCAGGCTCATTGCTGATACAGGCCGGGACTTGCGGGTTCAAGCCACCTTCTCGGCGCCCAATGGTCACGGCCGCGCTGCGGCACGATCAGGCGGTCTGCCCGTCCGCGGTCTCGATCAGGTCTTTGGGAACCAGCAGAATGGCCGGCAGCATCAGGGCGTAGACGATGGTGATGGCGACGACGCAAACGTCAAAGCTGCCGAAATGGTCATAGAGGTGCGTGCCGAGCAGATCGCCAAACCGCGAGACCACGAAATAGAGGCTACTGGCCAGCATGAGCGTGGTGCCCTGCAGGCCGCGCGGGCATGACCGCATGATCAGGTCGAGGTAAGCGCCGGTGGCGATACCGCCCATCAGGCCGATCGGCACCGCAGCGATCAAGGCGCCGGTCACCGAATGGATGAAGAGCAGCGGCACCATCTGCGGAACCGCGATCACCGTCCCCCACAGCAGCAGCGTCTTCAACGCGAATTTCCGGCAGAGAATGCCATAGACGATGAAGGTCGGAATGAAGGAGGCAGCGAAGATCGCGTTCCACTGGCCCCATTGCGCGTCCGAGGCATGCAGCGCGTTCTGAAGATGATATTGCAACGGCGTCGCCGAGCCCGGCGCGAAATTCCACAGCAGCCAGATCAGCATCGCCGGATAGACCGGCCAGTGACGCACCAGCCGGCGGAGATCCGCCATCGGATGCAGATCGGCGTCGCGCTCGACGCGGACATTGTCGAACACGTCGCCCGGCCGCCACACGGCGTAGGCGGCGACGACGAGCATGATCGCGGCGCCGACCAGAAACAGGATACGGACGGCCTGATCGGAGTTTTTGTCTTCGAGCAGGCCGCTGAGCGCGCCGCCGGCGAGCAAGGCGGCGAAGGTCGGGATCGACAGGAACACGTTCCACGCCGCGCTGAGCTGGCCGGTCATCGCATGCTGCTGGCCGAGGACGGCCGTCAGTCCGTTCTGGGCGCTGGAGACGAACAGAAAAGAGGCCGTCAACACCATCACCGCGATGAGAAGGCCGGGATAGCTGATCGGGATCAAGGCGAAGAAGACATAGAGAGCCGCGCTGACGCTGCCGAACAGCAGCATGAAGCCGCGGTCCCGCATCCCGAACGGATTCCAGATGTCACGGATGAACCCGAAGGCAAAGGCGAGGTAAAGCGGGATCGCGGCCAGCAGCCGGAAACCGGCGACCTCGTGCGCTTCCAGATGCAGCTTGTTCTTCAACAGGAAGCTGATCGGAATATCGATCAGGCCGCCGGAAGGGCTGCCGAAGGCGAGCAGGACGATGAGGATGCCGAGGTAGAGGAAAATCCTGCGCCGCACCTGAAGCGGCAACGCGGTCGGCGTCACGACGACATCCGCCGATACAGCTTCGGGAGCCGCTGTCATGACGCCTGTCTCCACGGGGAACAACGACCCGTAACGCGATTTCCGCCTCTCACCTGAACAATCTCACACCTAGACAATTTCTCGCGCGCGCAAATCGGCAATCGCTTTCGCGTCGTAGCCGAGCGAAGCCAGCACCTCCTCGGTGTGGGCGCTGAGCGCGGGCGCCATGCGGTCGAGCCGGCCGCCGCCATGGGCAAGCTGGAACCCGCTGCCGGCAAACCTCAGCCGGCCGTAGGGCGTATCGATCTCCTGGATGGCGCCACGTGCCGCGATCTGCGGATGGTCGATCACCTCCTCGACCTTCCAGATGCTGGCGCAGGGCGCGCCGGCCGCTTCGAGCACCTTCTCCCATTCGCGCGGCGTCTTCTTCGCCAGCGCTTCCTCGATGATGGCGCGCAGCGCGGGTTCGTTTTCCTGTCGGGCGAACCAGTCGACGAAACGCGGATCCTCCAGCGCGTCGGCGCGGCCGAGCGCGGTCATCAAACCCTGATATTGCTTCTCGCTGTTGACGGCGAGCAGCAGAAAGCCGTCGCCCGCCTTGAACAGGTTGGCGGTCGGCCGGCGGCTGACGGCCTGGTTGCCGGAGAGCTGCTGACGGTGGCCGGCGACAGAGTAATCCGCGACCTGCCCGGACAGGAACGCCAGCGTCGCCTCCAGCATGGAGACGTCGACCAGCTGGCCCTTGCCGGTATGGGTGCGCTGGAACAGCGCGCTGGAGACACCGAACGCCGCCGTCGCACCCGACAGCACGTCACAGACCGCAAAGCCGGCGCGGGTCGGTCCGGTTTCTTCGTGGCCGGTGATCGACATGATGCCCGACAGTGCCTGGATCTTGCCGTCATAGCCGGCGCCGGATCGTTCCGGGCCGGTCTGGCCGAAGCCTGAAATGGCGCAGTAGATCAACCGCGGATTGATCTCCGAAAGCGCCTTGTAGCCGATGCCGAGCTTGTCCATCACGCCCGGGCGAAAATTCTCCATCACCACGTCGGCTTTTTCGGCCAACTGCTTGATGATGGTGATCGCCTCCGGCTTCTGCAGGTCGAGCGTCAGGCTGCGCTTGTTGCCGTTGATCGCCTGCCAGCCCGGGGCCAGCCCACGGTCGGCCCATTCGCGGCTCAGCGGCGTGCGGCGCATGTCCTCGCCCTCGCGCCGCTCCACCTTGATGACATCGGCGCCGAGCAGCGCGAGCTGATAGCTCGCATAGGGGCCAGCCAGCACCTGCGTGAAGTCGAGAATCTTCACGCCTTCGAACGGTCTAGTCACGCATTCCTCCTGATTTTTTTCTTCCCCTCTCCCCTTGTGGGAGAGGTGGATCGACCGCGCGAAGCGCGATTGAGACGGGTGAGGGGTTTGTCTCCGCGAGCACTGAATGCGCGGTGAGAACCCCTCATCCGGCGCTGCGCGCCACCTTCTCCCACCTCAACTCGGGTATACCCGAGTTGAGCATATGAATATGTCGAAGTCGGATAAATCCGACTTCGATGGGAGAAGGCAAGCAGTTCACGCCGCGCGATTGCCGCGCGCGATCTCTTTCTGCTTGTCGAATTCGGCCCGGCGCCGCGCCAGTTCTTCCGGGCTCATCTGCGCGATGTTGTTGTAGTCGAGCTTCCAGGAGGCGTCCTCACTCCAGCGCAGCGGCGACTGCATCGTGGTGCGGGCGCCGGAGGCGGACTCCAGCAGTCGCAACGCCAGTTCGAGCGTCAGCGCCTGCGAAGCAACATCCTGCGGCTTGCCGGCGGAGTTGCCGAGCGGGAAATCGCTGAACAGAAAACGAGGAACGGCGGCATGCTCGATGATGTCCTTGGCGCAGCCCATCACCACCGTCGCAATACCATTGGCTTCGAGGTGACGCGCCACCAGCGCCGAGGTCTGGTGACAGACCGGGCAGTTCGGCACGACGACGGCGACATCGACCTTGTCTTCGAGGCAGCGCGAGAGGATCTCAGGCGCGTCGGTGTCGATGGTGACGCGATGGCTGCGATTGGTCGGCGCGCCGAAGAAGCGCGGCGCGACCTCGCCGATCCGCCCCGCAGCCTTGGCCTTCAACAGCTGCGGCAGCGGAAACCAGGTGCCGTTGTCGGTCGCTGACGTGTGCTTGCGGTCGTAGCCGATGTGCGAGATGCGCAGATCGTGCGGCTTCGAGGTGTCGCCGTCATAGACCTGGTAGAATTTGGCGCCGCCGTTATAGGCCGCGCCCGGGCCCTGGTCGCCCCTGGTCGGGTCATATGGTGCGGCGGTGGTGACGATGGTCACCCGTGACTGTGCCAGCGGCTTCTTCAGCGGCTGGAACGGCGCGTCGATATAGTGGGCCCAGCGATAGGGCGTGGTGTAGCCGATCGCGGTGTAGTAGTCGCGGGTCCGCTGCATGTAGGGGACCGGGGAATCGTAATCGGGCGCAAAGCCAAGTTGGTCGTCGAGGGGGCCGGACATTTGCTGTCTCTCCTGGTTCTGTCTTTCTTGGGTTTCCACCGCAGGGGCCGGACAGCCTTCCAATCAAGCTGCGCCCTTAGGCTCAGACTAAAGATAGTCCGTGCATTCCTCAACAACAGACATGGCGCCCACCCCTCAGGAATACCCCTCAAGGCTGGCGCGGGGTGGCATCCTGGCCGGGCGGCGGCCATTCTTCCTTCAACCAGTGCGCAATTCCGGGCCAATATTCTTCGAGAACGAGTTTGCCCATGAAGAGGCCGAGATGATCGCTGGGCGCCAGTTCACACCGCAGGTTCTCGGGGGATGTCCCGGCAAGTTGCGCCAAAGCGAATAGTTGGCCGGGGGCGACCACCTCGTCGGCATTTCCGGCCAGAAGATAGATCGGAAGCTGCAGCTGCGAGAGCTCGATCTTTTGCCCCAACGCAACGAATTTTCCGGTGGCGAGTTGGTTCCGCTTGTACAGTTTATCGATGACCTCGAGGTAGTAGGTTCCGGGAAGATCGAGCGTCCAGGCGTTCCAGTTGTTGAAGATGGCTTCGAGCTGCGCGAACTCCGGTGAGCCGACCGGCGCAGGCGTCTGCAGCGTTCGGTGGATTTCGTGGGGCTCAGGCCTGTCGGCTCCCCAGAACCTCGAAATATCGCGGCCGATGACGCGACCGCCGCCCGCCTTCACCAGCCCCTGGAAAACGGTGAGCGGCGTTATATCGGCCATGGCTGACAATCCGGATTGCTGCGCGGCAATATCGACCGGCGATCCCGCCATCACGAGTTTGCGAACCTTGGCCGGAAAGCGGGCGGCATACAGCAAAGACAGCCAGCCGCCCTGACAGAGCCCAACCAGATCGACCCGTCCGCCGACATGATCGACCAGCACGTTGAGATCGGCGAGATAGTCATCGATTCCGAGAAACTGCATTTCAGGGCTGGCCGAACGCCAGTCGATGACCAGCAGCCGGCCGATACCGGCGGACCGGAGCGCGGCAACGAGACTGTGGCCGGTCGCAACGTCGGCGACGGCGGCGCCGTGCAATGCAAGCGGCGTACATAGGAGAACGGGAACGCCCCCCTCTTCCGTCGTGAAGTCCCGCAGACGTACTGTATTCAGCTCCAGCGCAACCCTGCCCGGCGTCGCACCTTCCGGCTCCTGAGCGGCCCGGTCGTCGCCGGCGCCACCCGCGAACGCCAGCAGCTGCTCGGCCATAAACGACGCGATTTCGCCGGCGGACGCCGCGGCAAGCGCCGGCCATAACGCAGCATGCGGGAACTGGACCACGCGCCAATGCATGCGCCATCACAATCCAGGTTTGACCGGGAAGTGTTGCGCCAAGTCAATCTAGCCCAAGTCAATCCAGCCAAATCAAATCCAGCGGGCGACCATCAAGCGCCGGCGACGAGGTCTTCCGACCTCAAACCCCCGCCACCGATGACCAGATCTCGGCCAGCTTGCGCTTGAACGCCTGCGCGCGGGTCAGGGGCACAGCCGCTTCCTCATCCTCCGGCAGGCGAAGGCCGACGACATTGACCCGGCCGCCGCCGATGCTGCGCGCCACCAGCACGATGGGGTCGAGCACCAGCTCGGCACCTTCCTTCGGCGCGCGGTCGAGATGAATGTCGAAATAGTCGGCCAGCGTCAGCTTGGCCTGGTCTTCCCCAACCGCGACGCCGTAGATCTCGGCCAGTTCGCCGAGGGTGTGCTCGCCGGAAACCATGAAGTCGCCGAGCAGATGCGGGTCCGGTGCCGAACTCGGCGCCATCTCGACAAAGAAGCGATCCAGCGCCTCGGCCTTTTCCGGCGGCGCCAGCAGGTAGATGTAATCGCCGGCCGCGACCGGATCGGCCTCGGCCGGCGTCAGAATTCGCTGGTCGCGGATCACCAAGGTCGGCTTCGACCAGGATGGAATCAGGCCACGGCGGAAATACAGGCTCTTTGCCCGCACGGGATAACCGACCAGTTGTTGTTCGAGCTGGCCGGGCAGATCGAGCTCGACACGCCGCGGGCCGCGCTCGGCGCGCGGAAGCGCCACATGCAGCCGCCGCGCCGCCGGCGCCAGCGTCCAGCCCTGCAGCAGCAGCGAGATGAAGACGACGACAAAGGCGACGTCGAAATAGAGATAGGCCTTCGACTGCCCCACCAGCATCGGGATCGAGGCCAGGAAGATCGCGACCGCCCCACGCAGGCCGGTCCAGGCGATGAAGATCTTTTCCCGCCAGTTGAACTTGAACGGCGCCAGACAGAGGAAAACCGCGACGGGGCGCGCGACCAGCATCAGCGCGAACGCAACGACAATAGCCGCTCCGGCGCTGCTGAGCAGGCGATGCGGCGACACCAATAGACCGAGCAGCACGAACATCACGATTTGCGCCAGCCAGGTCGCGGCATCGAGGAATGTCACCACCGAATTATGCGCCCGCGTCGGCCGGTTACCGATAATGATGCCGGCGAGATAGACCGCGAGGAAGCCGGACCCATGCGCAATCTGCGCCGCGCCGAAAATCACCAGTGCGGCGGTGGCGACGAACGGGGCGTGCAGTCCCTGCGGCAGCGCGACGCGATTGAGCGCCACGACGACGAGACGCCCGCCGATCACGCCGACCACCACGCCCAGCACGGCCTCGCGGGCAAATTCGATCGCGATATGCGCGAACGAGCTTTCGCCGCTGGAAATGAATTCCACCAGCATCAAGGTCAGGAAGATCGCGAACGGATCGTTGGTGCCGGATTCGGCTTCCAGGGTGGCGCCGACACGGGGACGCAGCCGCAGGCCCTGGGTATGCACCAGCAGGAACACCGCCGCGGCGTCAGTGGAAGCCACCACCGCGCCAACCAGCAGGGATTCGCCCCAGTTCAGATCGAGCGCATATTTGGCGACCGGCGCGGTGATCAGCGCCGTCAGCAGCACGCCGGCCGTCGCCAGCACCATCGATGGTGCCAGCACGGTGCGGATGCTCTGAAACCGGGTTTTCAAGCCGCCGTCGAACAGGATCAGCGCCAGCGCCACCGATCCCACCAGATAGGTGGAGCGGACATCGTCGAACTGCACCCCGCCGGGGCCGGAATCGCCCGCCAGCATGCCGATCAGCAGGAACACCAGCAGCAGCGGCGCGCCGAAGCGCAGCGCGAGCAGGCTCGACAGGATTCCGGCCATCACCAGAATCGCGCCGAGAAAGACCGCTATGCTGACGGAGTCCAGCGAAGCCATGAGCTCTCACAAATCATTGCAAATACTTGCAATTGCATCCTTATCGTCGCCACAGTTCGACGCCAACCCATTTTATGGCGGGAGCGGCAAAGTGCCCGATTTACGGCGTAGAGCCGGAAAGGGCTCTACGTCTTTGTATGACGTGTTTTCTTAACGCGAACCGGTTTCCACTTCGCTTGAAAACGCTCTAACTCACCTTCCCGGCATGTCGTATCGATGGCGTCGCTACCGTGCTTATGGGAATCTGCCTGATATTCGAATCACGTTCGCCCGATGAGGCCGAAAAGAGATTTTGCGGATGGATATGGACCCGAAAGACGTCGTCGAATTTCTCCAGACCACCGCGCGATCGCTCGGCGCCGAGATCACCTCACCGTGGTTCTACCTGCAGTTCGGCCTGATCCTGGCCGCGTTCGGCATCGCCTACGCGGCCGATGCGGCGATCCGCGCCCGCGTCGACATGTCCTCGGTGGCGATGAAATGGCCGCTGCCGTTGCGGCGTCTCGCCCATGTGCTGGTCGGCAGCGCCTCCACCGTCGTGTTTGCGATCCTGGTCATCGCGGCGCGGATCACGATGTATCATTCGACCTGGCCGAGCCGCAGTTACCTGCTCGAAGTCTCCGCCAAGCTGGCGCTGGCCTGGCTGGTGATCCGGCTCATTACCTCGGTGATCCGCAACGCCTTCATCGTCCGCGTGGTGTCGCTGTCGGCCTGGCTGATCGCGGCCTTGAGCATCCTCGGCCAGCTCGGGTCGACGCTTGAGCTGCTCGACTCCGATCCGGTGTCGATCGTGCTCGGCGGACTGCGGCTGACGCCGCTCGTGCTGATCAAGCTCGGTGCGCTGTTGATCGTGGCGCTGTGGCTGACCAACGTCGCCAGCAACTTCGCCGAAAGCCGGATCAACCGCTCCACCGACCTGACGCCGTCGATCCAGGTTTTGCTGGTCAAGATGATCCGGATGGGACTGATGGTGATCGCGGTCGCGATCGCCGTCAGCGCGGTCGGCATCAACCTGTCGGCGCTCGCGGTATTCTCCGGCGCGGTCGGCGTCGGTATCGGTATCGGCCTGCAGAAGATCGTCGCCAATTTCATCTCGGGCATTATCCTGCTGGCGGACAAATCCGTAAAACCCGGCGACCTCGTCACCATCGGCGACAGTTCGGGTCGGATCAGCGCGATGAAGACACGTTATATTTCGGTCGCCGCCGGTGACGGCCGCGAGTTCCTGATCCCGAACGAGGATCTGGTGACGCAGAAGGTCGTGAACTGGACCTATACCGACAAGAACACGCTGGTGAAGGTGCTGTTCAGCACTAATTACGACGCCGAACCAAGGCTGGTCTGCAAGCTCGCCATCGAGGTCGCCGCCGCTGCCCCGCGGGCCATCAAGAACAAGCCGCCGAACTGCATTCTGACCGAATTCGCCGAGGCCGGGATGAAGTTTTCCGTGACCTTCTGGATCGCCGACCCCGACGGCATGGACAACGTAAAGAGCGACGTGATGCTGGCGCTGTGGGACGTGTTCAAGCGCGAGGGCATCCGGGTGCCCTATCCGGTGCGGGAAATACGGGTCCGCGGCGGCGCGCTGCCGGTCGAGTCGGTGGTGGAGGTTTCCGGGTAGATGCAAGGATATTGAAGGCTTTTGAGGGCCTCCAAAACCCCAACCTTGGCTTGCGCTGGGCGTCCGGATCATTAAATTAGGGCTGCAAATCAGCCCGTTACCCGATCCCTACCCGCCAAAGCATGACCCGCCCATGAGCTACATCGAAGCAACAGATACGTCCTTGCGAAAAACCGGCCAGATCAAGCTGCATGGACAGAGCGCTTTCGCGGGCATGCGCAAGGCCGGCGCGCTGGTCGCCAAATGCCTCGACGAGCTCACCGACGTCGTCAAGGAGGGTATCCCGACCTCTGTCATCGACGAGTTCGTCCGCAACTTCGCCTTCAGCCACGGCGCCTATCCGGCGACGCTGATGTATCGCGGCTACCGCTATTCGACCTGCACCTCGATCAACCACGTGGTCTGCCACGGCATGCCCGGCGACCGCGCGCTGAAGGAAGGCGACGTCGTCAATGTCGACGTCACCTTCATCGTGGACGGCTGGTACGGCGATTCCAGCCGCATGTATGTGATCGGCCCGATCGCCCGCAAGGCCGAGCGGCTGATCGAGGTTACCTATGAGGCGATGATGCGCGGCATCGCCGCGGTGAAGCCCGGCGCCACCACCGGCGACATCGGCCACGCCATCCAGAGTTTCGTCGAACCGCAGGGCATGAGCGTGGTGCGCGATTTCTGCGGCCACGGTCTCGGGCGCCTGTTCCACGACGAGCCGAACATCATCCATATCGGCCGTCCCGGCGAAGGCGTCACCCTGAAGCCCGGCATGTTCTTCACCATCGAGCCGATGATCAACCTCGGCAAGCCGCATGTGAAGATCCTGTCCGACGGCTGGACCGCGGTGACGCGCGACCGCTCGCTGTCGGCGCAGTTCGAGCATTCGGTCGGCGTGACCGCGACCGGCGTCGAAATCTTCACGCTGTCGCAGCGCCATGGCGAGAAACCGCTGGCCGCGGCATAGTCCGGCCGAACCGCCAGGGGTACCGATGAACGCGACCGCTCATCGGAGATTACATTAATTTCAGCATCAAAATCTCAGCCCGGTGCGGTGCGCCTCACACCCTCCGCCTTGCGAACGCATGCCGGCGGTGCCGGCGCGCACGCTCATCGCGCCGACAACGAAAAATTGCGAACGCATTTTCCTTCCTTCAAAGTCTAGGTGCTGCTAATCTTGATTGCAACCAATCATTGCATTTCAATATTGTATGGCAACACGGAGCGGACCATGGGCAATGGAGAACCGGGCTTCCAAACGAGACTTACCGCCGCACTTCTTCGTCTGCTTGCTATCACCGCCTTGTTCGCGAGTCCGGGCCACGCTGCTGAAGATCCCTTGTTCGTGAGCAAGCGGATCACACCGCCGGGAGAATACACTTCCGGCATCGAGGGGCCCGCGGTGGACGCGTCAGGCAACCTCTACGTCGTCAATTTCCGGCAGAGCGGCCACATCGGCAAGGTCGCGCCCGGCGCCGCGCAATCCCAGCTGTTCACGGCGCTTCCGGCAGGCAGCATCGGCAACGGCATTCGCTTCGACCGCGACGGGCGGATGTACATCGCCGATTTCAAGAAACACAACGTGTTCGTCATCGAACGCGGCGAGACCGCGCCGAAGGTCTATTTTCATTCCAATCTATTCCATCAGCCGAACGATCTGGCGATCGCGGCAGACGGCACGCTGTATGCCAGCGATCCGCTGTTTTCGGCGAAATCAGGTCAGATCTGGCGCATTACGCGTGGTGCCGACGGTCAGGGCCACGGTGAACCGATGTCCAGCACAAGGCCCTTTGGCATCACGAACGGGATCGATCTGAGTCCGGACGGCGCGACACTTTACGTCAGCGAATCGAATTTACGACCACAGTTATGGGCCTATCGCATCGACGGCACCAAGCTGCTCGATCCAAAATTGATCAGGGAATTTGCGGATTTCGAAGTCGATGGCCTGCGTACCGACGTCGATGGCCGGATTTTTCTCGCGCGGCCATCGGCTGGCAAGATTGCCATTGTCTCGGCCGACGGATCGCTGGTCAGGGAAGTGGTCACGCTTGGAAAGGAGCCAACCAACCTCACCTTCGGCGGCTCCGACGGCAAGACCGTCTTCGTGACGCAGAAGCAAGGCGGCTTCATCGAAGCGTTTCGCACCGATCGACCCGGCCGCTAGCACTGAGCCGCCGAAACGCGGGGCGGCTTCCTGCACGATCCCGATCGCGCAACAACAGGAGGAGAGAGCATGGGCCGGCGTAGCATGTATATCTGGAAGCTCCGCGAGGTGTTGGCTGCGGAAGGCAGCGCGGAGCAGATGATCAACAAGGCGAAAAGAGCCAGTCTTTCGGCGCTGTGGGTGAAGGTTGCAGACGGAACTTCGCGCTATGCGAACGTGGAAGGCAATACGGCATCCAAATTCAAGGACCTGATTGCGCAGGCGCACAATAACAATATTGAAATCTGGGGCTGGCAGGTTCCGCATTGCGACACGACGGCCGTCGCAAAAAAGGAGGCGAAGCTGCTGGGCGACCTCGTTGCGGAGTTCGGTCTCGACGGCATGATCATGGATGCCGAGGGAACGAGCGCGTTCTTTCATGGTGGCCTACCGGAAGCCAAGGCCTATGGCGCAGCGTTGAAGGAAATCAAGAACAACCTTGGAAAGCACCTTGGAATCTCCAGCAACGATATTCCGCAGAATATTGCCGGCTGGCTTCCAAAATTCACCGAGATCGCCAAGAGCGCCGATTTCAACTTCCCGCAAACCTATTACGGCGCCAGCCCCAGCGTCGTTAACCGCGTTGATCGCGCGGTCACGGGAAATTCGCATTTGACGATTCCGTTTGTCCCGGTGGGCGCGGCTTCATCGGAACGAACGAAGGCGGCTGCTCTTCGGCTTCGGCCTGTGCCGAGCGCGCCCGTGAATTCATTCGGCTTTGCAATGACCGGGGTTATCAGGGCTACTCCTTTTGGCATTGGGGCGGAGCCCCGATGTCACTGTGGGAAGTGTTAAATACCGTTCCTGCCTGAATACCGATGCTCCCGGAGCAGCCAACCGCCGGTTGCGCTCCCCGGACCGGCTGGCCTGCATTTCACGGTTGCAAAAGCTGACGGGCACGGCATGCTCCTGGCCGATGCCCGCGAAGACCAGCGATAAGCCCGATCCAGCCGCCGAGACGCCGCATTATCACGGCCACCGCGAGCGGCTGCGCGAGCGCTTCTACAGCGCCGGGCCGGAGACGCTCAGCGATTACGAACTGCTTGAAATGGCGCTGTTTCCGGCCCTGCCCCGGCGCGACACCAAGCCGCTCGCAAAATTGCTGCTGAAGAAATTCGGCTCGTTCGCCGAAGTCATTCATGCGCCGGTGGCGCGCTTACGCGAAGTCGAAGGCATCGGCGAGGCTTCCATCAACCAGATCAAGTTGCTTGGCGCCGCCGCGAACCGGGCGGCGAAAGGCGAGATCAAACGAAGCGTCGCGCTGTCGTCCTGGAACGACGTCATCGACTATTGCCGCAGTGGCATGGCCTTCGCCGACAAGGAGCAGTTTCGCCTGCTGTTCCTCGACAAGCGCAATCACCTGATCGCCGACGAAGTGCAGCAGACCGGCACCGTCGATCACACCCCGGTCTATCCGCGCGAGGTGATCAAGCGCGCGCTGGAATTATCCGCGACCGCCTTGATCCTGGTGCACAACCACCCCAGCGGCGATCCGACGCCGTCGCAGGCCGACATCCAGATGACCAAGGCGATCGTCGACATCGCCACCCCGCTCGGCATTTCCGTGCACGACCACATCATCGTCGGCAAGCATGGGCATTCGAGTTTGAAGGGGATGCGGCTGATATAGGGTGGATATCCCCGGATCGCCGCACGACTGCGCCTGCCCATCTGTCTGGCCCGGAATTTGCCTCGAAAATCTCCAGCACTCGTGGTTGGCAGGGATTCCAAGATGTCCGGACACTCGCAGGAAGCGCCATCGGCCTGTTTGCGATGTGGATCTCGAATGTGCATCAGGTCGCAGGCTACGCGATTGCTGCCCGTCCGCTTGCTCAACGCCGCATGAATTCAACCAGCCAGATCGTGAAAGGAAAAATCATGTCGATCATCAGCCGAAGAAACCTGCTCGCCGCGAGTTCCACGTTGCTGGCATCCGCGATCGTGGTGCCGAGGGCGCTCTTCGCCGCTGGCACGCCGGGATTGACGACGCACATGCTGGATACCGCAAGCGGCAAGCCCGCCGAAGGCGTCCGGATCGATTTCGCCGTGCTTGAAGGCGAGGCTTACAAGTTGATCCGGACCGTTCATACCAATGTCGATGGCCGCAACGCCGAGCCGCTGCTGACACCGGAAACGATGAAGGTCGGCCAGTATCAACTGGTGTTTTATCTCGCCGAGTATTTTACCAAGCTCGGCACGGTGCTCCCGAACCCGCCGTTCCTCGACAAGGCAGTCATCCAGTTCGGCATGGCCGACGCGACCTCGCATTATCACGTCCCGTTGCTGGCGACGCCCTGGAGCTATACGACCTATCGCGGAAGCTGAAGGCCGCTTTCGGATTCCACAAACGACGGCCGGGTGTCGCTGGATCGGATGGAACAGTTCGACCGATGCCGAAGCATTCATGTCGGAAACAAAGTCATGGTATCTCCAGCGGCCGATCGAAACCGATCGACGCGATTTTGCAGGGAGAACATTATGGCAGCCACTAATAGCCCGAACCAGAACCTGGTCGTCACCGCGTTCTGGGAAGTCAATTCCGGCGAAGAAGGCGCGGTCGCGGCCTTGCTGCAGGATTTCCTGCCACAGGCGCAGCGCGAGCCCGGCGTGAAGGAATTCCATATCCACCAGAACATCGCCAGGCCGCGCGAGTTCTTCTTCTACGAAGTGTTCACAGGCGAAACAGCGTTCGCCGAGCACCAGCAAACCGACCACTTCAAGAACATCATCGTGGGCCGGGCGATTGCCAAACTCGCCAAGCGCGAGCGGTCCCAGTTCCGGTTCATCTGAATTCAGGCCGGATTCGGCGCGCGGCTGATCGCATCAGCCGCGCGCCGTCTCAATAAGTCCCGCTCGCGGCTGTTGCCCGCGAGATCGGCGGCGGCTTCGAACGCCGCGCAGGCTTCAACGTAGCGGCCAAGCTTGCAGAGCAGATCGCCGCGCACGCCTTCGAGCAGATGATAGCTCTTCAGCGCCGGCTCGTGCGCGAGCGCTTCCACCAACGACAATGCGGCGGCGGGCCCCTCCGCCATGCCGATCGCCACGGCGCGGTTGAGTTCGATGACCGGCGAACGCACCAGATCGGCCAACTCTCCATAGAGCTCCACGATACGCCGCCAGTCGGTCTCATCAGGTGTGCCGGCGCTGGCGTGACAGGCGACGATCGCCGCCTGCAGCGCGTAGAAGCCATCCGCGCCACCGAGTTCGCGTGCGCGCGCCAGCGCCAGCAGCCCGCGGCGGATCTGGAGCTGGTCCCACAGCGCGCGGTTCTGGTCCATCAGCAGGATCGGATCGCCCGCCGCATCGGTGCGCGCTGATATACGCGACACATTCAGCTCCATCAGCGCCAGCAGGCCATGCGCTTCCGGCTCGCGTGGCGCGATCGAGGTCAGCACGCGGCCCATCCGCAGCGCGTCGTGGCAGAGCTGCGGCCGCAGCCACTCGTCACCGCGCGAAGCCGTATAACCTTCGTTGAAGATGAGGTAGACCACCTCAAGCACCGAGCCGAGCCGCTCCGACAGCGCTTCGCCGGACGGGGTCTCGTAGGCGAGGCCGGATTCCGACAGCGTCCGCTTCGCCCGCACGATGCGCTGGGCGATGGTCGCCTCCGGCAGCAGGAAGGCGCGCGCGATCTCTTCCGTGGTCAGGCCGCAGATCATCTTCAGCGCCAGCGCCGCGCGGGCCTCGCGCGACAGTTTGGGATGGCAGGCGGTGAAGATCAGCCGCAGCAGCTCGTCGCCGAACTCGTCGTCGAGTGCCGCGTCCGGATCGGGCATCGCCTGCTGCTCCTGCTCGAGGTCGCGCACCAGCATCTCGTGCTTGCGCGCGAGCATCTGGCGGCGGCGCAGCTGATCCAGCGCCCGGCGTTTGGCAATCGCCATCAGCCAGGCGCCGGAGTTGTCCGGCACGCCTGACCTGGGCCAATGTTCAAGCGCCGCCAGCAGCGCTTCCTGGGTCAGGTCCTCGGCCAGCGGCACGTCGCGCAGCATCCGGGCCAGACTCGTGATCAGCCGCGGCTGTTCGATGCGCCAGACCGCGAGAATGGTGCCGTTGAAGTCGGCTTCCGTCATCGCCGCCGATGGCGCTGGCCGCTCAAGAGGCGAGCTTTGCATCTAAGGCGGACTTGACATCGACCTGGCAGGCGATTTCCGACTCCGGCGAGGCCATCATGCGGACCTCGCAGGTGCCTTCCCAATCCGGCATGTGGTCGAGGTGCAACTGCATGAACTCGCGCGCCGCGGCCAGCGCCTCTTCCTTGTTGCGCAGTTCGAAGATGGCGTAGCCGCCGATCATCTCCTTGGTCTCGACGTACGGCCCGTCGACCACGTTGAGCTTGCCGTCGGTGATCTTGACCTGGGCGCCCATCGAGACCGGCATCAGCCCGCCGCTGTCCAGCATGCGGCCGGCCTTGATCTCGCGCTCGGACAGTCTGTGCATGGCTTCCATCAAAGCCGGCGTCGGGCCACGCATCGGCTGCGAAGAGGTAACGACATACATGAAGCGCATCGAAAAACTCCCGTTGAGGCGAGTTGCGGCGACGACCGCCGCAAAACTGTCTCGCTATTGGGATCGACGAACGGAACCGCCGGAAATCGACAGGCACCGACGAAAAATTTACCGGGCTGGCCCGCCGGCCGGCCCCAAAACCTTACTGCCCGCGGATCATGATCAGGGGGTCGGCACTGTCGGGCACCCGCCGCCATTGCGCGTTGTCGTCGGCCTCGAACTGCCAGGTCTCGCCCCGGGACGACATCAGCACCATCTGGCCGTGATCGAGCCGCCATTGCGTCGGCGCAAAGGCCGCGACCGCGGGATCGCATTTCGGCTTCAAAAATACCTGGAAATTATCCTGCGTGGCCTCGGTGTTGGTCAATGTCAGGCCGCAGACCGCCTGGCCGTTGCCGCGCACCATCGACCAGTCGCCGATCATCTGGTCCATCGACTTGGCGAGCGAACGCGCGGCGGCGAGGTTTTGCAGGATGTAGACGCCCTCATTGGTCCGCAGCCCCTCGAAGATGCCGCTCTCGACCTCGGTGAAATCGATCACGGCTTCGCCGGTGGCATCCTGCAGCCGCACGATATCGAGCCCCTTGATATTCCAGGCGGTGATCGCCTTGGAAAACGGCAGCGCCGCCGCGCAGCCGGGTTCGAGTTCGAGCTTGAGGCCCTGCGGCGTCGCATCGCCCTTCAGCGTCACGACGCAGGTCTTGCTGCGATCGGTGGTCGCAAGCTCCCACTGCCCCACCATGTCTTTCTTCAGGGTCGTGGCGTCCTGCGCCAATAGCGGCGACGCCAACGCCAGCAGCGCCGCACCCGCCAGTAGCGCAGCTACCGTGACGACCGGGCGGCGAGCAGCCATCAGCGCCCCTTCACCGGGGTTTCCGGAACCGGCGTCAGCGGCGCCGTGCCGGCAAACCAGTTCTTCAGATTGTCGACCACGAGCTGATCCATGGCGTTACGCGTTACCACCGAAGCCGAGCCGATATGTGGCAGCAGCACGACATTCTGCATCGACTTCAATTCGTCGGGCACGCTCGGCTCCTTGGCGAACACGTCGAGCCCGGCCGCCAGAATGGTGCCGGACTTCAGCGCCGCGACCAGCGCCTCCTCGTCCACGACCGAACCGCGCGCCACGTTGATCAGCACGCCGCGGGGCCCGAGCGCCTTCAGCACGTCGGCATTGATCATCTTGGCGGTCGCGGCACCCCCGGGCACGATCACGATCAGCGTATCGACCGCCTTCGCCATCTCCATCAGGTCGGGATAATGCTTGTAGGACACCGCCGACGACGGCTTGCGCGAGTGATAGGAGACCGGAACGAGCGAGGCCTCGAGCCGGCGTCCGATCGCCTGGCCGATGCGGCCCATGCCGACGATGCCGATCTTGCGATCGCGCAGCGAACCGACGCTGAGCGGATAATTCTGCGTCTGCCACAGGCCGGAGCGCAGATAGCGGTCGGCCTTGACGAACTCGCGCAAGGTCGCGATCAACAGCCCCATCGCGACGTCGGCGACCTCCTCGGTCAGCACGTCAGGCGTATTGGTGACCACCACATTGTGTTCGCGTGCATAGGCGCAATCGACGTGATCGTAGCCGACGCCGAAACTTGCGACCATTTCCAGCTTCGGAAAATGCGCCAGCGCTTTGCCGTCGGCGTGCACCGTATGATAGGTCACCGCGACGCCGCGAACCTTCGCCAGCACCTCCGGCGTCAGCCGTTCGAGATCCGCGCGGCTTTCCGCCATATGCAGGACGAACTGGTCCGAAAAGCCGTTTTCGAGGATCGGCCTGACCGGCCCATAGATCAGCAGATCGACCTTCTCGGACGAAATAGTCGCGGCAGCCATCAGTTTTCCTTTCCGAGCGCGCTTTCATGCCAGCGCCTTAGTACCAGATGCGAAATTAGCGCCAGCAGGGCATAGATGACAATCCCGGCGGCGGACAGTAGCAAAAGTGCTGCGAACATTCGGGGAATGTTGAGACGGTAGCCGGACTCCGCGATACGGAAGGCGAGGCCAGAGCCCGCTCCCGCGGAGCCCGCCGCAATTTCAGCCACCACGGCGCCGATCAGCGACAGGCCACCCGCGATCCGCAGGCCCCCCAATATGAAGGGCAGCGCGGCCGGCAGTTTCAGGTATCGCAGCGTCTGCAGTTTCGAGGCGCCATAAAGCTGAAACAATCCGGCGAGATTGCGGTCAACCGAATTCAACCCGAGCGTGGTGTTCGACAGCACCGGAAAGAAGGCGACGATCCAGGCGCAGACGATGACGGCGGTGGTTTGCTGGAGATAGATCAGCAACAGAGGCGCGATCGCGATCACGGGCGTGACCTGCAGGATCACCGCATAGGGGAACAGCGAATTTTCCAGCCATTTCGACTGGTTGAACAACAGCGCCAGCGCGACGCCGCCGACGGCGGCCGCGATGAAACCTTCCAGCGTCGTCAGAAGGGTGACGCCGAGCGATTCCGACAGCACCGCCCAGTCGCCGATCAGCGTCTGAAACACCAGCAGCGGCCCCGGCAGCACATAAGGCTGAATGTCGTTGATGCGGACCACCGCCTCCCACGCCACCAGGCCCGCCGCGAGCGTAACGAGAGGAAGCGCGATACGGCCGATGTTCTGGAATGAACTCATACGCCTGACAGCCCTGGATAAGACGGCGTCAGCGCCTTGGAGACGTCGCGGCAATAGGCGGCGTAACCGGCCGACATCCGGAAATCCTCCACCCGGGGCTCCGACGTATCGATGCGGAATTCGCTACTGATGCGCCCCGGCCGCGACGTCATGACCACCACGCGCTGCGACAGGTACACCGACTCGAATACCGAATGGGTGACGAAGATGACGGTCTTGTGCAGGTTGCGCCACAGCATCAGCAGATCATTGTTGAGCCGAAAGCGCGTGATCTCGTCGAGCGCCGCGAACGGCTCGTCCATCAGCAGAATATCCGGATCGGTGACCAGCGCCCGCGCCAGCGAGACCCGCATCTTCATGCCGCCGGACAGTTCGCGTGGAAACGCATCGGCGAAGTCGGCAAGCCCGACCTGCGCCAGCACCTCGGCGATACGCGCATCCGCTTCCTTCTCCGGCACATGCGAGAGCTTCAGCGGGAGGCAAACGTTGTCCCGCACGCTCGCCCACGGCATCAGCGTCGGCTCCTGGAACACAAAACCGATGGAACGTTGCCCACTCGTTTTGGATGAGCTGTGGGAAACGCTGACCTCGCCCGAACTCGGCGTGGTGAGCCCCGCGATCAGCCGCAGCGCCGTCGATTTCCCGCAACCGGAAGGCCCGAGCAGGGAAACGAATTCGCCGCTGATGACATCGAGATCGAACGGTCCGAGCGCGGCGACGCCGTTGTCGTAGACCTTGGTCGCGCCGCGAAGCCGCACGGCGAGGCCCGTCGCGCCAATCTCAATTTCGGACAACGCGGGCTCCGCCATCGCTTCAGTTCTTCGGCCGCAGATTGAGACCGACACCCTTGTTGGCAAAACGAAGGGTGTAGGCCTTGCGGTAATCGATATCGCGCTTGACCACGCCGGCCCGCACCATCTTGTCGAAAAAGCTCGCCATCCGCGCATCGCTGATGGCGCCGATGCCGTCCTTCAGGGTGTCGCCGGAATCGACGATGCCGTATTCCTTCATCTTGGCGAGCGAATAGGCCAGCAATTCATCGGTCATTTCCGGATTCATCTTCTTGATCATCGCGTTCGCCGGCTTGTTGTCGCCGTAGAGATAATTGTACCAGCCGATCACGGACGCATCGACGAAGCGCTGCACCAGGTCGGGCTTCTTGTCGACGACATCGGTGCGGGTCTCGATCAAGGTCGAATAGGCGCTGAAACCGTAATCGGCCATCAGGACAACGTTGGGCTTGAAGCCCGCAGCCTTTTGCACCGCGTAGGGCTCTGAGGTGACATAGCCCTGCATCGCGCTCTGCTTGTTCACGATGAACGGTTGCGGGTTGAAGGTGTAGGGTTTTACCCGGCTCTCGCTGAAACCATATTCGGACTTCAGCCACTGAAAGTAACTCGCGAGCCCCTCCTTCGACACCAGCAGCGTCAGCGGCTTCAGGTCCTCGAGCTTGCTGATCTTGACTTCCGGGTGGGTCAGCAGCACCAGCGGATCTTTCTGGAACATGGCGGCGACCGTCACCAGCGGCACCTTGTTGGTGACCGCGTCGAAGGATTGCAGGGTGTTGGCGCTCATGAAGAAGTCGAGCTTGCCGGCGGTCAGCAGCATGCGGTTGTTGGTGTTGGGACCTCCAGGCACGATCGTGACTTCAAGCCCGTATTTCTGGTAGGTGCCGTCGGCGACCGCCTGGAAAAAGCCGCCATGCTCGGCCTCCGCGACCCAGTTGGTTCCGAACGAAACCTTGTCGAGGGTTTCGGCACGCGCCGGCACCAGCGCCGCCGTCAGCGCCAAAAGACCTGCGGTTAACGCTCGCGGCAAAAAGGCCGGGTTCATGGTTGGACTCCGTCGATCGTTCTGGCCCATGATAGGATGTCGCGGACGTGGATCACGTCCCCTGAGGGGGTATCCAAGGCGCGGATAACGTCCCCGGAATGTCTAACAAACTAACCCGCAAATTCATCCAAAGAAACGCTTCGCTTGATGGCCTCCCTCGTTCCGCCCCGCGACTGGACCGACATTCACTGGCCGGATATCGACCCGGCCGAAGCCGCGCGCTGGATCGCGGTGCTGCCGCTGGCGGCGACCGAGCAGCACGGCCCGCATCTGCCGCTGGAAACCGACGTCCTGATCGGCGAGGCCTATCTGGCGCGGGTGCGCGAGCTGCTGCCCCGGAAGATCCCCGCCACGTTCCTGCCGATCCAGCCGGTCGGCATTTCCACCGAGCATACCGATTATCCGGGCACGCGGACGCTGCCGACCGAGGTGGCGCTGCGAGAGTGGATGGCGCTTGGCGAAAGCGTCGCCCGCGCCGGCATCCGCAAGCTGGTGATGGTGACGAGCCATGGCGGCAACAGTGCCGCGATGATGCTGGTGGCGCAGGATTTGCGCGCGCGATACGGGCTTCTCGCGGTGACCACGAGCTGGTTTCGTTTCGGCGTGCCGGATGGATTGTTCTCGGCGGAAGAACTGCGCCACGGCATTCACGGCGGCGCGGTGGAAACCTCGATCATGCTGGCGCGCTATCCGCAAACCGTGCGCACGCAAGCCATCGCCGATTTCCGCCCCGCCAGCATCGCGATCGAAAAAGAATTTCGCTGGCTCTCGACACAACGCCCGGCGCCGTTCGCCTGGCAGGTCCAGGACCTGCACCCGAGCGGCGCTGCCGGCGACGCCACCAAGGGCTCCGCGGAGAAGGGCGAGAAGCTCTTGGATCACGGCGCGCGCGCGTTCTGCGAATTGCTTGATGACGTCGATAACTTCGACGTGATGAGGCTGGCCGCCGGCCCGAATGAATCCCCCAAGTAACTGTCTTAATTACGAAATAATCGACACCCCGAACCCCAGTCGCGGGATTCGAACCGGAATCGAACAGCCTCCGTCCAACTGGCATGCGGACCACAATGGCCGCTTAAAACCGGATGGAGTTTCCAATGTCGATCAAGACCAAGATTGCCGCTCTCGCTCTGGCCACCCTTGCCGTTACCGGCACGATCGCTTCCACCACCACCCAGGCGCAGGCCAAGCAGTATAACAAGCTGGGCTGGGGCATTGGAGCCGGCCTCGTGGGCGCCGCCATCGTCGGCACCGCCATCGCCGCCAGCAACGACGGTTACTACGACGGCTATCGCCGCTGCGGCTGGGTTCGCCAGTTCGACGCCTACGGCAACTACATGGGCCGCGTCCGTACCTGCGGTTACTGAATTGATCGACTGAATTTGGTTTCTGTTTGAGAAGCGTTTCTTCAAGCAAACCAGGCTGAATTACCAAAACGCTTCTCACGTGGATCCTGCGTCCGACACGGGCGCCTCATCCACCCCGTGTCGCACCCGACCCGCCCGGTTGTCCCCCCGGGCGGGTCAACTTTTTTGGCCGGCCGAAAGCCCCAGGTGGACGCCTCCACCCCGGGTGGGAAGCTCCACCCCGGGCGAGCGGCTCCGCCCATCTCCGGGCGGCCCCCGTCACGTTGCAAAACTGTCACCAGCCGCTGCCATCCAACTGGTGCGCCATTTGGTCTTGTTGCTATTGCGAATTACTTGCAATAAAGATTGGGAATAGATGATGCGTCTCCCCGATCTGGCTTGGACCGGGCGAATCGCAAAAAGTGCGACCGGGGGCGGCGAGGTTGATGACTACATTTCCTGGATGGCGGCAGGCGGACAAATCCGCAGTGATGGGACGAGACCGCCGCAGCATTCGCGAGATGGGCGCACGATGACCCGCGACCGCCGATCACTGCAGCATGTCCTGGCCGGTGTGGCGTTCGGCTCGCTCACGCTGGGCGGACCCGCGGCCGCGGCCGACCTGACGTTGAAGGCCCCCGCCTATAAAGCCGTCTACGACTGGACCGGATTTTATATCGGCGCGCATACCGGCTACGGCGGCGGCAAGTCGCACGCCGTGTTGACAGATCCCGAGATCACCGCGACCGATAACCGCTTCCGCGGCATCATCGGCGGCGTGCAGGCCGGCTACAATGTGCGGCTGCCATCCGGCCTGTTGCTCGGCGTCGAAGCCGACATGACATTCCCGAGTTATCTGCTCTCGAATTTTGCGGCCTCCTCGCTCGCTACCGCGCGCTCCGACATTTCCGAGCAATGGGACTATACCGGTACCGCGCGAGGCCGCATCGGTTACGCCAGCGGACCGTGGCTTGCCTACGCGACCGGCGGCCTGGCATGGGCCGGCGAACGCTTTCTCAATACCCCACCCATCGGCGACGAAGAAAAGCATATCAATGTTCGCCTTGGCTGGGCAGCCGGCGCCGGCGTGGAATACGCCTTCGCACCGCATTGGAGCGTCAAGCTCGAATATCTCTACAGCCAGTTCGGAAGATCTGACGTCCGCTTTCCATCCGGCACGCAATATAATTCGAGCCTCGACTTTCAGCAGATCAGGATCGGGCTCAACCGCAAGGTCGACTGGCCGGGTTCGCCCAACTGGTCGCCGAAGACCGAGCTGACCGAGACCGAATCCGGCCGCTGGGAAATCCACGGCCAGACCACGTTTGTCGGACAGGGCTATCCGTCGTTCCGCGCGCCCTATAGCGGCCCAAACAGCCTGACACCGGCATCGCAGGCGCAGCAGACCTGGAGCAACAGCCTCTATCTCAACGCCCGACTCTGGCAAGGTGGCGAAGTCTATTACAATCCGGAGCTGCTGCAGGGATTTGGACTGAACGACACGGTTGGCGCCGCCGGCTTTCCGAACGGCGAAGCGCAGAAGTCCAACTTCCCCTACCCGCATTACAACACGTCGCGGCTGTTCCTGCGCCAGACCTTCGGCTTTGGCGGCGAACAGGAAGAACTGGCAAGCGGGCCTTCCCAGCTTGCTGGCAAGGTCGATGTTTCACGGCTGACGGTTCAGGCCGGAAAATTTTCGGTGACCGACCTGTTCGACGGCAACGCCTATGCGCGCGATCCGCGCAAGGATTTCATGAACTGGTCGCTGTGGTCGTCGGGGGCGTTCGACTACGCCGCCGACAAGCTCGGGCTGGGCTACGGCGTCGCCGCCGAACTCAACCAGAAGCAATGGGCCTTGCGCACGGGCTATTTCCTGATGGACGCGGTATCGAATTCGAACAGTTTCGATACCAAGGTTCCCCAGCGCGGCGAATACATCGTGGAGCTGGAAACGCGCTATCGGCTGTTCTCTCAACCGGGGAAACTGCGCACCATCGCCTGGATCAACAGCGCCAATGCCGGAAGCTATCGCGACACGCTGAACAACCCCGCGCTCAATCTCGATATTTCGCAGAACCGCGCGGGCCGGATTAAATACGGCTACGTCGTCAACCTCGAACAGGCCGTGACCGACGACATCGGATTGTTCGGCCGCTGGAGCTGGAACGACGGCAAGAACGAGATCATGGCGTTCACCGATATCGACTCCTCGCTCGCGCTGGGCACCTCGATCAAGGGGACCAAATGGGGCCGTCCCGACGACGTGATCGGCATCGGCGGTGCGTTCAACGGACTGTCACGGGACCATCGCGACTTTCTCGCGGCCGGCGGCCTCGGTCCGCTGATCGGCGACGGCGCGCTCAACTATCGCCGCGAGCGGGTGCTGGAAAGTTATTACGCATTTGCGCTCAACAAGCAGCTGACGCTGACCGCCGACTATCAGTTGATCACAAACCCCGCCTACAACGCCGACCGCGGCCCGGTCCACGTCTTCTCCGGCCGCTTCCACGGCGAATTCTGAGCCAGGACGCTGCTCTCCGGGGCGGTGTTAGACGGTTCCCGCTGCGCTCATCCGGGCTACGGACTTGCAATGACGCCGGGAACCCCGACGAAATGACCTCACCCCGCCGGCTGGAACGAATCCGCCCGCGCCATCGCCCAGGCTTCGCGGAAGCGCGGATCGGCGGTGCCGTCGATCAACTCGCCCGGACGCAGCGAAGGATAAAGTTTCGCGAACGACAGCACCTCGGTGGTCGAGCTGCGCTGCGAGAAATGAATCGGGCGGATATCCTTGGGATGTTCGAGGCCCGCGGCGGCGAGCAATTCGGTCAGCGCATGCAGCGTCGCGTGGTGATAGTTGTGAACCCGATCGATCTTGTGCGGCACCACCAGCGCGCGGTTGCGCGAGGGGTCCTGCGTCGTCACACCCGTTGGGCAGCGATCGGTATGGCAGCTCAGCGACTGGATGCAGCCCAGCGCGAACATGAAGCCGCGCGCCGAGTTGCACCAGTCGGCACCGATCGCCATCGCGCGCGCCATGTCGAACGCGGTCGCGATCTTGCCGGAGGCGCCGATCTTGATGCGGTCGCGCGCATTGATGCCGATCAGCGCGTTGTGGACGAAATTGACGCCCTCGCGCATCGGCATGCCCAGATGGTCCATGAATTCCAGCGGCGCCGCGCCGGTGCCGCCCTCGTTGCCGTCGACGACGATGAAATCGGGATAGATCCCGGTTTGCAGCATCGCCTTGCAGATCGCCAAAAACTCCCAGGGATGGCCGATGCACAGCTTGAACCCGGCGGGCTTGCCACCCGACAGCCTTCGCATCTCGCCGATAAAGGCCATCATCTGCAGCGGCGTCGAAAACGCCCGGTGAAACGCCGGCGAGATGCAGTCCTCGCCCATGGCCACGCCCCGGATTCTGGAAATTTCCTCCGAGACCTTGGCTGCCGGCAGCACGCCGCCATGGCCGGGCTTGGCGCCCTGGCTGATCTTGAGTTCGACCATCTTGATCTGGTCGTCGGTCGCGATCCGCGCGAACTCCTCGGGATTGAAGCTGCCGTCGAGGTTGCGGCAGCCGAAATAGCCGGAGCCGACCTCCCAGATGATGTCGCCGCCGTTCTCGCGATGATACGGGCTGACGCCGCCTTCGCCGGTGTCGTGCGCGAAGCCGCCCTTTTTGGCGCCGGCGTTCAGCGCGCGCACCGCATTCGGACTAAGCGCGCCGAAACTCATTGCCGAGATGTTGAACACCGACGCCGAATACGGCTTGGTGCAATCGGGGCCGCCGATGGTGATGCGGAATTTCTCCTGGGCATGCGCCTTCGGCGCCACCGAATGGTTCATCCATTCGTAGCCCTCGCGATAGACGTCTTCCTGGGTGCCGAACGGCCGCTTGTCGAGCACCATCTTGGCGCGTTGATAGATCACGGCGCGGGTGTCGCGACTGAACGGCATGCCGTCCTTTTCGCTCTCGAAGAAATACTGCCGCATCTCGGGCCGGATTTCCTCGAGCAGAAAACGAATATGCGCCGAGATCGGATAATTGCGCAAAACCGCGTGGCTCTTCTGCATCAGGTCGCGAAGACCGAGCAACGTCAGCGCGCTGAAGATCACGATCGGGATCAGCACCACTCCCCATATCTTCGGGTTATGGTCGAAGAACCCGACACCGAGCAGCAAGGCCGTGACGACGGCGCAGATCGTCAGCACGATGAAGCGTGGCGAGAACGGAAGCAGCAGCGTTTCCATAAAATCCCTCAGCCGGATTATTGCCTGTCGGCCCGCAGCTTAGTCCAACCAGCGGAACAAGCACCATACGATATACGGCCCGGCCATCACGGATGTGACGGTGGAACGCAAAAAATCACGCCGCGAGTGCCGCGATCCGGAGCGCTTTTGCACTGCAGCGTAACTGCGCCCACACGCCGCTCAGTGATGATGCAGCCGCATCTCGTGGGGAATCCGGCCCTGCTGGAGGCCGTGCTGGGCCAGCCAGGCGTCGGTGGCCGCGATGGCGCGATCGATGTGATCGGCCGTGCGCGAGAAATCATACGGCGAGCCCACCAGCGGGCACAGTGGTGGCACCACGAAATACTCGATTTCGGGTCCGAGGCCTTCCAGTTCACTGACCAGTTGCCGCGCGATCAGCAGCGTCAGCGCATGCAACGCATTCGCGACCGCGCCGACCGGTGGCGTCTGCGTCGCACAGGCGTGTCCGGTCGGCAGAATGATCAGGCGCCTCGCGCCCTTGTTCACCGCGACCTGGATCGGCGTGTTGCTGGAGATCGCGCCGTCGGCGAGATAGTGATCGCGGTAACGGATCGGCGCGAACGCGCCGGGAATGGCCGTCGAGGCGACGATCGCCTCGGCGGTCGAGCCTTCCGACAACACCACGCTGTCGCCGGTGACGATGTCGGTGGTGACGATATGCACCGGCAGTTTGGCGTCCTGCAGATTGCGAAAGGGAATGTGATCGTCGATCAGCTTGCGGATGCCCTCGTGGGAAATCAGGAAATCGCGGCGCCAAAGAAAGCTCAGCACCGTCCGCCAGCTCACCGGAAACACATCCTGCCGCGTCAGCCCGCGCCAGACGGTGGCCAGTTTTTCCACGCCCTCAAGCGTCGGATCGCCGGCATAGAAGGCGCCGTTCAGGGCCCCGACGCTGGAGCCGACGACCATGTCTGCGGTGATGCCGTGGGCAGCGAGAGAATGCAGCATGCCGACCTGGATGGCGCCGAAACTGCCGCCGCCGGCAAACACAAAGGCGGTTTTCGTTCGTCCGATCTCATCGCGTACCGACACAGCTCACCCGCTCCCCGATGTCGCCGCGTCGACAAGACCGCGCGGCGTTCGGCGGCGGTTATAGCAGCGGGAGAGTGGGGTGGGCTACTGGCCGATGTCATTCCGGGGCGACGCGAAGCATCGAACCTCAGGGGTGCAATTGCACCCTGAGGTCTGGTCCTTCGGACCATCCCGGAATGACGAAAACAATTTCAGCGCTCCACGAACGCCTTTTCGATCACGAAATGACCGGGTGTGCTGTGGCTACCTTCGAGGAAGCCGCGGCCTTCGAACATCACGCGCAGTTCATCCAGCATGCCCGGGCTGCCGCACATCATGATGCGGTCGGTCGCGATATCGAGCGGCGGCTGGTGGATGTCGTTGAACAACTGTTCCGAGGTGATCAGGTCGGTGATGCGGCCACGGTTGCGGAACGGTTCGCGCGTCACGGTCGGGTAGTACAACAGCTTCTCCGACAACAGCGGCCCGAACAGTTCGTCGTCGCGCAGTTTGGCGACCAGCTCTTCGCCATAGGCGAGCTCGGAGACCTGGCGGCAGCCGTGAACCAGCACGATGGTCTCGTAACGCTCATAGACGTCGGGATCCTTGATCAGGCTGGCGAATGGCGCGAGGCCCGTCCCGGTCGACAGCAGCAGCAGCCGCTTGCCCGCAATCAGGTTGTCGGTGATCAGCGTGCCGGTCGCCTTGCGGCCGACCAGAATTTCGTCGCCTTCCCGGATCTTCTGCAGCTTCGAGGTCAACGGCCCGTCCGCGACCTTGATCGAGAAGAATTCGAGTTCTTCCTCGTGATTGGCGCTCGCCATGCTGTAGGCACGCAGCAGCGGACGGCCCTCGACCTCGAGGCCGATCATCGCAAACTGGCCGTTCTGGAAACGGAAGCCGGAATCGCGGGTGGCGGTGAAGCTGAAAAGTGTATCGGTCCAATGCCGGACAGAAAGAACTTTCTCTCGATAGAACGCGCTCATGTGTTTTCGTTTTTCCTGACGTCTGAATGTAGAACGTTTCGGTTTTTCGGGCCCCGAAAGTACGAAAAAACCCCCGAAATCATCGGCGATTTGACGCTTCATTTGCGCCAAAGAGGGAGATAGTCAATATGACCTGACGCACAATTGAGGACTCGGAATTGCATTCGGTTTATTTTCTGGAATGGTTCAATCGGGGTTCGTTAACGCTACCCATATCGCGTAATTAACTTGCTGAAATGGCCGTCGATCTGGCAGTAAATTACCGCGGCGGAAACCAAGAGATTTTAAGGCATGAGCAACGGCGAACGCGCTTTCGTAACTGCCGTGAAGAAATACTGCGCCAGTCACGGCATCGAGGTCGAACTCAAAGCCGACGGCTGGCTGATCGCGATGAAGCGCGGGTCGCAGCGGCGGTTCGCCTTCGGATACGATCTCGGCTTGAACAGCGCGGTCGCGCATCGGATCGCCAACGACAAGGCGGCGACGGCGGACGTTCTCGAAATTTGCGGCATCCCCTTCGTTCCACACACCGCGTTCCTGAGCCCGAAAATGTACAAGTACATCACGCCGTCAGGCGCGTGGACGGCGATGCTGGATCTGCTGGAGAGACATCCGCAAGGCATTGTCGTCAAGCCCAACGAAGGCACCGGCGGAAATTCCGTGTTCAAGGTCAGGACCGAACCGGAACTTGAAGTGGCGACGAACGAGATTTTCTCGTCCGAAAAAAGTCTCGCGATTTCGCCTTACCTGGAAATCGAAGACGAGGTCCGGGTCATCCTGATCGACGACCGGCCGATCGTCGTTCTCAGCAAGACCCGTCCGTCGGTCGTCGGCGACGGCAAGCGCACCGTGCTCGAACTGGCGATCGCCACGATCCCGGCCGAGCAACTATCGACGGTGCTGTCGGGGCTGGCCGGAGATATCAGCAAAACCTTGCTCAACGAGGTACCGGCAGCGGGACAGCGTCGCGCGCTGAACTGGCGTCACAATCTCGGCGCGGGAGCGCAGGCCGTCGTTCTGGAACAGGGTGAAGCGCGGGCCGCGGCCTGCATCGAGATCGCGCTGCAAGCCGCGAAGCCGATCGAATTGCGTTTCGGCTCGATCGATATCGTCCGGACTGAAGGCCGCTGGAAGATCCTCGAAATCAACTCCGGCGTGATGATGGAGGCGCTGAGCCGATCACACCCCGAACTGGTCCAGGCCGCCTATGACACCGCGCTGGACAAGGTCTTCGATCCCTCGGCAAAAGGACAAAAACGATAGCCAGGCGCGCACCCCGGGAGCATTCGCTTTCGCATGATTTTCCTAGTTACTCGTCCCTTGCGTGTCGTCGAGCACCTTGAAGGCTTCCTCGAGCTGCGGCGAGATCGACACGCCGAGCTTTTCGCCGGTCGGCAGCCGCGACACGAACCATTTGTTGTAGAGCGGGATCAGGTCGCGGTTGGAGCCGAGCTTGCGGAAGGTGCGCTCGATCACCGCCGTCAGTTGCGGCTCACCTTTGCGGTACATGATGCCGTAGGGATCGTAAGACAGGTACTCGCCGGTCACCTTGAACTTGTCCTGGCTCTTGTGCCGCGCGATCAGGCCGTAGAGCAGGATGTCGTCGGTGGCGAAGGCGTCGGCCTTGCCGTCGACCAGCATCTGGTAGGATTGCTCGTGATCGGGCGCCACGGCGATGTTGAGGCTGAGCGAGAATTTTTTGTCGACGTTGTGCATCGCCTGCTCGTTGGTGGTGCCCTTCGTCACCACCACGGTCTTGCCCTTCAGGTCCGCCGGCACCGCGATCGCCGAGGCCTTCGGCACCATCAGCTTGGTGCCGGCCACGAACATCAGCGGCGAGAACGCCACCAGTTTTGCGCGCTCGGCATTGGCCGTGGTCGAGCCGCATTCGAGATCGATCTTGTTCTGCGTCACCGCCGGAATACGGTCATCCGAGGTGACCTTGACGTATTCGATCTTCAGGTTGGCATCGTCGACTTCGGTCCCGATCTCCTCGACGACGGCCTCGCAGAGTTCGAGGCTGTAACCGATCGGCCGGTTCGATTGATCGAGGAACGAGAACGGCGGCGAGCTCTCGCGAAAGCCGAGCCGCACCACATGCGTCTTCTTGATGTTGGCGAGCGTGGGGCTAAGCCCCTCGTTGCCGGTGGTCTGGGCCGACGCCGCCGTCGCCAGCAGGCATGCCGCCAGCAACAGGCCGCCTGCCCCTGTGAGTCTCCCCGAGGACTGATGCATGCATCTCTCCCCTCAATGCGCCGGCACAGCGTCACCCGCAACGGCATCGGACGGCACCATGTCATCGGGCCCGAGTTCATGCTCGGCCTTCAGCTCGCCTTCCCACTTCGCGACCACGGCGGTCGCCAGCGAGTTGCCGATCACGTTGGTGGCGCTGCGTCCCATGTCGAGGAACGTATCGATACCCATGATCATCAAGAGGCCGGCCTCGGGAATACCGAACTGGCTGAGCGTCGACGCAATCACGACCAGCGAAGCGCGCGGCACGCCGGCGACGCCCTTCGAAGTGATCATCAGGGTTGCCAGCATCGCCAGCTGGGTCCCGAGCGACATCTCGATGTGGTAGGTCTGCGCGATAAAGATACTCGCGAAGGTGCAGTACATCATGGTGCCGTCGAGGTTGAACGAATAGCCCAGCGGCAGCACGAAGGCCGAGATCCGCGACGAGGCGCCGAAGCGGTTGAGACCTTCGAGCGTCTTCGGATAGGCGGCCTCCGACGACGCGGTCGAGAACGCAATCATCAGCGGTTCGCGGATCAACCGCATCAGATGACTGTATCTGGATCCGAACACGAGGAAGCCCACGGTGAACAGGATGCCCCACAGCAGCATCAGCGAGACGTAGAAGCCGCCCATGAACACGATCAGCTTCCACAGCACGCCAAGGCCGTTCTTCGACACGGTGGCCATGATCGCGGCCCACACCGCAACCGGCGCGAACAGCATCACATAGCCGGTGACCTTCAGCATGATGTGGGCGAGATCGTCGATGATCCCCATGATCACCTTCGACCGCTCCGGCATCGCGCCGAGGGCGACGGCAAAGAACACCGCGAACACCACGATCTGCAGGATTTCGTTCTGCGCCATCGCGTCTGCGATCGAGGTCGGGATCAGATGGGTCAGGAATTTCTCGATCGAGAACGCCGATACCTGCAGGCCGGTCGACTGCGCCTTGTCAGGCAGTGTGCCCGGGAAGTTGGCGCCGGGCTGCAGCAGGTTGACCATCAGGAGGCCGAGCAGCAGCGAGACAAAGGAGGCGCTGACGAACCAGCCCATGGTCTTGGCGAAGATGCGGCCGAGCTTGGCGCCGGAGCCCATATGCGCGATGCCGCCGACGAGGGTTGCGAACACCAGCGGCGCGATGATCATCTTGATCAGGCGCAGGAACAGCATGGCGATCAGGTTTACGTCCGCCGCGATCTCGACGCGGCTGTCGGGCATATAGTTGAAAACCAGCGTGCCCATCACGATGCCGAGTGCCATCGCGATCAGAATGTATTGCGTAAACCTGCTGGACATTTTCTTAGTGTCTGTCCGGGAAGAAGTTGAATCTTATGAATCATTTGTGATTCAAGAGAGGTGGCCTGATTCGGAGGGGCCGCCGATGTGGACGAATGAAAACCGCGCGCGGTATGACCGC
>JBBRSX010000047.1:0-39423 GCA_038244925.1 Hyphomicrobiales bacterium | reverse complement strand
TTTCGGTCCGCTGGTGACCAAGGACGCGCTCAATCGCGTCAAAAACTATGTCGAGATCGGCATCAAGGAAGGCGCCACGCTGGCGGTCGACGGCCGCGGCTTCAAGATGCAGGGCTATGAGAACGGCTTCTACATGGGCGGCTGTCTGTTCGACAACGTCACCAAGGACATGCGGATCTACAAGGAAGAGATCTTTGGTCCGGTACTCTCGGTGGTGCGCGCCCACGACTACAATGAGGCTCTCGCGCTTCCGTCCGACCACGACTACGGCAACGGCGTGGCGATCTTCACCCGCGACGGCGACGCCGCGCGCGATTTCGCCGCCAAGGTCAATGTCGGCATGGTCGGCATCAACGTGCCGATTCCGGTTCCGATCGCCTACTACACGTTTGGCGGCTGGAAGAAGTCCGGCTTCGGCGATCTCAACCAGCACGGCCCGGATTCGATCCGCTTCTACACCAAGACCAAGACCATCACTTCACGCTGGCCGTCCGGCGTCAAGGAAGGCGCGGAGTTCTCGATTCCGACGATGAACTGACGCGTCACAGCCGGGCGCCGATATGCAGTTCGCTCTCAACGAGGACCAGGTTGCGGTTCGCGATATGGCGCGGGAGTTTGCCGCGGAAAAAATCGCGCCGCATGCGCTTCGCTGGGACGAAGAAAAGCATTTCCCGGTCGACGTGATGCGGGAAGCTGCCACCCTCGGCATGGGCGGCATCTACATCAAGGACGACGTCGGCGGCTCGGCGCTGACGCGGTTCGACGCGGCGCTGATCTTCGAGGCGCTGGCGCAGGGCTGTCCGACGGTGTCGGCGTACATCTCGATCCACAACATGGCGTCGTGGATGATCGATGCTTTCGGCAACGACACTCAGCGCCAGAAGTGGCTGCCAAAGCTCTGCACCATGGAGTATCTGGCGAGCTACTGCCTGACCGAGCCGGGCTCCGGTTCGGATGCCGCAGCACTTCGAACCCGCGCCGTGCGCGACGGCGATCATTATGTGCTCAACGGCCAGAAACAGTTCATCTCCGGCGCCGGCGGCGGTGACCTCTATGTCGTGATGGTGCGCACCGGCAGCGATGGCCCCGGCGGCATCTCGACGCTGGTCATTCCCGCCGACACGCCGGGCGTCTCGCTCGGCGCCAACGAACGCAAGATGGGCTGGAACGCGCAACCGACCCGCGCGGTGATTTTTGAAAATGCCCAGGTGCCGGTTGAAAATCGCCTGGGCGAAGAGGGCATCGGCTTCAAGATCGCGATGGCGGGCCTTGATGGTGGCCGCATCAACATCGCCGCGTGCTCGCTCGGCGGTGCGCAGACCGCGCTCGACAAGTCGCTGGCTTACATGAAGGAGCGCAAGGCGTTCGGAAAACGGCTTGACGAATTCCAGGCGCTGCAATTCCGTCTTGCCGACATGGCGACCGAACTGGAAGCGGCGCGGACCTTTGTATGGCGCGCCGCCGCGGCGCTCGATCGCAAGGATGCGGACGCGACCATGCTGTGCGCGATGGCCAAACGCTTCGGCACCGACGTGGGCTTCGAGGTCGCCAACCAGGCGCTGCAGCTGCATGGCGGCTACGGTTACCTCAGCGAATACGGCATCGAAAAAATCGTACGCGATCTGCGCGTGCACCAGATTCTGGAAGGGACCAACGAAATCATGCGGCTGATCGTTTCGCGCAAGTTGATCGAGGGTATCAGATGACGGCCAGCGCTGTAGCCGCAGATACCGAAGGCGACCTGATCGCGCGGCGCGAGGGGGCCTGCGGCGTCATACGTCTCAACCGGCCCAAGGCGATCAATGCCGTGACGCTGGAGATGCTTCGCGACATCGACAAGGCGCTAGATAAATTCGAGGCCGATACCGCGGTCGCGGTGATCCTGCTGGAAGGCGCGGGCGAGCGCGGCCTGTGCGCCGGCGGCGACATCCGCACGCTCTGGGAAAGCTCCAAGGTCAAGGGGGACCTCGGCAAGATCCTGTGGCGCGAGGAATACATCCTCAATGCTCGCATTGCCAAATTTGCAAAACCCTATGTGGCGTTCATGGACGGCATCGTGATGGGCGGCGGCGTCGGGCTATCAGCACACGCCAGCCATCGCGTCGTCACCGAGAAGACGAAACTGGCAATGCCCGAAGTCAGCCTCGGCTTCTTTCCCGATGTCGGCGGCACCTGGCTGCTGGCGCATTCGCCGGGCGAAATCGGCAGCTATTTCGGATTGACCGGCACCACCATGAACGGGCCGGACGCGATCCATGCGCGCTTTGCCGATGCCGTGGTGCCGTCGGTCAAGCTGGCTGAATTGCGCGAGGCACTGACAAAAGTCCGCGCCGGGATCACGGCTGCGGAGGTCAAAGCCTTGATCGCGACCTTTTCGACCGGTGAGACCGCTGGTCCTGTCGCGGCAATGCAGTTAAAGATCGACAGCTGGTTCGCACACGACCGGATGGAAGAGATATTCGCAGCGCTCCGCAACGACGGCTCGGAACTGGCGCTGGCGACGCTGAAAACGCTGAACGAAAAATCGCCGCGCGGCATGGTGGTGACGCTGAAACTGCTGCGGCTGGGGCGTACCTCCCGATCGCTGGAAGAATGCCTAGTGCGGGAATATCGCGCCGCGCTGGAAGTGTTCGCCAGCGACGATTTCCGCGAGGGCGTGCGCGCCGCCGTAATCGACAAGGACCGCAATCCGAAATGGTCGCCACCGCGCATTGAAGACGTCACGCAGGCAATACTCGCGCCATATCTCGCCGAAATCGGCGCCGACGAGTTGAAATTTAGCTGATCAAACCAGAAACGTTCCCAGCGGAGGATTCGAGATGGCACATATCGCATTCATTGGCCTCGGCAACATGGGCGGGCCGATGGCGGCCAACCTGATCAAGGCCGGCCACAAGGTGACGGCGTTCGATCTGGTGGCGGCCTCGCGCGACCAGGCCAAGGCAGATGGCGCGGCGGTCGGCGAAAGTTCCGTTGGCTCGGTCAAGGGCGCCGACGTCGTCATCACCATGCTGCCCGCCGGCCAGCACGTGATGTCGGTGTGGGGCGAAGTGATCCCGGCCATGAAACAGGGCACGCTGATCATCGATTGCTCGACCATCGACGTCGAAAGCGCCAAGCAGGCCCACGCGCTGGCGGCCAAGCACGGCATGCTGTCGGTCGATGCGCCGGTGTCCGGTGGAACCGGCGGCGCCAAGGGCGCGACCCTGACCTTCATGTGCGGCGGCGAGGACAAGGCGTTTGCCGCCGCCAAGCCGGTACTGGAGAGCATGGGCAAGAAAATCGTGCATTGCGGCGGCGTCGGCGCGGGGCAGGCGGCGAAGATCTGCAACAACATGATTCTCGCGGTTTCCATGATCGCGGTCGGCGAGGGCTTTGCACTCGCCGAAAAGCTCGGGCTGTCGCATCAGGCGCTGTTCGACGTCGCCTCGACCTCGTCGGGCCAGTGCTGGGCGCTGACGACCTATTGCCCGGTGCCGGGCCCGGTGCCGACGTCGCCGGCGAACAACGGCTACAAACCCGGTTTTGCCTCCAGCCTGATGGTCAAGGACCTGACCCTGGCGCAGGACGCGGCCAAGGCCGCCGGCGCCGCGACCCCGCTGGGCAAGCACGCCCAGGAAATCTATAAGGCGTTCGACGCCGCCGGAAACGGCGGGGTGGATTTTTCCGGAATTATCCAGCACGTTCGGAGTCTGGCCGGGAAATAAAACGACGGGGAGCCGATGACGACCTTCCAGGAAGCGCGCGCTTTTCTGCTCAAGCACCGCACCGACTACGATGCGGCCGTGAAGGGATTTCGCTGGCCGGATCCAGTACCCTTCAACTGGGCGCTGGATTGGTTCGATGCGGAGCTTGCCCGCAACGCGGAGAGCAAGGATCGCACCGCGCTGTGGATCGTCGATGCCGCCAGCGACAAACAGACGAAGCTTTCCTTTGCTTCGCTGTCGCGCCGTTCCAATCAGGTCGCCAATTTCCTGCGCGCGCAGGGGTTGAAGCGCGGCGATCACCTGTTGCTGTTGCTCGGCAATGTCGTGCCGCTGTGGGACACCATGCTGGCGGCGATGAAGCTTGGCGTCGTCGTGATCCCCGCGACCACGCTGTTGACGCCGGACGAACTGCGCGACCGGCTTGATCGCGGCCGGGCCAAAGTGGTGGTGGCCTCACAGGACCAGGTCGCAAAGTTCGCCAGCCTCGGTGCTGATAAACTCGTTCGGATAGTGGTCGGCGCATCGTCGCAGCATGAGGGCTGGCTGCCCTTCGAGAATGCATCTGACGCCTCCGAGGTCTTTGCGGCCGACGGCCCGACCAACGCCGACGATCCGATGCTGCTCTATTTCACCTCGGGCACCACGGCAAAGCCAAAGCTGGTGCGGCACAGCCAGCGCAGCTATCCGGTCGGCGGTTTGTCGACGATGTTCTGGCTCGGCCTGCAGCCGGGCGACGTGCACCTGAACATTTCCTCGCCGGGCTGGGCCAAGCATGCCTGGAGTTGCTTGTTCGCGCCGTGGAACGCGGGCGCCACCGTGTTCGTGGTCAACCAGCCGCGGTTCGATGCCAAGGCGTTGCTTGCGACTGTCGGTCGTTGCGGCGTCACCACGCTGTGCGCGCCGCCGACGGTATGGCGGCTGTTCATCCAGGAGCGGCTGGCGGATTTCAAGGTCAGTCTGCGCGAAGTCTGCGGTGCCGGTGAACCGCTCAATCCTGAAGTGATCGATCAGGTGCAGGCCGCATGGGGCCTCACCATCCGCGACGGTTACGGCCAGACCGAAACCACCGCGCTCGCCGGCAATTCGCCAGGCCAGAAGGTCAAGGTCGGTTCGATGGGCCGCCCGCTCCCGGGCTATCGCGTGCAGATCACCGACAACGACGGTCACGTGTCCAAGGAAGGCGAGGTCTCGCTGGTGCTGGGCGCCGATCGCCCGGCCGGCCTGATGCAGGGCTATCAGGGCGACGACGGCAAAGTGAGCGGCGCCGACGGCGACATCTATCGCAGCGGTGACGTGGTGTTTGCCGACGACGACGGCTATCTCACCTTTGTCGGGCGCTCCGACGATGTGTTCAAATCCTCCGATTACCGCATCAGCCCGTTCGAACTGGAAAGCGTGCTGCTGGAGCACGAAGCGGTCGCGGAAGCCGCCGTGGTGCCGAGCCCCGATCCGATCCGTCTAGCCATCCCCAAGGCCTATGTGCTGCTGGTATCGGGCGTGGCACGGTCGCCGGCCACCGCGCTGTCGATCTTCCAGCACCTGCACACAAGGCTGGCGCCGTTCAAGCGCATCCGGCGGATCGAACTGGTGACGGAATTGCCGAAGACGATCTCCGGCAAAATCCGCCGGGTGCAGCTGCGCCGCCTCGAACATGATAACAACCTCGAGGATGCGTTGCGCGGACAGGAGTTCCGCGAAGAGGATTTCCCGGAGCTGCAGAAGGTGCGGACCGCCGGGTCGGACAGTTAAAGAAAGCGCATCAATGAATGAAGTCTGGAAGAAGCCGCCGGTCTCGTTTGAGGCCTATCAGGCCATGGTCGGTAAGGAGATCGGCGTGTCGTCGTGGCATCTGCTCGATCAGGCCAGGATAAACGTCTACGCCGACGTGATCGAGGACCATCAGTTCATCCATGTCGATCCCGAGCGCGCCAAAAAGGAAACCGCGTTCGGCAACACCATCGCGCATGGCTTTCTGACGATGTCGCTGATGAGCATCATGTCCTACGAGGTAATGCCTGTTATCGAAGGCACCGCGATGGGCGTCAATTACGGCTTCGACAAGCTGCGCTTCCTCTCGCCGGTGCGCGCCGGCTCGCGTGTCCGCGGCCGCTTTACGCTCGCCGAAGCCAAGCTGCGCAAGCCGAAAGAGCTGCAATCGCGGACCAATGTCACCGTCGAAATCGAGGGCGAGGAAAAGCCGGCGTTGGTGGCCGACTGGATCGGGTTGATCTATTTCGACTGAACGCAGCGCGTCAATGTATGCGAAGAGTCCGACACAGGCAGTCAGTTGGGGGCTCGGAAGGTTTCGATGGTTCGGCATCTGATTGTTGGGGCAGGAGCCAGTTATGCGGAATGTAAAGCGGCGAATTTAGCGGACGAATTATGCCTGCCGCTGATCAATAACTTTGGTCAAAAGATGTGGGCCGATTACAATCCTGTTCTTTTGCTTCATGCTTATCTCAACGCTAACGGAATCAATGTTCCGGCTGACACGGATGCGCGCACCGATTTTTTCGAGCTAGAGCGCACGCGTCGACATGAATTCAATATTGAGTTATTCTTCGAGTATGCATGGCGCGAGCGCTTTCGGTTCCCAGGGGAATGGGAAAATCTCATTTATCACGGTATCTTAAATCCTCTTGTGTTTTTACTTTCACAAGGTTTGTGGAGCAAAGGTATTATAGACGCTCCCTTGCAGCTGTCACCCAACGTAGCGCGAAGGTTGAATGCAGGTGACGTTATTCTTGATCTTAACTACGACACGCTTTTCGAGATCGGGGCTTTGCAGGCAGGAAAGCAGATTACGTTTCTGCCCAACACTCCGTCTCAGAGCTCTCTCTGGGTTGCCAAGCCGCATGGTTCAATCAATATGGTCGTGAACAACGAGCGGCATAGCTTTGCTTTCGGAGACTTGGATTGGCCTGGAAGCCCGCAACCCTCTGATGGGTCGAAGAACTACGCCGGATTTATTCCTCCACGGTTCAATAAGAACTTCAGCGAACATCCTGTGGCTAGAACGATCTTGGCGTCACTGAATGGTTCGAAGCCTGCAATCGTGACGTTCTGGGGTGTTGGGTTTACCGATAGCGATATCGACTTGTCCGAGTTGTATGCAGCGTGGTGCGTCGAGGCGAAAGCAATTGAGGTCATCAATCCAGATCGACAGATATCCGAAATTCTAGAAAAGAGGTTTGGAAATAAAGTCCAACATTTTGGAGGCGTCGAAAGCTGGTTGGGTAATGGTTAGTTTGCTTTGGGCTTGACCCAGCAACCCATCACTGCTCAAAAACCGTCAACTCTAGTGGCGCTTCGTACCCTCTCCCCTTGTGGGAGAGGGTGGCGAAATCGAGGCGAAGCGAGATGAAGCCGGGTGAGGGGTCTCCCTCCGCGGTGACAGACCCCTCATCCGGCACGGACTTCGTCCGCGCCACCTTCTCCCACAAGGGGAGAAGGGAAGACGCGATCGACTATCAACTTCCGGGAATTCTACTCATGGCAATCAGGTTTGACGGACGCGTCGCTATCGTCACCGGCGCGGGCAATGGTCTGGGGCGGGCGCATGCGCTGGGGCTGGCCAGCCGCGGCGCCAAGGTGGTGGTGAACGATTTCGGTGGCGCGCGCGACGGCACCGGCGGCTCGCTGAGCCCGGCCGAAACCGTGGTCGAGGAGATCCGCAAAGCCGGCGGCACGGCGATGGCCGACGGCGCCGACGTCTCGAATTTCGAGCAGGTCACGGCGATGGTCGAACGCGCCACCAAGGAGTGGGGCAGCGTCGATCTCCTCTGCGCCAATGCCGGCATTTTGCGCGACAAGTCCTTCACCAAGATGGAGGTCGCCGATTTCGCAAAAGTGCTGGACGTGCATCTCACCGGCACCTTCTATTGCTGCAAGGCGGTGTGGGCCGGCATGCGCGAGCGCAACTACGGCCGCATCGTCGTCACTACCTCATCGTCGGGCCTGTTCGGCAATTTCGGCCAGGCCAATTACGGCGCCGCCAAAGCCGGCATGGTCGGCCTGATGAACGTGCTCGCCGAGGAAGGCCGCAAGAACAACATCCGCGTCAACACCATCTCGCCGACGGCGGCAACCCGCATGACCGAGGAACTGCTGCCGCCGCAGGCGCTGGCCTTGATGCGCCCCG
Organism: Hyphomicrobiales bacterium; assembly: GCA_038244925.1. Lineage (GTDB taxonomy): Bacteria > Pseudomonadota > Alphaproteobacteria > Rhizobiales > Xanthobacteraceae > Bradyrhizobium. Next base: position 31,575 of record JBBRSX010000047.1, on the reverse strand, counting down.
AGGCGATCACGCCGGCGGTGGAGTTTCTGCTCAGCGAGGACGCGCCGACCCGCACCATCATGGGCGCGGGTGCCGGCTCGTTCGCGGTGATCAAGATCATCGAGACTGAAGGCGTCAATCTGGCCCAGCCCGACTGGACCCCGGATGCGGTCGCCGCGCATTTCGCCGAAATCAGCGATACGTCGAAAGCCAAGGCGCTGCAGGGTGCGTTCGAGCAGACGCAGAAGTATGTGGCGCAGGCTGCGGCGCGGGCGGGAATCAAGCTCTGAGCAGGTCGTCATTCCGGGGCGATGCGAAGCATCGAACTACGATGTGCAATTGCACATCGGAGAATCTCGAGATTCCGGGTTCACGCGAAGACGCGTGCCCCGGAATGACGTAGACCGTCTCCATGTCATCGCCCTCCAAAAATGTCGCGATCATCGGCGCCGGCCCCGCCGGCCTGATGGCCGCTGAGGTGCTCGCGCAAGGCGGAGCTTCGGTCACTATCTATGACGCGATGCCCTCGGCCGGCCGCAAATTCCTGATGGCCGGCCGCGGCGGGCTTAACCTGACGCATAGCGAGCCGTTGCCGTCATTTCTCGCGCGCTACCGCGAGGCAAGGCCGCACCTCCAGCCCGCCATCGATGCATTTCCGCCGAACGCGTTGCGCGAGTGGAGCGAAGCGCTGGGGCAGGAAACTTTTGTCGGCTCCAGTGGCCGGGTTTTTCCGAAAGCGTTCAAGGCCTCGCCGTTGCTGCGGGCATGGCTGCGGCGGCTGGATTCGCTGGGCGTCAAGCTGGCGCTGCGCCACCGCTGGATCGGCTGGGACGCGCAGGCTCGTCTGCAGTTTCAAACACCCGACGGCCCGCGGTCCGTCGAGGCCAGCGCGACCGTGCTGGCCCTCGGTGGCGCAAGCTGGCCACGGCTCGGATCGGATGGCGCGTGGGCGGAAACGCTTGCATCCAAGGGCGTCTCTATATCGCGCCTGCGGCCGGCCAATTCCGGGTTCACCGTCGCTTGGTCCGACATCTTTCGCGACCGTTTTGAGGGCCAACCGCTCAAGGGCGTGGCGCTGACTTTTGGGTTGCGCAGCATACGCGGCGAAGCTGTCGTCACCCGCACCGGCATCGAGGGCGGTGCCATCTACGCGCTATCGGCCGATTTGCGCGAGGCTGTCGACAGCGCGGGGTGCGCAACCCTGCATATCGCCTTGCGGCCAGATATCGAAATGAAAGACCTCGTCGCAAAAGTTTCGACGCCGAAAGGCAAGCAGTCCCTGTCCAACTTTTTGCGCAAGTCCGCCGGCCTCTCGCCTGTCGCGATCGGCTTGCTGCAGGAAGCGGCCAAGGCTATCGGCGCATCGTTGCCGTCGATGCCACCGGCCGATCTTGCCCGACTGATCAATGCGGTGCCGATCGAGCTTACCGGCGTCGCCCCGATCGCGCGCGCGATCTCGACCGCAGGCGGGATCGCGTTCGACGAACTCGACGCCGACTTCATGCTCCGCCGTTTGCCCGGCGTATTCGCGGCGGGCGAGATGCTCGACTGGGAAGCCCCAACCGGCGGCTATCTGCTGCAGGCGTCCTTCGCGACGGGGGCGGCAGTGGGCAGGGGTGTGTTGAAGTGGCTGGGCGCCGAATAAACGCCGCCGCCCTTCGAGGCCTTCGCTGCACTACGGCACCTCAGGGTAACGGCTATTGGAGAGCGTCATGCTGAGGTGCGCGCGCTTGCGCGCCTCGAAGCATGCGCGGGCGCGCTACCGCAACTTCCCCCGTGCCGCCACCGGCAGCATCCCCAGAATCTCGTCGCCGCGCACCATCACCACCTCGTCCATCATGTTGACGACGACGCAAACATGATTAGGAACGATCCGCACGACATCGCCGACCACAGGACGGGTGTTGCTGCGGGTGAGGTCAAGAAAACCGTGCTCCTCGGCGAAGCGCGCGATCTTGGCTTCGGGGTGTTCGAGGATCAGCCCGTGGCCGTCGAGCCCGCCGCCGGTGTCCGAGGTCAGTGTCTTCGAGCCGGCGTCGAGAATGCCGCGCTCGGGGCCGGCGCGGCTGACGACGGTGGAATAGATGTTGAGCGCGCAATCGTCCCAGCTGGCGACGCCCGCCGCGACCTGCATGCGGTCGTTGTAGATGTAGGTGCCCGGTCGGTGCTCGGTCGCGCCCTTGAGTTTTCCGACGTTCTTCAGGTTCGGCGTGCCGCCCGTGGAGACGATCGACGCATCGAGCCCGTGGGCGCGGATGCCGGCCAGCGCCTCGTCGAAAAATTTCTGCGCGTCGGCCCAGCCGGTCTCGGTCGGATACAGCATGAAGCCCGCAAACGTCAGCCCCTTGGAGGCCGCGATTTCGCGCGCTAGCGCAATCGCCTCGCCGGGTGTTTCAACGCCGGCGCGCTTGCGGCCGGTGTCGCATTCGACCACCACGGATAAAGGACGACCAGAAGCGGCGGCAGCCTGCGGCAGGCCCGCGATCACGGTCGAATTGTCGGCCGCGACAGTCATGTTGGCCTTGCCCTGCAGCGCGCCGAGCCGGGCCATCTTCTCCTCGCCGAGCAGGTTGTAGCTGATCAGGATGTCGTCGATCCCGGCGTCCGCCATGATCTCGGCCTCGCCGAGTTTCTGGCAGGTGATGCCTTTTGCGCCCGCCGCGATCTGCATTTTTGCCAGCAGCGGGCTCTTGTGAGTCTTGATGTGCGGGCGGTTGGCAACCCCGGCGGCATCGCAGGCCGCCTGGATGCGCGCGATGTTGCGCTCGACCCGGTCCATGTCGATCACGGCGGCGGGCGTGCCGTATTCGCGGGCGATTTTGGCGGCGAGGGATGTGGTCATGGAAAGTCCTTTTACTTGCGCGTGTTCTGATCGCAAAACCGGTGCCCACTTTTGCGGAACACGCGCTAGGCCTGCTCTATCTCTTCACGCAGCACTTCAAGTTCCAGCCAGCGGTTTTCGGACTCTTCCATATCTTTCTGGGCCTTGGCCAACGCAGCCGAGGTCTCATCGAATTTCTTGCGATTTTTTGCGTAGAGATTTGGATCGTCAAGGAACCGCTGCAGTTTGGCGATTTCGGCCTGAAGCTTGGTGATCGCCTTCGGCAAGGTGTCCAGCGCGTGCTTCTCGTTGAAGGTGAGGCGGCGCTTGGATGTGCCTGACGATGCGGCGTTTTTCGGCTTCTTCGAGTCATCCGCCGCGGCCGCGACCACGGTCTCGCGCTTGAGGTCGGCGCGGCGCTGCGCCAGCATGTCGGTGTAGCCGCCGGCATATTCGATCCAGCGGCCCTGGCCCTCGGGCACGATCACGGAAGTCACCACGCGGTCGAGGAAGTCGCGGTCATGGCTGATCAGCATCACCGTGCCCTCGTAATCGCCGAGCATTTCCTCGAGCACGTCGAGGGTTTCGAGATCGAGGTCGTTGGTCGGTTCGTCCAGCACCAGAAGGTTGGAAGGCTTGGCCAGTGATCGCGCCAGCATCACCCGGCCGCGCTCGCCGCCGGACAGCACTTCCAGTGGCGTGCGCATCTGTTCCTGCGCGAACAGGAAGTCTTTCATGTAGCTGACGACATGCTTCGGCTTGCCGCCGACCATGACATGGTCGCCGCGACCGCCGGTCAGAGCTTCCGCCAGCGTCGATTTGGGATCGAGGCTCTCGCGGTGCTGGTCCAGTGTCGCCATTTCGATGTTGGCACCGAGCCGGATGGTGCCTGAATCCGGCTCGCTGCCGCCGGTCAGCATCTCGATCAGCGTGGTCTTGCCGGCACCGTTCGGGCCGACAATGCCGATGCGGTCGCCGCGCTGAACTCGAATGGAAAAGTCGTCGACGATCTTGCGCTCGCCATAGGTCTTGCTGACGCCCTTGGCCTCGATCACCAGCTTGCCGGATTTGTCGGCTTCGGCGGCGGCGAGGCTGGCATTGCCGGTGGCGCCGCGATAGGTGCGGCGCTGGTCGCGCAGTTCATGCAGGTTGCCGAGCCGCTTGACGTTGCGCTTGCGGCGGCCGGAGACGCCATAGCGCAGCCAGTGTTCCTCGTTGACGATCTTGCGGTCGAGCTTGTGCTGGTCGCGCTCTTCCTCGGCCAGCACCTCATCGCGCCAGGGCTCGAAGTTGGAAAAACCGCGGTCGATCTGCTTGATCTGACCGCGATCGAGCCAGGCGGTCTGGCGCGAGAGATTGGAGAGGAAGCGGCGGTCATGGCTGATGATGACCAGCGCGCAGCGGCGGCTTTCCAACTCGCCTTCCAGCCATTCGATGGTCGGCAGGTCCAGATGGTTGGTCGGCTCGTCCAGCAGCAAGATGTCGGGCGAGGGCGCCAGCACCCGCGCCAGCGCGGCGCGGCGGGCTTCACCGCCGGAGACATGCGCGGGGTCTTCCTCACCGGTCAGCCCGAGCTGTTCCACCAGGTAGCGCGCCTGATAATGGTCGTCGCCGGGGCCGAGGCCGGCCTCGACATAGGCCAGCGTCGTCTTGTGCTCGCCGAAATCCGGCTCCTGCGGCAGGTAGCGGATGGTGGCGCCGGGCTGCACGAAGCGGCTGCCGCCGTCGGGCTCGACGAGTCCTGCTGCGATCTTCAGCAGCGTCGATTTGCCGGAGCCGTTGCGGCCGATCAGGCAGACGCGCTCGCCCGAGGACACCGACAATTCGACGCCCGACAGAAGCGGCGTGCCGCCAAAGGTCAGGCGGATATCTTTCAACTGGATCAGCGGCGGCGCCATGTTCTCACTTCAATTCTGGTTCGGCGCAGGCTGTTCAGCGCGCTGGCGCTGGATGCGGCGGATGGTCTGGTCGAGCGTCGACAGGAATGCCGAACGATCGCGCGGGGAATAGGATTTCGGGCCGCCGGTGACTTCGCCGGAGGAGCGCAGATCGGTCATCAGGTTGCGTACCGCCAGCGTCATGCCGATCGATTGTTCCGTGAACGGCTTGCCGTTCGGCGCGATCACCTCGGCGCCGGCTTTGACACAGCGGCTGGCCAGCGGGATATCCGAGGTGATGACGATGTCGCCCTTGTGTGCGCGCTCCGCGATCCAGTCGTCGGCGGCATCCATCCCGGAACCGGCGGCGATGCGCTCGATCAGCGGATCCTGCGGCACGCGGATGAAATTGCCCGCGACCACGCTGACCGGCAGCCCGTGCCGGCTCGCGACGCGATAAATCTCGTCCTTTACCGGGCAGGCGTCGGCATCGACATAGATGCGGGTCGTCGTATTCGCGTCGGGCAGCATGAGGGGTGGATTCGGTCCAAATTCCGTTGCGCGGGTGGTACCCCATCGGGTCCCAAATTGCGAGGGAAACGGGGCCGGGAACATGCTTGCCATGGCGGTTTCTTTGCGTACGATAAGTTGAGGAAATAACAACAAAATCAGAGGAAACCTGAGGACATGACCAGCTACCGCGTCACCGCCCACAACACCTCGAAGCAATCCGAAAACAAGATCCATGACGACACCGTGGCGCGGCGGTTCGGCTTCTCCGGTGGCCTCGTCCCCGGCGTCGATGTTTTCGCCTACATGGCCCATCTGCCGGTGGAAAAATGGGGCCGCGCCTTCCTCGAACGCGGGTTGATCGAGGCGCGCTTCGTCAAGCCGGTCTATGACGGCGAGGTCGCCGAACTCGCGGGCAGCGAGAGCGGCGGCGTGCTTTCGATCGAGGTTCACAGCCGCGGCGGGCTCTGCGCCACCGGCACCGCGTCGTTGCCATCAGCCGCGCCGGGATTCTCGCTCGCCGATTTCAGGGAAGTCGCGCCTGTTAGCGAACGCCATCCGGTCAACGCCGGCTCCTACGAGGTCGGCAAATGGCTCGGCACGCTCGCGCGCGACTGGGCCGGTGATGCGGGAAAGGAATATTTGGCCGATATCAGGGAAACCGATCCGATCTACGCCAGGGAAGGCCTCGGCCACCCCGGGCTGTTGCAGCGGGTGATGAACAAGGTGCTGGTCGACAACGCCATCCTTGGGCCGTGGATTCACGTCGGCAGCAAGATGCAGCTGCTGTCCGCAGCGAAAGCCGGCGACGTCATCACCGCCCGCGCCAAGGTGATCGGCAATTACGACAAGAAAGGCCATCGCTTCGTCGAGCTCGACGCGCTGGTAGTGGCCAACGGCAAAACGCCGCTGGCGCATTGCCACCACACCGCGATCTACCAGCCGCGCGAAGTGGCGGCGGCTTAGGCTACTCCTCTAATCGGGCGCGTCGATTTCCCAACGTCGTCATGCCCGGCCTTGTGCAGGGCATCCACGTCTTTCGGTGCCGCCAAGACGTGGATGTCCGGGACAAGCCCGGCCATGACGTTGATAGAGTTAGTCGCCGTGTGGCCGTGCGGCTAACTACGCCGCCTTCGTCTTCGCGTCCTGGATCGCCCGCCAGACCCGCTCCGGCGTCAGCGGCATATCGATATGGCTGATGCCATACTCCGACAGCGCGTCGATCACCGCATTGACGATGCAAACGAGACTGCCGGCGCAGCCGGCTTCGCCGCAACCCTTGGTGCCGAGCGGATTGGTCTTGGCGGGCGAGGGATGGTCGCCGACCTCCATCAAGGGGATGTCTTCGGCGCGCGGCATCGCGTAGTCCATGAACGAGCCGGTGATCGGCTGGCCGCTTTCGTCGTAGCTGACTTCCTCCATCAGCGCCTGGCCGATGCCTTGCGCCACGCCGCCGTGCAACTGGCCGGCGACGATCATCGGGTTGACGACCGTGCCAAAATCATTAACGGCGAAGTAGCGCACGATCCGGGTCACGCCGGTGTCGGGATCGATCTCGACTTCCGCGACATGGCAGCCGTTGGGGAACGTCGATGCGGTTTCCTTGGTGGCATGGTCGACGTCGAGCGACGACGGCGTGCCCTCGGGCACCTTGCCGTCGCGCAGCCGCTGCGCCAGTTCCATGATGCCGATCGAGCGGTCGGTGCCGGCGATGGTGAAGCGGCCACCGGCGAATTCGATGTCGCCTTCGGAGGCTTCAAGCAGATGGGCGGCGGCCTTCTTGCCTTTTTCGACCACCAGCGCCGAGGATTCGACGATCGCCTGACCCGTCGCGGTGATCGAACGCGAACCGCCGGTGCCGTTGCCGAACCGGACCAAGTCGCTGTCGCCCTGTTCCAGCGTGATCTTCTCGAAGGGCACGCCGAGCTGCGCCGACAGCACCTGCGCGAACGGCGTGGCGTGGCCCTGGCCGTAGTCGAGCGTACCGGTGGTCAGTTTCACCGATCCATCCGGCTCGAAGGTGATCTTGCCGAGTTCGCCGCTCGGCGGTGCCGTGACTTCGAGATATGAACCAACCGCGATGCCGCGCAACTTGCCGCTCTTCTTGCTTTCCTTCTTGCGCTTGGCAAAATTGGCGTGGTCGGAAATCTCCAGCGCCTTGTTGAACACGCCGGCAAAATCGCCGCTGTCATAGGTGACGCCTGAGGCGGCGGCGAACGGCAGTTGCGCCGGCTTGATGAAGTTGCGCTTGCGCAAGGTGAGCCGGTTGATGCCCATCTCGTCGGCGGCGCGGTCGATCAGCCGCTCCATGTAGTAATTGGCTTCGGGCCGGCCGGCGCCGCGATAGGCGCCCATCAGCGTGGTGTTGGTCAGCACGGTCTTGATGTCGACGCCGAGCAGCGGCGTGCGGTAGACGCTGGCCAGATTCTTGGCGGTGTTGAGCGACAGCGGGCCCGGCGCCACGCCGGTGATGTAGGCGCCGAGATTGCCAAAACCTTCGAGGCGCACCGCCAGAAACTTGCCTTCGGCATCGAGCGCCAGTTCGGCATGGATCAATTGCGCGCGGCCCTGGCTGTCGGACAGAAAACTGGTCGAACGCTCGTCGGTCCATTTCACCGGACGGCCCAGCGCCCTGGCTGCGTGCGCAATGCAGGTGTATTCAGGATAGTGCATGTTCTTCATGCCGAAGGAGCCGCCGACATTGGCGGTGAGAATCCGGACCTTGTCGGTCGGCACATTCAGGATCTTGGCAAAGCCGGCCTTGTTGCCGGCCACGCCCTGGGTCGGCACCTGAATCGTGAAACGTTCGGCTGTCTTGTCATAGGCGGCCAGCGCCACGCGCGGCTCCATCGAAACCACGGCGACGCGGGTGTTGACGATGTCGAGCTTGGTCACATGGTCAGCGCTGGCGAACGCGGCGTCGATCTTGGCGGCATCGCCATAGTGAAAGTCGAGCGCGACGTTGTTGGGGATGTGATCGTAGAGCAGCGGCGCGCCGGGCTTTGTCGCCTCCGCGGCGTTGGTGACGGCGGGCAGGGGCTCGATGTCGAGTTCGACGGCCTCGGCCGCATCGCGTGCCTGCGCCAGCGTCTCCGCCACCACGAAGGCGATGGGATCGCCGACGAAGCGCACCTTGTCGGTCGCAAGCGCCGGGCGATTGGTCTGCAGCAGCGGCGAGCCGTCCCGGCTCTTCAGCGGCAGGCCGCAGGTGAAGGGGTTGTAGCCGGCGGCCGCGAGGTCCTGGCCGGTCCAGACGCCGAGCACGCCCGGCATCGCCTTCGCGGCCGTGGTGTCGATGCCCTTGATGAGGCCGTGGGCATGGCTGGAGCGCACCATCCAGCAATAGGCCTGGCCGGGAGCTACAAAATCGTCGGTGTATTTACCCTTGCCGCGGACCAGGGTGTCGTCTTCCTTGCGGCGCACAGGTTGGCCGACCCCGTATTTTTGCAGTGCAATAGTGTTTTCCAGTGAGGACGGCGACGTATGATCTTGCATCGAAAAATACCTGAAATGCTTGGATTCCCGCGGGTTTCGCGCGCTCTTGCTCAATTACCGCACCGCGTCAGGCGCGACAACGCCTGATTGGGCATAGTCCTATGTGATGGGTTGTTGCGTAGCCCCTTGGCACTGCTAAAGTTTCTGTGAACGCTAATTATTCGGCGGCCAGCCTTGGCCTGCGGAAAGACAATTTTGATGAACGAGGATACGCGGCTTCGCGAAGGCCTTCCGGCCCGAGGCCCGTCAGGATCGGTTGCGGCGGGCGCGGAAAACGGCGTTTACGCCGCGCTCGACCTTGGCACCAATAATTGCCGCCTTCTGATCGCCAGTCCCGCGGGCGACGGGTTTCGCGTCGTCGATTCGTTTTCGCGGATCATCCGGCTCGGCGAGGGCATCTCGGCGACCGGTTCCATCAGCGACGCCGCGATCGACCGCGCCATCGCCGCGCTCTCGATCTGCAGCGACAAGATCCGTTATCGCAAGGCCAAACGGTTGCGCCTGATCGCGACCGAAGCCTGCCGGGCGGCCGCCAATGCCGACAGTTTTCGCGACCGGGTCGCCAGCCAGACCGGGATCCGGCTCGAGGTGATCGACCGCGGGACCGAGGCGGCGCTGGCGGTGGTTGGCTGCTCGCCGCTGCTCGACCCCAAAGGCCGTGGCGCCATCCTGTTCGACATCGGCGGCGGTTCCACCGAACTGGTACGGATCGAGCGCGATCCGGATCAGGTGAATGCGCCGCCGCGGATCAAGGGCTGGGTGTCGATCCCGTTCGGCGTCGTCACTTTGGCCGAGCATTTCGGCGGCAGGGACGTGACGGCGGAATCCTATGCGCAAATGGTGGCCGAGGTCGCGCAATATGTCGCGCCGTTCGCGGCCGAACACGCCGGCGACCTGCGCGACATGCATCTGCTGGGCACGTCAGGCACGGTGACGACGCTGGCCGGCGTCCATCTCAATCTTTCGCGCTATGACCGGCGCCGGATCGACGGCGTCTGGATGAACGATTCGGAGGTTACCGCCGTGATCACGCGGCTGCGCGGTATGAGCTTCCAGCAGCGCGCCGACAACAATTGTATCAGTGTCGAGCGCGCCGATCTGGTGCTGGCCGGCTGCGCCATTCTGGACGCGATCCGCGACGCCTTTCCGCTGCCGCGGCTGCGGGTCGCCGACCGCGGCCTGCGCGAGGGCATGCTGGTCGAGATGATGCGTGAGGACGGCGCGCTCGGGCCGTGCTAAGGCGCGGCCACTGACGTGACGTGCTGACGTCATTCCGGGGCGCGCGAAGCGCGAACCCGGAATCTCGAGATTGTCAGCCCGCGATAGATTCCGGGTCGGGTCCTTCGGACCATCCCGGAATGACAACAAGGACCGCTATGGCAAAAGACACCACCGGACGGCTGCACGTCACGGTCAAGAGCGGCGGCAAGCGCAAGCTGTCGTCCAAGCTCTGGCTGGAGCGGCAGCTCAACGACCCCTATGTGGCGCAGGCCAAGCGGGACGGCTATCGCTCGCGCGCGGCTTACAAGCTGCTTGAGATCGACGACAAATATCGTTTCCTCAAGCACGGCATCTCGGTGGTCGACCTCGGCGCCGCCCCCGGTGGCTGGAGCCAGATCGCGGCCAAACGCATCGGCGCGGTCAACGGCAACGGCACGGTGGTCGCGATCGATCTGTTGGAAATGCCTGAGATCGGCGGCGTCACCTTCGCGCAGATGGATTTTCTCAGCGATGACGCGCCGGAAAAGCTACTCGCGATGATGGATGGCCGCGCCGACGTCGTCATGTCCGACATGGCGGCGAATACCACTGGCCACCGCAAGACCGATCAGCTCCGCATCATCGGTCTGGTCGAGAGCGCCGCCGCCTTTGCGTGCGACGTGCTCAATCCCGGCGGAACGTTTCTGGCGAAGGTATTCCAGAGCGGCGCCGAGGGTGAACTGCTGGCGCAATTGAAGCGCGACTTCGCTACCGTGCGTCACGTCAAGCCGGCCTCGAGCCGTCAAGATTCCTCGGAGCGCTACGTGCTGGCGACGGGGTTTAGGGGCGGGGCGAAGGCGCCGTAGGGAGTTTTATCGTCATTGCGAAGAGCGAACGCGACGAAGCAATCCATACTTACTTTGTGGCGAAATGGATTGCTTCGCTTCGCTCGCAATGACGCGAAGAAAGCCAGCGCGGTCACACTGGCAGCCGCCGTCACCGAGGGCTTACTCTCTCCATAAAGGTAGAGAGCCGTCACGACAGCGTGACCGCTTCCATGCTTTAGCGCGTATCGCGCAATGTGTCAGCAAGGTTTGACTGACCACTAGGCCGCGATTTTCTCAGTAATTTGTCGGCGCAAGCATTGCTCTTGTGAGTAAGGATCGGCAGGCGGCTGATTCGTTTACCCCAGCCGCTGATCCCGCGCGTCCTGGGTTTCTTCGCTAGCAGCCTTTGTCGCCGCATTGTCCGCACCCTTGCGGCTGGAAATCTCCCGCGCCTTGCGGCCCGAAAGCTCGTGTCCGGCGTCGCCGGGCATTTGCCAGAAGAAGTAGCCGGAGACAGCGGAGATCAACGCGACCACGAGGAAGGCCGGCCCGAACATGCTGGCGTCGAGTTCGGTGGCGTGGTGATACAGCAGGGTCGACTCCACCGAGAACGCGCCGACGGCGACACCGGCGGAAACCGCCAGTTGCTGGTTGACGCTGACCAGCGTGGTGGCGCGGCTCATTTGCGCCACTTCGACCTCGGCATAGGCGACGGTGTTGATCGCGGTGAATTCCAGCGAGCGGAAGAAGCCGCCGACCACCAGGATGATGAAGATCAGCATCAGCGGCGTCGTGATCGTGAACAGGGCGCAGGCGGCGAGAAAAACCGCGCTGACGACGGCGTTGACCGTCATCATGTTGCGGAATCCGAAGGTGCGGATGATGCGTGCCGCCAGCGTCTTCATACCCATCGCGCCGACCGCGGACGAGAAGGTCACGAGGCCGGACTGGAACGGCGACAGGCCGAAACCGACCTGCATCAACAGCGGCAGCAGGAACGGCAGCGCGCCGATGCCGAGACGGAACAGGAACCCACCGATGATGGCGGCCCGCATCGTCGACAGCCGCAGCAACGAAAAATCCAGCACCGGCGACCCCGTGCGCCGCGCATGCATGACATAGAGCGTCATCGAGATCGAGCCGACCGCGACCAGCCCTGCGATGATCGGCCACGGCAGCAGATTGAGGCCGGCGACCGAGATGCCGAAGGCGATGCCCGCAAGGCCGACGCCGGCCAGCACCAGCCCGTAGAGATCGAAACGCTCCGGCTCTTCGCTCTTGATCGGATCGATGTATTTCAGCGCCAGGAAGATGCCGAGCAGCCCGATCGGGATGTTGATCAGGAAGATCCAGTGCCAGGAGAAATAGGTGGTGATGAAGCCGCCGAGCGGCGGCCCGATTACCGGCCCGATCAGCGCCGGCGTCGTCACCCAGGTCATCGCGCTGACCAGCTTGCTCTTGTCGATCGTGCGCAGCAGCACCAGCCGTCCGACCGGCGTCATCATGGCACCGCCCATGCCCTGCAGGATGCGCGCGATCACGAAATGAGTGACGGATTGCGACAGCGCGCAGCCGATCGATCCCACCATGAAGACGGCGATGGCGATCGAGAACACCATGCGCGCGCCGAAACGATCGGCGGTCCAGCCGCTGGCGGGAATGAAGACGGCGAGCGACAGCAGGTAGGAGGTGATCGCGAGCTTGAGCGTCAGCGGGCTGGTGCCGATATCGGCTGCGATCGCCGGCAGTGAGGTCGCGATCACCGTCGAGTCCATGTTCTCCATGAACAGCGCGGTGGCGACGATGAGCGGGATCAGGCGTTGCTTGTCCATCGAGACTCGGCGACCGGAAAAGAGCGGGCGAGGGGCCTGTATCATCCCCCTGTCGCACAGGCTATTGCGGAACAGCGCAAACCACCTAAATCGGGCGTGACGCTGGTATGCACCGTCCAGACGCCGGAGGTTCTGTCATGATTTACGTCCTGGCCGCCCTGTTGCCGCCGCTTGGGCTGCTGCTGAACGGGCAGCCGTTTTCGGCGATCTTCAACCTGGTTCTGATCGTGTTTTGCCTGGTTTTCGGCCTGATTTTCCACGTCCTGCTGCTGGTGCCCTCGGCGCATGCGCTGGTCGCCGTTCACATGAAGCGGGAAGACCGCAGGCATCGGGAGGTGGTCGCGGCGATCCGCCAGCACGGGCCGCCGCGGGGATACCCGCGCTAAAACAAAAGGCTAGGGCGATGTTCTGATCGCAAATCAGAACACGGCCCGAAAAGGCTGTGCATAGCTGGCAAACGCTTTGATTCGGCGAATTGCCATGCTATCGACCACCGTCAACCCCACCGATGGGCTTCGATTCGACGGCGATGCCGGTAGCATCGCCGTAGGCGGCGTTCATCCCAAATAATATCGCGGCGGAATGCCGCCGAAAGGAGTTGGCACATGGCGCAGGGACTTCAGGATATCCGTGAAGCGTACACGTTCGACGACGTGCTGCTGAAGCCAGGTCCCTCAGATGTTCTGCCCGGCCAGGTCGATATTCGCTCCCGCGCCACCCGCGAAATTCCGCTCAACATCCCGATCATTGCCTCCGCCATGGATACGGTGACCGAAGCCCGGATGGCGATAGCGATGGCGCAGGCCGGCGGCGTCGGCGTCATCCACCGCAACTTCGATCCCGAGGGCCAGGCGGCCCAGGTGCGGCAGGTCAAGAAATTCGAATCCGGCATGGTGGTGAATCCACTCACCATCAGTCCGGACGCGATGCTGTCGGACGCCACCGCGCTGATGCGTGACCACGGGTTTTCCGGCATTCCGGTCGTGACCGGCGGCAGCAAGGGCGTGCCCGGCAAGCTGGTCGGCATCCTTACCAACCGCGACGTCCGTTTTGCGACAGATCCCAAGCAAAAGATCTCGGAGCTGATGACGCATGAAAACCTGGTCACGGTGCGCGAAGGCGTCAGCCAGGACGAGGCGAAGCGGATGCTGCACCAGCACCGCATCGAAAAGCTGCTGGTCGTCGACGATCAATACCGCTGCGTCGGCCTGATCACCGTCAAGGACATGGAAAAGGCAGTCGCGCATCCGCTCGCCTGCAAGGATTCGCAAGGGCGTCTGCGCGTCGCCGCGGCCACCACGGTCGGCGAAGGCGGCTTTGAACGCACCGAGCTGTTGATCGATGCCGGTGTCGACCTCGTCGTCGTCGATACCTCGCATGGACATTCCTCTCACGTGCTGGAAGCGGTCAACCGCATCAAGCGGCTCTCCAACGCCGTGCAGGTGATCGCCGGCAACATCGCGACGAAAGAGGGCGCGCAGGCGCTGATCGATGCCGGCGCGGACGCGATCAAGGTCGGCATCGGCCCGGGCTCGATCTGCACCACGCGCATTGTCGCCGGCGTCGGCGTGCCGCAGCTCACCGCGATCATGGATGCGGTGGAAGCCGCGAAGAAGTCGGACATTCCCGTGATCGCCGATGGCGGCATCAAATATTCCGGCGATCTGGCCAAGGCGCTTGCCGCCGGCGCCGACATTGCCATGGTCGGCTCGCTGCTGGCCGGCACCGACGAGACGCCGGGCGAAGTGTTTCTGTGGCAGGGCCGTTCCTACAAGGCCTATCGCGGCATGGGCTCGGTCGGCGCGATGGCGCGCGGCTCGGCCGACCGCTACTTCCAGCAGGACATCAAGGACACGCTGAAACTGGTACCTGAAGGCATCGAGGGCCAGGTGCCTTACAAAGGCGCGGTCGCCAACGTCATGCACCAGCTCGCCGGCGGCCTCCGCGCCGCGATGGGCTATGTCGGTGCCCGCAACCTCGCCGAATTCCACGAAAAGGCCCAGTTCGTCCGCATCACCGGCGCCGGCTTGCGCGAAAGCCACGTCCACGACGTGACGATTACACGCGAAAGCCCGAACTATCCGGGCGGGGTTTAAGTTTTCCCACACCGTCATGCCGGGCGCGAAGCGAACCCGGAATCTCGAGATTCCCCGATGCGCAATTGCGCATCTGAGGTCTGGTCCTTCGAACCATCCCGGAATGACGACCTCAAATTAGGCCGTTGCTTCGCTACGCCTGCGATGACAAAACAATAATCAACAAAAAAACCGGAGGAACCCACCATGTCCCAGGGCAAACGCATCGTTCTGGCTTCCCGCCCCAAGGGTGAGCCCAAGGCTTCCGACTTCCGCCTCGAGGACCACGCGGTGCCGACACCCGGCGCCGGCGAGGTTTTGTTGCGGACCATCTGGCTGTCGCTCGATCCCTACATGCGCGGGCGCATGAGCGATGGGCCGTCTTATGCAACGCCGGTGCCGGTCGACGGCGTGATGGAAGGCGGCACTGTCAGCGAAGTGATCGCGTCGAATAATCCGGGTTTTGCCAAGGGCGACGTGGTGCTGTCGCGCGCTGGCTGGCAGACCCATGCGATCTCGGACGGCAGCGGGCTGAGGAAGGTCGATCCGACAATTGCGCCGGTCTCGACCGCCGTCGGCGTGCTCGGCATGCCCGGCATGACCGCCTATACCGGCCTGCTCGACATCGGCAAGCCGCAGGCCGGCGAGACCGTGGTCGTCGCGGCGGCCTCGGGTGCGGTCGGCTCGGCCGTCGGCCAGATCGCGAAGATCAAGGGCGCGCGGGCGATCGGCATCGCCGGCGGCAAGGACAAATGCGATTATGTGAAGAAGGAGCTCGGCTTCGACGACTGCCTCGATCACCACGATCCCAATCTCGCCGCGAAGCTCAAAGAGGCTTGCCCAAAGGGCATCGACGTCTATTTCGAAAACGTCGGCGGCGCGGTGTTCGAGGCGGTATTCCCGCTGCTCAACGCGTTCGCGCGCATTCCCGTCTGCGGCCTGATCTCGGAATACAACAACTTCGGCGAAACCAGCCCGAAGTGGGCCGGCGCCATGATGCGCGCGGTGCTGACCAAGCGCCTGACCATCCGCGGCTTCATCGTCAGCGATTTTGCCGCGCGTCACGGCGATTTCCTGCGCGACATGTCGGGCTGGGTCCGCGACGGCAAGGTCAAGCACAAGGAGTTCGTCACCGAAGGGCTCGACAGCGCGCCCGCGGCGTTCATGGGCCTGCTGAAGGGTGCCAATTTCGGCAAGCAGCTGGTGCGGGTCGGCCCGGACAAGGCGTAAACAGCGACAACATCGAAGCAGCGACAACATCTCGGAGAAGATGAAGCATGCCAGGCATTCTCAGCGGCAAGGTGGCGCTCGTAACCGGTGGCGCATCGGGGATCGGGCAGGCGACCGCGGTGGTGATGGCGCGGGAGGGGGCGGTCGTGGCGGTCGCGGACCGCGCTGAGGCGGATGCTGCGGGGACCGTGGCGCTGATCAACGCAGCCGGCGGCCAGGCGATTGCCATCGGTGGCGACGTCACGCGCGAGCAGGACGCCGCGGCGATGGTGGCACGCACGGTCGCGGCCTTCGGGCGGATCGATTGCGCCTTCAACAATGCCGGCATTGCGCCGCGCGCGGTCGGCCCGGCGGGTCAGCGCACCCATGAACTAAGTCAGGCGGCGTTCGACCAGATGCTCGCGGTCAACCTGACCGGCGTTTTCCTTTGCCTGAAATACGAGATCGCGCAGATGCTGTCGCAGGGCGGCGGTGGCGCGATCGTCAACACCGCCTCGATCGCCGGCCTGATCGGGCTTGCGACGTCGGCGCATTACGTCGCTTCCAAGCACGGCGTGGTCGGACTGACCAAGAGCGCGGCGATCGAATACGCCCTCGACGGCATCCGCGTGAACTGCGTCAATCCCGGCTACATCACCACGCCGATGACGAAGGAAACAGTGGAAGAGCGCGGCGACCAGATCATCGCCAAGGTGCCGATGCGGCGCATGGGCGTACCCGGCGAGATCGCCGAAGCGGTGGCCTGGATGTGTTCGGACAAGGCGTCATTCATGACCGGCGCCGCGCATGTGATCGACGGCGGCTATTACGCGGCCTGAGGCACGGTGAACGAATTCACATCGCCTTGAGCAGTTCGTCGAGCCCGACATCGATCTGGCCGTGAGCCCTGACATGACGGACTTCAAAACTGTCGGGCGCGAAGCGATATTCCACCAGCCCGACTTCCTTGGTGCCGATCACTTCCTGGATTCGGTCGGGAATAATGAAGCCTGCGGACGGCGCCCAGACGTGCCGGGTGTGGCCAAAGGTGAAATCGCGGCGCTGATGGACGTGGCCTGAGGCGACCAGGCGAATATCAACCTTGCCGAACATCTCGATCAACTGCTTGCGCCGCGGCTGCGGCACATAGCGGACCGCCGATGACTCCAACTCGGGATCATCGGGCGCGTTGAGATAAAGCGGTTTGTGCAGGAACAGCGCCACCGGCTTGCCGTTCACGCGGGAAAATTCCGAAGCGAGCCAGTCGAATTGTTCGGCCTCGCTTGCGATCCCGGTATTCATGATCAGCGAGTTGAGACCGATAAAGCACCAGCCGGCTTCCTCGAAGCGCCAGCGGTCCTCGCCGATCACGGAGATGAAATTCTGCCGCCCCGTCTCCGTCGCCAGTTGTTTTGGCGTGGGGCCGACCGCGACCGGGTTGTCGCCGATGTCGTGATTACCCGGCAAATATCGGCAGGGCACCGGCAGCGCGTCATGCTGCGCTTTGGCGAATTCGAGATCGTCGCGGCTGGTCGGGCCGTCGAAGGCGAGGTCGCCGCTGTTGATGACGAGATCGGGCCGCGTCGCGTCGATGTGCTCGCAGACGCGATGAAAATTATCGGTGAGTTTTGGCAGGCGGCGGGCGAGGTGGGTATCCGAAATTTGCGTCAGGCGGAATTTATGCATGCGATATTCCTTATCGCCCCGATCATACCGTGGTGACGCGTCGAAAAGGTGACTGGCGCGGTTCGCGTTCCTCCTCAGCCCAGCGTGCGCTGCCAGAAGGCCAGCATGTCGGCGCGAAACAATTCGCTTTCGCCGTCTCGGCTGCCGATTTTTGCGCCCTTGCGGCCGTAGCCCGCTTTCAGCGCGTAGATCATCAGGTCGCGATCGGTCAGCTTGCTGTCGGCGGCATGCCCGAGCGGATGGATGAAGGCGCCGTTGTTGTCGAGATACGCCGTTGGTGCTGCGGGTGAGACGGAGGCTTCCGCGACGTTGACGATATCGGTGCCGCGATCAAAGCTGTGCTGCGCGCCACCGATCAGCCGCATCGTCACTTTGCCGCCACTGAGGCGGATGGCCTGGCAGTGGCCCTGTACCTGCATCGGCGAGCACCATTCATCGGCATCGCCCATGATGACGCGGATTTCGGTTTCGTCGACATTCGGATCGAGAAACTGATGACCGCTCCAGGGATAGCCGGCGAGCACGGCTTTCAATCCGCTACCTTCGCCCACCACCGGATCGGCAAAGCGGCGCGTGGCCGCCGTCATCACGGCGGACCCGCCGCGGCTGTGACCCTGCGCGCCGATCCTGGCAGCGTCGATCTGTGGAAGGCTGGATAGAACTTTCCACGCCGCCAGCACATCATAGGCGCTGGCCGCGAACGAAAACTGGGTCTGGTTGGCGACGGTCGAGGTGACGTCGCGGGCGCCGAAGGAGTCGAGCACGAACGCCGCAAAGCCGTCGTCGACCAGCGTCTCGGCATGCGCCAGATGCGACGGCGCGACGCCGAGGCTGCCCGGCACCACCATGACAAGCGGCCATTTTCCATTGCGCTGGCGTTGCTCCGTCGCGGGCAGGAACAGTTTTCCGTCGATCGTCAGTTTGGGCAGGCCAGCGGCGTTGCCGACGACGTCGAAATAGTTGACGGGATTGGCCGAGGGAATGTCGAGATTTTTGCCTGCGCTGCCATGCTTGAAGACAATCTCGGACTCGCGAAAGCGCACAGCGTTCTCCCCGTCACGGCAGCCGCTTGGGTGCGGCCGTTCACATATCCTGACAATTTGCTACGTAGAATGTATGGCGTCCAGCAACCAGAGCGTTTTCGAGTGAAGTGGACGCCGGTTCGCGTCGCAATCAAGTTTACGCAGATTGCGTAGACTTGTCTGCGGTAGAAAACGCGTCAAAACAAAAGAGTAGAGCCCGGTTCTGATTCAATCGGAACCGAAAAGGCTCTACAGCACGCGGTAGCGGATCGCGAAGGCGTCGTGGGTTTCCGGTGTCGCCGCGTCACCCTTGGCGGGCACGATGCCGTCGGCGAGGTGCCACGGGCTGAATTGCAGGGAATACGAGGGGCTGGCGGGCAGCCGCAGTTTGAACTGGCACTGGCCCTGGCCGGGCAGATTGAGCACCACGGTCCGCTCGGTGGTGCGGTAGTCGAGCGTCACGGTGCCTTTCAGGACGGTGCGGCCGTCTGTCGTGGAAGCGAACGCTTCCTCGACCCGCGCCAGTTTCTGGTTCCGGTCGGTCAGCAACTCGACCTGGGTATCGGCGGCCGCCGAGAGCGCGGCCTTCGGCAGCCGGATTTCAAACTCGACCGCGGGTTTCGCTGGATTGATGCCGAGATAGGCCAGCGCGGCGTGGCGCATGTCGGAGATGACGAAGGCGAGCAGCACCAGCACCGCGGAGGCGGCGAGGCCATGCTTGACCAGGTCGCGCCGGGTCCGGTAGCCGCTGCGGAAGTAGATCGTCAGCACGATCGCAACCGCCAGCGCCGCGGCAATGCCGGCCAGTGCCGACATGATCATGCCGAGCCCGCCATCGGGGCTGTCGTCGAACAGGCCGGTACCGGCCCCGACCACCCTGAGAAAGGAGGTCACGGAATCGGCCGGCAGTTCAGCGGCCCGGGCGACGCCGGTCAGGATCGGGGAGGTGATGTTCATCGTGCCATCTCGCGAGGGGCGCTTTGGGGCCGGTTCGAGGCCAGAACCTTTAATGCTCTCGATCGTTGGTCACTTGAGTTCGAATTGTGGTTCAAGGTCCCCCAAAGACAGATTTGTCAGGGGGCGGCCTGACCGCTATGAGCTAGGCTTGGCGCGGTTCAGAGGGGGTTTTCATGTCGGTTCAATGGGTTTTGCTGCCGGTATTCGTGCTGGTCGGGCTCGCTTTCTTCCTGCTCCTGTGGATGGCGACCGCTCGCGGCCAGGCCGTGAAGGGCGGCGATACCAATCGCAAGGATATCGCGCTCGGACAGGCGAAATGGCCGACCCGGACGGCGCAAATCGGCGATTGCTTCTCCAACCAGTTCGAAATACCGGTGCTGTTCTACATCCTGATTGCGCTGGCGCTGCCGCTGCGTCATGCCGACCTGTTCATCGTGCTGATGTCCTGGGTGTTCGTGGTGCTGCGGTTCATCCATGCCGGGATCTTCGTGACATCAAACAATGTGCAGCAGCGCGGGCTGGTATGGTTTTCCGGGGTGCTGGTGCTGCTGGCGATGTGGATCTACTTCGCCTTGAGAATTCTGCTGTTGATCTGAAAGTTCTGAATGACCCCCGCCGCCCGGCTGTCCGCAGCCATCGAACTGATCGAGACCGTCGATGCCCAGCGCGTTCCCGCGGCCAAGGCGCTGAAGGAGTGGGGCACCGCGCACCGTTTTGCCGGCTCCGGCGACCGCGCCGCGATTGCCGGGCTTCTATGGGACGTGCTGCGGCGGCGCGCTTCGAGCGCGTGGCTCATGGACGCCGATACGCCGCGCGCCCGCGCGCTCGGCATGTTGAAACTCGAGCGTGGCATGGACGCGGAGGCGATCTCCAACCTGTGCCACGGCGAACGCTTTGCGCCGGCGCCGCTGAGCACAGCCGAACGCGCGGCGCTGACCTCGCGTTCGCTCGACGACGCACCGCCCCACATTGCCGGCGACTATCCGGAATGGCTGGACCCGTATCTGGCCAAAGTATTCGGCGACGACCGCGTCGCCGAGGCCACCGCGATGGCGAGCAGGGCGCCGCTGGATCTGCGCGTCAACACGCTGAAATCCAGCCGCGACAAGGTATTGCCCAAGCTCTCGCACCTCGGCGCGGAGCCGACGCCGTGGTCGCCGAACGGCCTGCGCATCGAACTCGGCGCCGATGCCCGCAACCCCGGCATTCACGCCGAGGAGGATTTTATCAAGGGCGCCATTGAAGTACAGGACGAGGGCTCGCAGCTCGCGGCGCTGTTGTCAGGCGCCAAGCCCGGCGAGCAGGTGATCGATCTCTGTGCCGGTGCCGGCGGCAAGACATTGGCGTTGGCGGCGATGATGCAGGGCAAGGGCCGCCTGATCGCGACCGACCACGACAAGCGCCAGCTCGCGCCCATCTTCGAGCGGCTGTCGCGCGCCGGCATCCACAATGTGGACGTCCGCGCGCCAAAAGGCGAAGCCGATCCGCTCGCCGACATCAAGGCCTCCGCCGATCTGGTCTTGATCGACGCGCCCTGTACCGGCACCGGCACCTGGCGCCGCAACCCCGACGCCAAATGGCGCATGCGCCCCGGCGCGCTCGAAATGCGGTTGAAGGACCAGGCCGAAGTGCTTGATCGCGCGAGCGCCCTGGTCAAGCCCGGCGGGCGGATCGCTTATGTCACCTGTTCGGTATTGCCGGCCGAAAACGGCGACCAGATCCGCGGCTTTGTCGCGCGGCATCCGGAATTCTCGGTGGTGCCGCCCGAGCAGACCGCTGGTGTGTTGTGGGACAAGGCGGAAGAGTTCGCGGCCGCCGCGCTGGAATCGCCGGAAGGCTGGCTGATGACGCCGCGGCGCACCGGGACCGATGGGTTCTTCGTCTCGGTGCTGAAGAAGGGGGCGTGATGTCGCCATCCTGAGGTGCTCGCCGTCTTCGGCGAGCCTCGAAGGATGCGGCAACAGACGGGCTCGTCGCCCTTCGAGGCGCGCCAAGAGGCGCGCACCTCAGGGTGACGGTTTGGCGGCCGTGACTCAATGCGCCAGATGGTTCGCCGAGCCCTGCCTGATCTTCCCCGCCGCATCGAGCCGCAGATATTCGCAAATTTTCGCGCCGCGCTCATTCTGGTAAAACACCACGATACTGTCCGGGCTCACATACGCATCGATCAGCTCGAAATGCAGGTTCGGGATCATCGCAAGCGCCTTGCTCCAGTAGGCGCGGACCTGTTCTTTGCCGCGCAGCGTGCCGGAGGCGTCAAAACCGAGCGCTGGAATCTTGTCCGAGGTCATTTCAAAATCCTCGGCATAGAGCGCCAGCACCCGCTCCAGATCGTGCGAATTCCAGGCGGCGATCCAGTCCCGGCCGAGCGCGGCGAGGCTGATGGGATCGTGATGCGGCGGCGATATGGGCGTTCCTCCATTTGCTCTCAGGGCAATATAGGTCAATAATACTGACCTATATTGACATGTCCATCCCCCGCAGAAGAATGTGGGCCGCCCGTTTCTCGCGGTTGCGAGGCAGCCCCCCGTCGCGTATCTGCTTGCCATGACAGCCCCACAGCAAGCCCGCGAGTCGACGCCCACACTGGCCTCGGCGCATGACAAGATTCTGATCGTCGATTTCGGCAGTCAGGTGACGCAACTGATCGCGCGCCGGGTACGCGAAGAGGGCGTCTATTCCGAAATCGTGCCGTTCCAGAAGGCCGAAGCCGCCTTCAAGGAAATGAAGCCGAAAGCCGTGATCCTCTCCGGCGGTCCGGAGTCGGTGCACGAAGCGGGTTCGCCGCGCGCGCCGCAGGCGATCTTCGATTCCGGCGTCCCCGTGCTCGGCATCTGCTACGGCCAGATGACCATGGCCGCCCAGCTCGGCGGCGAGGTTGAGGGCGGGCATCACCGCGAATACGGCCGCGCCGATGTCGAGGTCAAAGCCCAAAGCAACCTGTTCGACTCCACCTGGTCGATGGGTGAAAAACACCAGGTTTGGATGAGCCATGGCGACCGCATCACCAAAATGCCGCCGGGCTTTTCGGTGGCGGGCGTCTCGCCGAACGCACCATTCGCGGTGATCCAGGACGAGAAGCGCAGATATTACGGCCTGATGTTCCACCCCGAAGTGGTGCACACGCCTGATGGCGCCAAGCTGATCCGCAATTTCGTCCGCAAGGTCGCTGGTCTTACCGGCGACTGGACCATGCGCGCGTTCCGCGAAGAGGCGATCGAAAAAATCCGCGCACAGGTAGGCCCAGGCAAGGTGATCTGCGGCCTCTCGGGCGGCGTCGATTCAGCCGTGGCCGCGGTGCTGATCCACGAGGCCGTCGGCGACCAGCTCACGTGTGTGTTCGTCGATCACGGCATGCTGCGGCTCGACGAAGCCAAGACCGTCGTCGACCTGTTCCGGCATCACTACAACATCCCGCTGGTGCATGTGGATGCCTCAAAACAATTCCTCGGCGAACTCGAAGGGGTCACCGACCCCGAAATCAAGCGCAAGACCATCGGGCGCCTGTTCATCGACGTGTTCGATGTCGAGGCGAAGAAGATCGGCGGCGCGGATTTCCTGGCGCAAGGCACGCTCTACCCCGACGTGATCGAGAGCGTCTCCTTCACCGGCGGCCCGTCGGTGACGATCAAGTCGCACCACAATGTCGGCGGCCTTCCGGCGCGCATGAACATGAAGCTGGTCGAACCGCTGCGCGAATTGTTCAAGGACGAGGTCCGCGTGCTCGGGCGCGAACTCGGCCTGCCCGAAATTTTCGTCGGCCGCCATCCGTTCCCGGGCCCCGGCCTCGCCATCCGCTGCCCCGGCGATATCACGCGCGAAAAACTCGACATCCTCCGCAATGCCGACGCCGTTTATATCGATCAAATCAGGAAAGCCGGCCTCTACGACCAGATCTGGCAGGCCTTTGCGGTGCTGCTGCCGGTGAAAACCGTCGGCGTCATGGGCGACGGCCGCACCTACGAATACGTCGTCGGCCTGCGCGCCGTCACCTCCACCGACGGCATGACCGCCGACTTCTATCCCTACGACATGAAGTTTTTAGGCGAGACCGCGACGCGGATCATCAACGAGGTC
Source organism: Hyphomicrobiales bacterium (assembly GCA_038244925.1). GTDB lineage: Bacteria > Pseudomonadota > Alphaproteobacteria > Rhizobiales > Xanthobacteraceae > Bradyrhizobium. The sequence goes on along the minus strand of JBBRSX010000047.1, from coordinate 8,008 downwards.
AAGGGCGTCAACAGGGTGGTGTATGACGTGACGTCGAAGCCGCCGGGGACGATTGAGTGGGAGTAGGCGGACGAGGCTTGAAGTCTGGTAGATGCATGAGAACATATCTGATCTGGAAATATCGGCTAGCTATTCGAGACCACTAGCATGCCTCGCATTCCGCCCGAACTATCCGCATCGCAATATTCAATGGGCGACGACAGTCTCGGCCGATTGGGTCAAGTCTCTGCTATTTCGGAGATCGATGGACTCGGCTGCGGCGAATGGACGGTCCTCTACGAATTTCAAAATGACTCATCGGGAAGTCGCTGCTTTTACTCGGCATTGTTGCCAAACGCGTGCGTCGCCGACGCACTTAAGCACGATAACTGGGATCTAACGATTGGATTCGGCGCGCCTGGCTTTTCTCAACGACGAACAGATGGCGTGGACGTTGTCGAATACGATCGCTTTGGTTCTGATGGTGTCGAGCCGGTCGTCTACTCGCGAGACTTCCACGGCATTAAGCCTCGTCAATTTGATCTGAGCGAAGAGTTTCGGCTGTTACATAATCTGTATCATGATCGCCATAACGATCGCTATGTGCACATCGATAATCGAGGCAACGAGACGATCGTTGCCGAGGTTTCAAATGGTCGGGTGCGTGTGCTTACACGCTTCGTCAGACAATATATGGCGGCACGACAGCTCGCACTGGCGCTGTTCTTCGAACAGCCGGACGAGAAGAGCATAAGCAAGTTCGAGCGGTATCTGGAAAACCACCAATATCCCAGCACGGACCGGGACATCGGCCTCCTTCGGACCCTTCAAGACTTACGTTCCAGCGGCGCAGCGCACGCAAAGGGAAAGAATTTTGACAAGATCAGAAAGAAGGTCGGCCTAGATGTCGGCTCTCCAAAGGACGTATTCCGAAGCCTGTTGGTGCGCGTCAATCAAATGTTGGATCATCTAATCTCACACTTTATTCCGGAAACCGAGTAGCCGGTGGTGTGTTGGTGTCAAAAAGCTAACGGGAATTCGCCTCGTCCCGGTCGAACTTGAAATCGTCGGGGAGACGACCGCGGAACGCGCGCAGGCGCTTCAAAAGCTCGTCGCGGCGGGTTTGCGCGCGACGCCGAATTGCTTGCCGTCCGCGACGTGGATTTCGATCTCGTCGCTTTCTCTGAGCCCGAGCGCTTCGACCACGGCGGCGGGAAGCCGCACCGCGAGGATGTTTCCCCATTTGGCGACCCGCATGCGGCATCCCTCGCGCGATATAAAGTGAAATAAATGTATCCCCATTGATCGCGAAATTCAACGGATGCGCGAAGAGCTGACCCCTCACGCCCCGCCGCGCACCGCCGCCTCGATCTTCGCGACGTCGATCTTTCGCATCGGCATCATCGCCGCGAATGCGCGCTTCGCCAAGTCGCCGCCTTTGGCCAGCGCCTCGGTCAGGACGCGCGGAGTAATCTGCCACGACAGGCCCCATTTATCCCTACACCAGCCGCACGAGCTCTCGGCGCCGCCGTTGCCGACGATCGCGTTCCAGTAGCGGTCGGTCTCTTCCTGGTTGTCGGTAGCGATCTGGAACGAGAAAGACTCGTTGTGTTTGAACATGTCGCCGCCGTTGAGGCCCAGACATGCCACGCCGCACACCGTGAACTCGACGGTCAGGACGTTGCCGGCCTTGCCGCCCGGATAATCCGATGGCGCCTTGTGCACCGCGCTGACCGCGCTGTCGGGAAAGGTTTTGGCATAAAAGCGCGCGGCTTCTTCCGCGTCATCGACGTACCACAGGCAGATCGTGTTCTTGCTCATCGCAACTCTCCTGACAGAGGGATTTGAGACGGGGGTAATTTTGGTGCGGGCAGGGGTTGTTTTGCTAAGGTAACGCGCCAGCCTTGTCGTTCGATCCCAGATGGTTGGCGAGTTTGTTGAGCGCGCTGCGCCAGCCCTTGTCGTGACTGTCGTTGTCGTCGGCGGTGGGCAGGCCCTCATGTCGCAGGGTGAGCTCCGTTCGTCCGTGCAGATCGCGCAGCGAGACGCTGACGAGCGTCTCGTGGGTGCCGCCTTCCGCCCCCCACGTCATCGCAAAACCCTTGTAGGCATCGATCGCCCTGAAGATCCCGGTGACCCTGACGATGTTGCCGTCGGGCAAGTGCATGATCAGGCGATAGCGCCCGCCGACGCGCCGCTCCAGCAGCGGAACCTCGCAATCGACCCCTTCCGGGCCGATCCAGCTTTGCCATTCCTCGCGGTCCAGCCAGGCTTCGAACACCTGCGCCGGCGGGGCGTCGAAGATCCTGACAATTTCGAGCACCGGCGATTCCATGGGTTTCGTCATGGCTTCTCCTTTCCAGGCTTTTGCCCAGACTTTTCTTTGGCCTTTTGCTTGAGCCGGGAGGCGAGGCGATCGAAACTCCCGTTCCAGAAGCTGCGCTGGGAATTGATCCACTCCGCGGCGCCGGTGAGCGCCTCAGGCTTGAGATGACAGCGCCGGCTCTTGCCTTCCCGTTGATTGGAAATCAGCGACGCGTCCTCGAGAACCTTGAGGTGTCTCGATATCGCAGGCAGCGAAATCCGGAACGGTTCGGCGAGCTCGCCGACCGTCGCGTCGCCCTTGGCGAGGCGAGCGACGATGACCCGGCGGGTGGGGTCAGCGAGTGCCGCAAATGTCTGGTCGAGCGATTTCATTTAACGGATACGTTAATTAACGTAATTGTTAAGTCAAGGGGCGATTTGCGCCGCTTTATAATCGGGTCACGGTGTAATGCTGCTCCAGCACCGTCACCACGGCATCGCGATGGGCCGCGTCCCGGGTCTCGAACATCACCTCCAGCCGCGCCGCCTGCACGCTCGGTGAGGTGAACAGACGGTGATGCGAGACTTCGATGATGTTGGCGCCGGCATCACCGATGCGGCTCGCTATCTCGCCGAGCACACCCGGGCGATCCGGAATATCGAGAACCAGCCGGGTGATGCGGCCGTCCTGCACCATGACGCGCTGGAGCACATTGGCCAGCGCGCGGTTGTCGATATTGGCGCCGCACACGGCAACGCCGACGCGGCGTCCGGCGAACAGGTCGCGATGTTCCAGCAGCGCCGCGACGCCGGCAGCACCGGCGCCTTCGGTGACGATCTTGGCCTCTTCGGCGAGCAGGGCGATCGCATGCTCGATGCTGCGTTCCGGAACGGTGACGACCCGGTTGCCGAACTGACGCAAGATCTCGAGCGGTTTGCGGCCGATGTCCCGCACGGCGATGCCCTCGGCGATCGTCGGTCCGCCGACCTCGACCGTCTTGCCGGCGAGTTCCTGCGCCATGGCGGCGTAGTTTTCCACTTCGACGCCGACCACGTCGATCCGCCGGCTTATGCCTTGCGTCGCGAGCACGCAGCCCGCCATCAGCCCGCCGCCGCCGACCGGCACCGCGAGCATGTCGAGTTCCGGGATATCCTCGACCAGTTCGAGGCCGAGCGTTCCCTGTCCCGCGATGATCGCATCGTCGTCATAGGGATGGATGAAGATCAGCCCGTGCGTCTCTCCATAAGCGCGCGCATGCGCCGCGGACTCGGCCAGTGTCTCACCGTGGAGGATGACTTCGGCGCCCCATCGGGCGGTGCGCGTGACTTTAGTGGCCGGCGTAAAGGCCGGCATGACGATGACGGCGCGGATGCCGAGCAGCGAGGCATGGCGCGCCACCGCCTGCGCATGGTTGCCGGCGGACATGGCAATGACGCCCGCCGCCCGTTCCGCCGGCGTCAGCAGCGATAGCCGGTTGGCGGCCCCGCGTTCCTTGAAGGCGCCGGTGACTTGTAAAGTATCCAGCTTGAGCCAGACTTCCGCCCCGACGAGGCGGCTGATGGCGTCGCTGTAGATGACGGGCGTTCGGACCACCTTGCCGGCGATCCGGTCCGCCGCCGCCTTTACGTCTTGATGGCTGATCAACGGGGAGTGCCTCACGGGTTGCGTTACGCGCTCTATAGCGATGCAACGGCGGGACGGATATCAAAAATCCTCCAGTTCCGTCGGATCGGACTTCACCCCCGCGAAACCTTCTCAAACCGCTTGATCAATCTGTCCCGCTTCAGCCGGGACAACCGCCTGATCCAGAACATCCCGTCAAGCTGATCGATCTCGTGCTGGTGGCAGACCGCGCGCAAGCCCTGCGATTCTTCGGTTTGCGGCTTGCCGTCAATGTCGCGATAGCTGATGCGAACCCGCGTATGGCGCTGGACGTCGTCATTGACGCCGGGCATCGAAACGCTGCCTTCCTGATGCATGATCATCTCTGATGAGGCCCAGGTGATCTCGGGATTGACGTAGGTCCGCGCGCCATTGACGGGATCGAGGTCGAGCACCACCACCCGCAGCGAGACTCCGATATGCGGCGCGGTAATGCCGATGCCGGGGGCGGCGTGCATGGTCTCCAGCAGGTCAACAGCCAGATCGCGCAGCGCGCCGTCGAACACGGTCACGGGCAGCGCCGGCAGCGCAAGCCGCGGGTCGGGATAACGGATGATCGGGCGGATGGTCATGGCCAGTCAGGCATAGCCAATCCAGCCGCGCCAGGTAAAGGCGGCGTAAAACATCTCGACATCGCTGAACCCGGCCTCGCGCAGAATTTGCGCGTCTTGTTCCGGGCTGAACAGGCTCAGGTTTGCATCGACCGCGGTTCGCGCGTTGTTGGCCTGTTCCGGGTCCATGCCGGAAGCGATGGCATAGGCGGCATATCGCGATAGCCATTGCGCGCGTTCGCCGCCGGCTTGCGGAAAACTGGAATGGGCGGCCACGAACGGCGCGCCGGGTTTGAGACGGCGGTGGATTTCTTGTGCGGTTCGCCGCCGTTCGTCGGCATCGAGGAAATGCAGCGTCAGCAGACAGGTGGCGGCATCGAACGGACCATCGGGGGCGTCGTCGATATAGCCCTGCTGCAACTGCACGCGCGCATTGGATGGCCCGAGCGCTTGTTCGGCCAGCTTCAGCATTGCCGCGGCGGGATCGATACCGACGAAGCGCCAGCCGCGTTCTGCGTCCGCCAATGCCTTCAGCTCCAGACCGCCGCCGGCGCCGAGCACCAGCACGCGCGCATCCGGTGCAGCCCGTTCAGCCAGCAGGACACGGGTCATGCGGTGAAGATCCGCAAAGCCGGGCACGAAGCGGGGCGGCCCTTCGGCGTAGCGCTTGACCATCTCATGATTGGAGAAGTGGGTCAGCATCGCCTGGGCGGCGGCATCATTTTGCATGGGCAATCTCCAGACGGTGACGGTTGCGCCGGTCCCCCAGGCGCTTTTGAAAGTCCGCGCTCAACATCGCCAGCGTGACATCGCCGAGCCGCGACAGCAGCAGCGCTTCCGCATCGTCAAACGCCTGATCGAGTGCGGCGTTCACGGCCTGCTCGACCAGGCAGCCGGGCGCTTCGGTGCGGTTGCCGAGCGCAAACGGCGAGGGGTGGCCGAGCGCCTCGTAAATGTCGCGCAGCGATATCGTCGCGAGGTCGCAGGCGAGGGACCACCCGCCGCCATGGCCCTTTTCGGAGCGCACGTAACCCTTCTCGCGCAGCCCAGCCATGATGCGCCGGATCACGACCGGATTGGTGTCCATGGCCTTCGCCAGCACCTCGGAAGTCAGAGGCGTATCGCGCTCTGCCATGTGCAGCAGCACGTGCAGCACGCCTGATAGTCGACCGTCTCGTTTCATGTAACTATTGGTATTACATGAGAGCGGGCCGGGTCAAGCGGCTGATCCGGAACATCCCGTCAAGTTGATCGATCTCATGTTGGTGACAGACACAGTCATCGCTGCGCAAGATTGGTCAACCCGGAAGCTCATTAATGATCCCGATTGTGAAATGGCGCACAGACAGGAGCCGTTCGGTCTGCTTGTGTTCGGCTGGATCGCTGCCCCTCGGTGGGTGAGGCTATGGCCCGATCATTTTCGTTTTGGGAGAATTGCTATGCGCGGTTTCAATTGCACGGCCACTGTGATGTGGGCCTTTCTTATTCTCAAGTCCACCTTGAGCGGGTGAACCAATGAGGTTTCGCGTGCGCTGATAATCGCGTACAGAGATTTTCTGGGCCCCGCCGGTGACGGACGGGGCTTTTTTATTTCGTTTTTTTGCCCACTGTTGCCTGGCGGTGCCCCTGTGAAGAAGGACAGGGGTCATGTGGTACTTTTGGCCCGATTTAGGATTTGATCTCGTCAAGGGGCTGGTAGCCGGAGGAGCTTCTCTGGCGCTGCAAGTGGTCGCCCCCGTGATGCTTCGTGCCCTGAAGCGGTTTCGAGCGCGTTTGTCTGCTCGGAAAGCCGCAAGAAAAGCGGCCCGTAAGGCGGAATAGCGTAGCGTTATTCCGCCAATCGGGTATGGCCCGGCGCGGTATTGGGCAAAGAGCTGACCGTGGTCGTGGTGGACCGGCTCCGAAAAAAAATAATCAGGCACGGCCATCGAACTGTCGGATCCGATCCATCCCTTTCGTCTTGTACGGTGAGAACCGTGTTGGAGACTGAAATGGAAAATTCTCGCTATCGCTGGGTGATTGTCGCGGCCGGCGGCCTGTTGGGCTGCGTCGCGATCGGAGGCATGTTTTCGTTGCCGGTGTTTTTGCAGCCGATTGCGCGGGATACCGGCTGGTCGGTCACAGGCATATCCAGCGCGATGACGATCGGCTTTCTGGCGATGGCCTGCACCAGCATGATCTGGGGAACCTTGTCGGACCGGTTCGGTCCGCTGCCGGTGGTGCTGACCGGCTCGGTCGTGCTCGCGGCAAGCCTGGGGCTCGCTAGTCTCGCGACCTCGCTGGTCGCCTTTCAGTTCATCTTCGGGCTCATGGTCGGCGGCTCCATTGCCGCGATCTTCGCGCCGATGATGGCCTGCGTCACCGGCTGGTTCGACACCCACCGCAGCCTTGCGGTGTCGCTGGTTTCGGCCGGTATGGGCATGGCGCCGATGACCATGGCGCCGTTGGCCGCCTGGCTTGTATCGCATCACGATTGGCGGACCTCGATGCAGATCGTCGCTCTCGTCGTCGCCGCGGTCATGATCCCGGCGTCGCTGCTGGTGCGCCGCGCGCCGGCGTTGGCCAACGTGCCTTCGGCGCCGTCCGACGCGTCGGCGCCAGCGGAGATGTCGATGGGACAGGCGCTGCGCTCGCCGCAATTCGTCATTCTGTTGCTGACCAATTTCTTCTGCTGCGCCACCCATTCGGGCCCGATCATCCACACCGTCAGCTACGCCATCAGTTGCGGCATCCCGCTGATCGCAGCCGTCACGATCTACAGCATCGAGGGACTGGCAGGGCTGGGCGGCCGTATCGCGTTCGGCCTGCTCGGCGATCGCTTCGGCGCCAAGCGCGTGCTGGTGCTCGGATTGCTGGCGCAGGCATTCGGCGCGCTCGGCTATGTCTTCGTGCGCGAGCTCGCAGCGTTCTATGCGGTCGCGGCGCTGTTCGGCTTCATCTATGCCGGCACCATGCCGTTGTATGCTTCTCTGGCGCGCGAAAATTTTCCGCTGCGGATGATGGGCACGGTGATCGGCGGCACGGCGATGGCCGGCAGCCTCGGCATGGCAACCGGGCCACTCGCCGGCGGCCTGATCTACGATACGTTTGCGAGCTATGCGTGGCTCTATATCGGCTCGTGGATCATGGGGCTCGGCGCGTTCTTCATCGCCATGACGTTCCGGCCGGTGCCGTCAGCGATGCGGCCGGCGCCGGTGCCGGCGTAGAGGACAGGTCCAGAGCCGTCATTGCGAGGAGCGTAGCGGACGTGGCAATCCATTTTTTCTTGACGCTGCGAAGTGGATTGCTTCGCTTGCGCTCGCAATGACGAAGGTGCGACAAATTAACCCGACGGGCAAAATTTCGGTTGTCCCGTCGGGCAACTCAGTGGCCTAATTCCGCCCGTCTCACCCGATTGAGGGGCGGCTCGCGATCGTCATGAACGTGCGGTGGGATGCGGTGGACGCTGGGTCACAAAGACGAGTGTGGCGTTAGCGTACGGTGAAATCGTGAGGGTCCGACGCCCCGGTGC
>JBBRSX010000046.1:0-39910 GCA_038244925.1 Hyphomicrobiales bacterium | reverse complement strand
CCGAGTTCGCGGGTCGCCAGCGCCCGCACCGCCACCGTCATGGTCTGGGTCGCGGCGTTGCCGCCCTGGCTCGCCACGATCGGCGCCAGCACGGCGAGCGCCACCATCTTTTCGAGCTGGCCCTCGAACAGGCCGAGCACCGAGGACGCCAGGAACGCGGTCGCAAGGTTGACCAGCAGCCAGTTGAAGCGTGCGCGCGCGATGGTCCAGACGCTGTCGGACAGTTCTTCGTCGCTGGTGACGCCGCCGAGCGCCTTGAGGTCTTCGTCGGCCTCTTCCTCGATGACGTCGACGACGTCGTCGATGGTGATGACGCCGACCAGCCGGTTGGTGGTCTCGACCACGGGGGCTGCGACAAGATTATACTTGCCGAACATCCGCGCGACCTCTTCCTGGTCGTCCAGCACCGAGACGCGGCGGCGGTCTTCGTCAATGAGATCGCTGACCTTGACCGGCCGGCGCGCACGCAACAGCGTGTCGAGCGACACCGCGCCCTGCCAGTGCTGGTCGGCATCGACGGCGTAGATTTCATAAAACCGGTCGGGCAGATCGGGCGTGTCGCGCATGTAGTCGATCGCCTGGCCGACGGTCCAGTCCGGCGGCACCGCGATGAACTCCGACTGCATGCGGCGGCCGGCGGAATTTTCCGGATACAGCAGGCTGCGTTCCAGCGCGTCGCGCTCGGATTGCGGCAGCTTTTCGAGGATCTGCTCCTGGTCTTCCTCGTCGAGGCCTTCGAGCAGTTCGACAGCGTCGTCGGATTCCAGCTCGCGAACGCCCTCGGCGACCGTCTCCGGCTCCAGTTCCTCGAGGATTTCCTCGCGGACGGCGTCGTCGACTTCGTTCAGCGCCGAGAAGTCGAAATCGGCGCCGGTCAGTTCGACCAGGTTGACGCGATCCTCGGGCTCAAGCGCCCCGATCAAATCGCCGAGATCGGCCTCGTGCAGTTCCGCAACGACCTCACATAACAGCGGCCGGTCGGCGGCATGGATGGCGCGGGCGATTTCGTCGACGAATTCGTGGCGGAGTTGTCCCTCTTCGTCCCGCATCGGAAAGCGGTCGAGTATCGAGGGCGTTTCGGCGGGTTGGGCCACGTCGATATCCTCGGCCATGCCGCGCCTCGCCGGTTTGACAGAATGAGAGAACTCGTCTGAGTAGTCGAAGCACGCATTACCCAATCGGCAACGCCCTGCGCAATGCTAAATATGTAGAACCGCGAATGACCGGAAAGTTCGTCAAAACACTGTGCGCGGCCCTCGCCGCCGCAATGGCTACGATCGTGGCGGCGCAGGCGACGGAGTGCCCGCGCAAGGACGCGCTCGGCACCTCACGGATTCTTGCCGTCGATCCGGCAACCTCACCGCGCGTCGGCCTGAAAAGCTTTCCGCAGACGATGCCGCTGGAAGACCACGAGGTGGTTCTGACCTTCGACGACGGGCCTTGGCCCGCGACGACATCACGGGTCTTGAAGGCGCTGGCGCACGAATGCGTCCACGCCACATTCTTTCTGATCGGCAAGCCGGCGTCGGAGCATCCGGAACTGGTGCGCACGATCGCGGCCCAGGGCCATACGGTCGGGCACCACACATGGACGCATCATAATCTGAAATACATGAAGCCGGAAAACGCCGCCGGCGAGATCGACAAGGGCATCGCAGCGGTCGAGACCGCACTTCACGGCGCCGCCACCACGACGCCGACGACGCCGTTCTTTCGCTTTCCCTACTTCGAGATGACGCCGCAGACGCTCGACAATCTGCAAACGCGCGGCATCGCCGTGTTCGGCGCCGACCTCTGGGCCAGCGACTGGAACAAGATGACGCCGCAGCAGGAGCTGAAATTGCTGACCGAGCGGCTCAGTGTCGCCGGCAGGGGCATCATCCTGCTGCACGATCCCAAGGCGCAGACGGCGGCCATGCTGCCGGCCTTCCTGCGCTACCTCCGCGACAATCACTATCGCGTGGTCCATGTGGTCCCGCCAGCTGCGAAAACCGTCGCCGACAAGGCCCGTTAGATCATGATAAAATGGATCGGATCACGATCTGATCTCATTGTTTGGGCGTGATCTTTTCGAGGATTCGGATTCCACCTGTTGCCGCCGCGCCGCTTCCGGCCCGAACCGTGCGTTGCGGCCAAATTAGGGGTGGAATTCAGGCGATTAAGGCGTCATTCATGGCGCCACGGGTAGAGATTTGCGTTCTCTTTTTGAAATGAAGCCGGGGTTCTATGATCGCGAGCGTAGGTTTGGGGCTCCGGGGCCGGGTATCGGCCGCGCTTTGCCTGAGCGTGCTGGCCCTGGTCGCGGCACAACGGGCATCTGCCGCCGATTGTCCCGGCCATCCCGACGCGCTCGGCACGTCGCGCACGCTGGTGGTCGACCCGCGCGCATATCCCATCATCGGCACCATGCAATACGCCAAGACGTTGCCGCTTGGAGATCACGAGGTGGTGCTGACCTTCGACGACGGTCCGCTGCCGAAGAACAGCTACCAGGTTCTGCAAATTCTCGCCGACCAATGCGTCAAGGCGACTTTCTTTCTGGTCGGAGAACAGGCCAAAGCCAATCCGGAAGGCGTGCGCAAGGTCCGCGATGCCGGCCACACCGTTGCCACCCATACCCAGCACCACCCGTCGGGCATGCAGCGGATGCCGCTCGACCGCGCGCAGAAAGAGGTCGACGACGGCATTGCGTCGGTCACGGCTGCCCTCGCCGACGGCACCGCACCCGCGCCGTTCTTCCGCATTCCCGGCCTTTCCCGCAACGACGGGATCGAGGCCTACGCCGAATCCAAGGGCATCCAGGTCTGGAGCGCCGATTTTCCGGCCGACGACTGGCATCGTATCTCCCCGCAGCGCGTCTACGACCTCGCGATCAGGCGGCTGGAGGCCAAGGGAAAAGGCATTCTGCTGCTGCACGACATTCAGGCGCGCACGGTGGCGGCGCTACCCAAGATCTTGCAAACCCTGAAGGCGCGCGGCTATCGCATCGTTCATGTGGTGCCGGCGACGCCGGAGCGGCCGGCGACGCCGACCGAACCGCAGCAATGGCAGATCAACCCGACGACCGAGACCGTGGCAGTCTCGCGCTGGCCGAAAATTCCGAATTTCGCTTATGCGGTCACGCCGGCGCTCCCCGCTCCCGCCTGGTTCGATTTCGACTGGCGCGAGGTCGAACTCGGCGTATTGACGCGGCGCATGCGCGGCGTCCCGCTGGCACAGCGGACGAAATGGCCGCAGCAAATGGTTCTGTCCCAGGACAACCCCGCGACCGCCTTGCCGGTTCCGGCCGCGAGCCTGTTCAAGATGCAAGAATCAGCCGGGGTCACGATGCTGGGGAGCCTGCGTCGCGCCGAACAAACCGCACAGGCGGCGCTTGAAACGGAAGCCGCCGCCAAATCGTCTCCGGTACGGGCCGGCAAATCGCGCCGGCAGGCGCGTGGTGCTTTGGTGAGGCAGGCGCACGGCGAACAGACCCAACCGGTCACGCACCCGACCCGGCATGCGGCCGAGCCCGACCACGGCGCGCCGAAACAGGCCGCACAAGGCAGGAAGAATGCGCGCGCGGTCCGGGTTGCCGGTCTGAAGAAGCGCTGAAACCGTCCTGTATTCTGGCGCGCCTCAGTTCGTCACGATCTTGGCGATGCAGAGCAGGATGACGAGGGCGAGAAACAGCAAGTCGATATAAGACTTCATTTCGCCGGCATGGCGGAGCCCACTGACTTCGATGATGGTTTGCTTGCGTACGGAGGTCGAACTCGGCCCCTCGCCCGTTGCCGCGATCAGCTTGCGCGCCTCGATCTCCAGCCGCTCGATGCGCTGGAAGAAATGAAACGACCGCAGCGCAGTCGCCGCATGCATGCCGGCATAAACCAGCACCAGAACCGCGACGACCACGCGATGCTGGTACTTCTCCAGGAAATTCAGGGCGAGATAGACCAGCGCCAGGAACACGAAATTGGAGAGGAATCGGTAAGCGTAGCCGAGAAACAGCATGGATGTGCTCCGGATGGTCTTGGAAGCGTCGAACGGCGCCGATCAGGCCGCAGTCGCCGGCCGATGGTCCCGCTGAGTCTACGCCAACGGTGTTACAGTAAGGTTTCGAGTTCCCATTGCCTTCAACGGAACCGCACTCTCGCGCCGTTATGGCCACGCGCTTCAGCCCGCCGAATCGATTGGCCCCGGCCCAAACTGAATGATTTTCTGGTGCGCTCGGAGGGACTCGAACCCCCACGATTTTACTCACTGCCACCTCAAGGCAGCGCGTCTACCAATTCCGCCACGAGCGCTTGGGATACCGGCTGGAACGATGCGGCCTGCCGGATCAACGGCGCCGATGTAACAAATCGGAGATGGGGGGACAAGGCGGTTATGCGACCGAATTGACTACCTAACACCCGGTAATTTCGGCAGCATTTGCTTGACTTCGACCGCGATACGGTTGCGATCGACCAGCACCACGCCGGAAGCGACCGGAAGGTTGTTGGCGAGGATCTTGACCTCGTCCGCCTCGGTGGCGTCCAGTTCGATGATCGCGCCGCGGGAGAGCCGCATGACCTGGTGAATCGGCATTGTGGTGGTACCGAGCACCACCATGAGATCGACGCTGACTTTATCGAGGGTAGCCACTACTGAACCGCCTGGGGAGGAACTAGATCTGTCTGGTTTCACCTGACCACGTTATGGTTAGCCAATGGTTAATGACCGTCAAAGCCTTGATTTGACAACGTTCGCGCGGCCTTCGGGCGACCGCGACGTCGAATGGCGGATTGCGGCGAGCCCCGTGCCCTACCCCGATTCCGTGGACGCGATGGAGGCCCGCGCGGCCGATATCGCCGACCAGAAGGCTGGCGAACTGGTCTGGCTGCTGGAGCATCCGCCGCTCTACACTTCCGGCACCAGCGGCAAGCCGGGCGACCTGCTCGATCCGCGATTCCCCTTGTTCACCACCGGGCGCGGCGGCCAGGTCACCTATCACGGCCCCGGCCAGCGGGTGGCCTATGTGATGCTCGACCTGAAACGGCGGCGGCCGGACGTGCGCGCCTATGTCGCCTCCCTGGAAGAATGGATCATCCGCACGCTCGCCGCCTTCAACGTCCGCGGCGAACGCCGCGAGGACCGCGTCGGCGTCTGGGTCAGGCGGCCCGACAAGGGCGTCGGCCACGAAGACAAGATCGCCGCGATCGGCGTGCGGCTGCGGCGCTGGGTCTCGTTCCACGGCATCGCCATCAATGTCGAGCCGGCCCTGTCGCATTTTTCGGCGATCGTGCCCTGCGGCGTCGTGGACTCCCGCTACGGCGTCACCTCGCTGGTCGATCTCGGCCTGCCGGTGACGATGGAAGACGTCGACGTCGCGCTCCGGCAGGCTTTTGTCGAGGTGTTCGGCGCGACCAGCGCTTGCCTGCCGGAAGCGGCAAGCTGATTTCCCTCAACAACTAGCCTTGAGCAAATCAACGAAAGCGCGAACCCGCGAAATAGTTTGGCGTCCCGGCAAGATCAGGGCCGTGATCGGTTGCGGATCGGGATCATGGCAGTGCGACAGCAGGGCCACGAGCTTGCCATCCCGCAAGGCTGCTTCGCCGAGAAAGTCGCCAAGCCGGACGAGACCAGCACCCGCCAACGCGAGGTCGAGAAGAAAGTCGGCGCTGTCCGAGCGGATTGATCCCCTCACCGGAATCATGACCCGCTTGCCCTGTTCGAACATCGGCCATTGCGCAAGGCGTGAGAAGCCGCTCAGCCGCAGGCAATTGTGTCGCACGAGATCGGCAGCGTGCTCTGGAACGCCGTAGCGCGCTAGGTATTGCGGGCTGCCGGCAATGATCCGCCTGACTTCACCGAGTCGAACCGCGACCAAATCGCTGTCCGGCAGCGGCCCAACCCGGATCGTCACGTCGATCTGGTCGGCGATCGGATCGATACGATGGTCGCTCACGGAAAGTTCGACCGTAATCTCCGGATACTGGCTCATGAATTGCGGCAGCAACCGCGCGAGCCGGTTTTTCGCAAAGGCTGTGCCGCTGTTGATCCGGATCGGCCCGCGTGGCCGTCCATGGATGGAGGCTACATCGGCCTCGGCCGCTTCGACCGCAGCCAGGATGCCCCTTGCATGAACGAGAAACGTTTCGCCTTCCTGGGTCAGCACCAGCCGCCGCGTCGTCCGGTGCAGAAGCTTGGCGCCAAGACGGCCCTCCAGCCGCGTCACGATACGGGAGACGCCGGAGGCCGTCAGTTCGAACTCGGCGCCCACGGCGGCGAAGCTACCCAAATCAACCGTTCGAACAAAGACAGCGAGATCATCGGACACCGGATACGCAGGCATATTCATGACTTTTGGGTATTAATGTTTGCATCAAATCGGAGTTTATCTGCCTTTTTGGCATGAATATGACGTGGAGATCTCAAGAATCCTCGGGAGAACCGCCCATGCCCCTCGCCCGCATTTCCGTCCCGGCCCATCTTTCGACCGACCAAATTCGCGCGTTGGCCGACGGCGTGCACGAGAGTCTTGTCGAGACGTGTGGCGTGCCGCCGGCCGATCGTTTTCAACTGGTCTCGGCCTACGCCCCGGCGATGGCCTTCATCGACCCAACATACGGCCATGTGAGGCGCACGCCGGACGCATCGATCGTCGAGATCTTGTTTCTCGCGGGACGCACGGTGGACCAAAAAAAGCATCTGTTTCGACGGATAGCGGATCGGGCCGTCAGCGCCGGATTTTCCGGCGATGATGTGATGATCGTGCTCACCGAAAATGCCACGGTCGACTGGTCACTCGGGCGTGGCCTCGCGTTCGGCGACCACCACGAGCCAGAATACGCAAGTTCCTCAGCCATTTTCGCCAGATCATGATGAGCGGGTGAAAGGCGCCGCGACCGCCGTCCCCGTCATTCTCGAATCACGCAGCAACCTTCACGGCGTAACTTCGAGCTTGCCGGCGATGTAGCGGCGCTCCTGCGTCAGGCCGCCGAAGCCGTAGGCATCGCCCTTGACCTCATCGACATGCGCATAGCTCTCCTCATGCAGCGGCCCGAGCAGTTCGCCCATGCGCTTGAACAATGCGGCGAGATAGGCGGCCTTCTCGTCCTTGGTGTTGGTGCCCTCGGTGACGTGGACGTCGAGCCAGAAGCTGGCGAGGCTCTGTTCGGCCAGCGACCTGCCGCCGGCGAACCAGTCTGCGGCGTCGACCGACCTGACGATGACCGCGGTCACCTTGGGATCCTTGTGCAGGATATCGGCGGTGAGGCTGCTGACGGCGGAGGCAATCTCGGCCTTCAGCGACGGGGCCTTGCGAACGCTGGAATAGGTGACGGTGATGAGTGGCATGATCGTTCTC
Organism: Hyphomicrobiales bacterium; assembly: GCA_038244925.1. Classification (GTDB taxonomy): domain Bacteria; phylum Pseudomonadota; class Alphaproteobacteria; order Rhizobiales; family Xanthobacteraceae; genus Bradyrhizobium. Next base: position 32,580 of record JBBRSX010000046.1, on the reverse strand, counting down.
CCTGGAATGGCCGCGCGATCGTTCGCGCCACTTGTAACTGGACCAGGCATCATCATTTTGGTATCTTATCAACCCTCATAACAGTGATAACGATTATTGATGATGACATGAGCACCCTGGACATCGATACCGTGCAGGCCTTCCTGCTGGTCGCCGAGCTGCAGAATTTTACCCGCACGGCCGAGGCGCTCGGCACGACGCAGGCCTCCGTCAGCATGAAAATGCAGCGGCTGGAGACGGTGCTCGGCAAACGGCTGGTCGAGCGCACGCCGCGGGCGGTGCGCCTGACCGCCGAGGGGACCGCGTTCCTGCCCCATGCGCGCGCGCTGATGGAAGCCCATGACCGCGCGCTGTCCGGCGAGAAGCCGGCGCGGCAGACCCTGTCGCTCGGGATCAGCGACCATGCCGGCGGACCCGAACTGGTGCCGCTGCTGGAGCGTCTGCACGCGATGTCCTCGCAACTGGCGCTTTCGGTCACCATCGGCTTCTCCCGCGCCATCGCCGATGCCTATGACGCCGGCAAACTCGACGCCGTGGTGGTGCGGCAGGAAGGCAGCCGGCGTGGCGGCGAGAAGCTGATCGTGGATGAGTTCGGCTGGTTCGCCGCCCGGCGCTTTGCCTGGCGCCGGGGCGAACCGTTGCGGCTGGCGACGCTGGCGCCGCCCTGTGGGGTGCGCGCGATCGCGGTCCGTGCGCTCGACAAGGCCGGTATCGCCTGGAACGAGAGTTTTGTGGGCGGCGGCGTCACCGCGGTGGCGGCGGCGGCCCTGGCAGGGCTGGCGGTCGCGCCCCTCGCCCGACGGATCGCGCCGGCAGGCCTCGTCGATATCGGACCGGCCGAGCGGCTGCCATCCCTTGGCAGCTCAAAAGTCATGCTGCATTCAAAGGTCAGCGACCCCGCCAAGCTGGCCGCACTGCGGACGCTAGCGGCGACGTTTCGCAGCGTGGCGGCGGGATAACCGTCCGGCCCGGCATAAGAAAAGTTCCTGCCCAAGGGAACTAATCCGCCATTGGCGCGTTTGGGCCACTTGGTCAGGGGCTCTAATGTTCGGAAAAGACAAGCAGCAACAGCGGGATCTGTTCGAAAGCGAACGCAGTTTCCGGCTTCTGGTTGAGGGTGTCGCCGACTACGCGCTTTATATGCTGGATCCCACTGGCATCGTCACCAGCTGGAACATCGGGGCCCAGCGGATCAAGGGATATTTGCCCGAGGAGATCCTGGGCCGGAACTTTTCCTGTTTCTACACCGAAGTCGACCGCGCCAACGGCAAGCCCGCCCGGGCGCTGCGCATTGCCGATGAACAGGGCCGCTACGAGGAGGATGGCTGGCGCGTCCGCAAGGACGGCACCTTCTTCTGGGCCAGTGTCGTCATCGATCCGATCCGGGAGGGAGAAAATCTCGTCGGCTTCGCCAAGATCACCCGCGACATCACCGAGCGCCGCGAGGCCGAGCTCAAGCTCGCGCAGATGCAGGCGCAACTTGCGGAATCGCAGAAGCTCGACGCGCTTGGCCAGCTCACCGGTGGCGTCGCGCACGATTTCAACAACCTTCTCATGATCATCAGCGGCAGCGTTCACACGCTGAAGAAGGGCATCGAGGAAGATCCGAAACGTCAGCGCGCGTTGGTCGCGATCGAGGCGGCCACCAGGCGCGGCGCCGCCCTCACCAGCCAGTTGCTGACATTTGCGCGGCGTCAAAGCGTCAACCCGGAGCCGGTCAACGTCGCGGAACGGATCGATGCCGTGCGCGACGTGCTCGACACCGGCGTCGGTGGCGCGGTGGCTCTGCAATTCGATGTCGACCGCGGCGTCTGGTCTGTCATCGTCGACGTCGCCGAACTCGAAACCGCGCTTGTCAATCTCGTCATCAACGCGCGCGACGCGATGCCGGCCGGCGGCGTCATCACGATAGCGGCGCGGAACGAGACGCTGGCGGAGGAAACAAGCGCCGGCGATTACGTCGCGATCTCGGTCGAGGATACCGGCGTCGGCATCCCGCCTGATCTGATGAGCCGGATCTTCGATCCGTTTTTCACCACCAAACCAGTCGGCAAGGGCACCGGCTTGGGGCTCTCCCAGGTCCACGGCTTCGCGCACCAGGCCGGCGGCACGATCAGGGTTTCTAGCGAAATCGGCAAGGGAACGAAAATCGCGATCCTGCTACCGCGGAAGGACGTCGCGTTTTCGGCCGAAAACACCCCTGTCGCCGCAGGTGGCGGCAGCGGCACGGTATTGCTGGTCGACGACAATCCGGATGTCGCCACCGTCAGCGCCAGCCTGCTCGAGCAGCTCGGCTACAACGTCCGCAGGGTCGCCGATGCCGAAGCCGCCTTGCGCGAGATCGAGCGCGACGGGATCGACTTCGTATTCTCCGATATCGTGATGCCGGGCAAGATGGACGGCCTCGGCCTCGCCCGTCACTTGAAGGAAACGCGGCCCGGCCTGCCGATCCTGCTGGCGACCGGCTACAGCGATGCCGCAGTGAACGTGCGCGGCGATTTTCCGATTTTGCGAAAACCCTATGAAATCCACCAGCTCAGCGAGGCGATCGCGAAATTGCCGAAGTGATGGCTATCTCGCCGTATCTCCGCCGGCGTATCTTCCTGCCACCTGCCAATAAGCCACGCCCGCCGCCAATCCGACGATCGCGAAAGGCCAGCTGATCGTTGCCGAAAACGGCGCAAACGTTCGCGACAGAAGATTCTGGATCACGGTTCCGATTACTGAACCGCTGCCGCCGAAGAACAAGACAGATCGTATCCGAAGTTGCTCGCTCAGCCAGATGACGCCGACGGCAGGGATTCCCGTCAGCATCATGGTGACCATGAAAACCAGGAGTCCGGCGGAGGCCAGTGATACCGAGCAAGAAACCCATGATCGAAACGCCGCCCGGCGACAGCACGAGGACGATCAAGCCGAAGGCGTAGAAAAATAGGGTGACTGCCCCTCATCCGGCGAGCCAGCCGTTCATCGCTTGAGAACAGCGGTCGGAACACATCGCAACCTCCTCACAAGATGGCCTCGAAGGCGCTGCGCAGGGTTTCGTGGCGGAATACGAAGCCGTTGCTGAGCACCTTGTTCGGCAACACGCGTTGCCCACCCAGCAAAAGCTCGTTGGCGAAATCGCCGCCGATACGCCGCAGCAGCGCGTCGGGAATTCTAAATACCGCCGGGCGATGCAGGCGCCGGCCCAGTTCCTCGGTGAATTTCAGGTTGGTGACCGGGATCGGCGCGGTGGCGTTGACCGGTCCGGCGATGCCGTCGCTGGCGATGACATGGGCGATCAGCCGCACCAGATCGTCACGCTCGATCCACGACATCCACTGCCTGCCCGAACCGAGTGGCCCGCCGAGCCCGAACTCGAACGGCGTCAGCATCCGCGTGATAAAGCCGCCGTCGGTACCCAGCACCAGGCCGATCCGCAGACAGGCAACCCTGACGCCGTAGTCCGTCGCCGGACGCGCCGCGTTCTCCCAAGCGTCGCACAGTTCGTGGCTGAAGCATTCATGCGATTTGGCGGACTCCGTCAGCACCTGATCCTGCCACAGGCCATACCAGCCGATCGCGGAGCCGGAGACCAGCACGGCCGGTTTGCGATCGAGCCGTGCAATCAGCTTCACGACCTCGCCGGTCATGTCGATGCGGGACTCCAGAATCTTGCGGCGCTTGGCTTCGGTCCATAATCCGTTGCCGATCGGCTCGCCGGCGAGATTCACGATTGCATCGATTTTGCTATCCGCCGGAAGCTGATCGAGGCTGGTGATCAGCGTAATCGGCGGCGGCAGCAGTTCGGCCTTGGCCGGATTGCGCACCAGCGCAATGACCTGATGCCCTGCCCCGGTCAGGCTCGCGACCAGACGGCTGCCGATGAAGCCGGTGGCCCCGGTCACCAGCACCGTCTGTCGGCCGGGCAGTTTTTCGACCAGATGATTTTTTTTGACAATATCTTGCGCCGGCACGCTGGTCATGCGCGCCAGACGTTTTGAGGCCAGGAAATCCCGCACGCCGCACAGCGACGCACCAACGGCCGATGCCGCCGCAGCGATACTCAGAAGGCCGGTGTAGGCCAACTCAATCCCGGTCGGCAGCATCGCCCAACCAATCAGCACCGGCAGCAGCAGCACCAGGATGGCGCCGTAGTTGATCGCGAGCAGCGTATGGTTGATGCGCTCGCTAGCCGGCAATTTCCGGCTCATGTCCTCCTCGACGAAATCCATCAGCGTGATGACGATTTCTGCCACCAGCACCGCGATGATCACACCAGCGAAAATGCCGTGCACTTCGAGCCAGCCGAGCACCAGGAACAGGAACGCGTACATCGTGTTGCGCAGGCTGTGCAGCTGCAGCTCGTGACGTTGCGATGGCCGCCACGCCAACCGCTCGGTCAGCTCATGATGATAGAAGGTGTCGAACACGCCCATCACGATCTGAATGGCGATCAGGGTCCAGAGCAACGTCGTCATGATGTGGCCTCCCGGAACACGGCGGACTGACGAATGAGCCTGCCGAAACGCGGATGAACAATATCGAGGGTGAAACGAAACAGGCCGTCGCCGAGATCCGAATGCGTCACCGTCAGGGCGCCGGGCGTCAGCCGCTCCGGCAGCGACAATCGCAGCCATCCGATCTGCAGGGCGTAACCGGCACTGCGAAACACCAGCGCTTCGTGCTCGACCGAGATGTGCAGCGCCATGCTGACGCCGCAGCCGACATATTCCTCGAGCCCGGTGGGGCCTGCAAAACGCTTCGCGGAATGAATGACCTGCGGAAAGCCGCGGCTGCGCGCGCAGATCCGGGTCCAGATCTGGCCGCCGCTGGCGGCGTCCTCGGTCACGGTGACGACCATCGGGACGCGCGTTTCGGTGCCGGTCGGCAATGGCCCGCCGATCGCGCGGGCGAGCTGCGCCAGCCACCAGCCGGCCCGGCTGGAGCTCGCCTCCTCGACCTCGCCGACATAGACCACGGTCTCGCCGTCGGCGAAACGTTTTGAGAAGCGCCGCCAGATCGCCAGCGGCAGCCGGCCCCAATCCTCGTCGGGCAGCAGGTCGTGGAAGCGGTAGTCGTCGAGCAGGATGGTGTTCGAGGCCGGCGTTGTCGGATGCCCTGGTAGTCTTGTCGACGCCATCGCGCGCTCCTTTACCTCTTCCCCTGCTCCGCCCTTACTTGTCCGCCTTTACTTGGATTTCCCCATCGGCAGGAAGCTGACGATCTTTTCGCCGAGCTTGATCAGCGCCACCAGCCGTGGCCGCGGTACGTTCAGCATCTGCACGTACCAGCGGTCGACCAGTTCGGTGAACGCCAGCATTTCCTTCAGTCGTTTGGCGGCGACCGGGCTGATGGTCGGATCGTCGGCGGCATCGGAGACGCAGGCGCGCAACGCATCGACCGCAGGATCGATCTCGCGCTCCTTGCGGCCGGCGGCGATCCGCGCCGCCACCTCCCAGATGTCGGTCTCGGCCTCGAAATGATCGCGGCGGTCGCCGAGGATCGGCACCCGGCGGATCAGGTTCCAGGACAAGAGCTCCTTGATCGAATTGGAGACGTTGGATCGCGCCATGCCGAGCGTCTCGGCGATGTCGTCGGCGGTCATCGGCGCCTCGGCGAGATACAGCAGGCCGTGGATCTGGCTGACCGAGCGGTTGACGCCCCACTCGTCGCCCATGTCACCCCAGTGCAGGATGAACCGTTCGACGGCGGCGGGGAGTTTCTTCTTGGCTGTTATTTCTGTCATGACAGAAATATCTGACGTAACTGAGAGGAAGTCAAGGGCACGGCCGCCGTGACGGCCGCTCGCCCCAACGGGCCGCCGGCGGCCCAACTCCTCGCCGCGGATACAGTCCCTCTGCCACAACGCCGCCCTCGCGGCGGCGCGATCGGCTGCTCGACCAATTTGTTAACCTCAATGGCACGTATCGCCCGATAAATTGCGGGGCCATGCCTCGTCCGGCCGAAGTGGCCGACCGCGGCCCCACAGGGCGAAAGATGTCCATCTAGTCCAGTCAAGCCCGGGCGAGCCGCCGCGGCGGGTCACGCCGGGCACCGTCGTCATCATCTTCGCAGTGGTGATGATCCGCTTGGAGGAGAACAGATGCGACTTCTTCGTATCGGCACGATCCTGCTCATCGGCGCTTGCGTACCGGCCGCAGCCGAGGATCAGCTTTCGATCGTCGAATATTCCGGCATGTGCGACGCCTCCGCAGCGATCGCGCTCGAAAACGGCATCTTCGTCGTGGCAAGCGACGAAGACAACATCCTGCGTGTCTACCGCCGCGGCGAGCCGGCAGCAGCGCAAAGTATCCCGTTGGGCCAGGACCTGAAGGTCGATCCCGATGAGCCCGAAGTCGACCTCGAGGGCGCTGCCCGGGTCGGTGACACGATCTATTGGACGGCCTCGCATAGCCAAAGCAAGAAAGGCAAGCTGCGAACGAGCCGCCATCGTCTGTTCGCAACGACGGTGGCCAAGGTCGACGGCCAGTTCAAGATCACCCTCATCCGCCCGCCATACCTCCGGCTGCGCGAGGACCTCATCAAGGCCCCACAGCTCAAGAAATTCGGACTGGAGGCCGCGGCGCAGCTCGCCCCCGAGGCAAAGGGCGGTTTCAACATCGAAGGCCTCGCGGTCACCCCTGACGGCGGTCTGCTGCTGGGTTTTCGCAATCCCCTGACCAAAGATGGCAAGGCACTGGTCGTACCGATCAAGAATCCGAGCGCGGTCCTCGTTGAAGGAAAATCAACGCAAATAGAACTGGGCGAACCGGCCGAACTGGTGCTCGGCGGCCGCGGTATTCGCAGCATCGAGTGGAGCGAAACGCGAAAGCGTTATCTCGTGGTTGCCGGACCCACTGACGATACCGGAACGTTCGCGCTCTACTCATGGTCTGGAGACGCCAGGGACGCCGCTGTTGAAATTCCCGAGATCAATTTTGGAACGCTCAATCCCGAGGCGATGTTTTTCGAACCCGGCGATGCCGCCGGAGTGCAGGTGATCAGCGATGATGGCGGCCGCAAGATAGACGGGAAGGACTGCAAGGAGGCGCCGCCTTCCAAACAACGTTTTCGAGGCACAACGCTGACTCTGCGGTAAGATGGACTCGCTATCGGCCGCCCGATTGCCTTCCCAGCTCGCGATTGTCGACATAGCGAATCGCGATCGGACGACCGGCGAGTGAGCCGCCGAGGCGGTCGGTGAATTTCAGCGGCAGGCAGGCGCCGAGCGAGGACGTGATCGCCTTCAGATACATAGCCCTGGTGTCATTGGGTACGCCGGCGGTGGCGAAGGTGACGCGCGGCGTGGCGATGATCTCGCCGGAGCGTTTGAAGCTGAACCGCACCGACATCTGCATGCCTTCCCGCGCCCCCTCGGCCGGCGGCGGCGTCCAGCAGGACCGGAGCGCCGCAAAGAGGTCGCCGATGGTGTCGAGGTCGCGGTCCGGCTTTTGATATTTCGCGGCCTGATCCGGCGGCGGTATGGTTTCGATCGTGAGCTGCAGGTTTTCGCCGGTGGGATAGTCGATCTCGGGAATACAGGGCCCGCGGTCGAACACGCTGCAAAACGACGGCGTGCACGGGCGGTTGTCCAATACGCTGCAAGGCGCGTGCGAAAACGGCGTGGCGTCGATCTGGCGTTGCGGCCGGGCGTCCGCAGCGCTCATGCCGACAAACAGGACGATCAGGCAGACGATGAAGTGCCGGAACATACGATGGTCCCTTGTGGTGGGGTCCAGAGCCTTGCCGGTGCTGAACTTGATCCGTGTGGTAGTCGGTATCAAGGCGGCCGGCGTTCACATCCACGCGTTCATGATCGAGCATTCATCGCGGAAAGTTCCGCAATCAGCGTTTTCTCGCTGGGCTGGTCGAGCACACCGGTGGCATACAGCGAAATGCCGCCGTAGAGCGTGATATAAATTTTCATCACCGCGCGGCGCCGTTCGGCCGGGCTTTCGATATCCTGGCAGAAAATTCGCATCGCTTCGGTGATGACCTTATGGACCGCCGACTGTAGCGGCGGATTGTGCTTCATGGTCGCATGCGGGCGGCTGGTCATCAGCGCGTAGAGTGCCCGATTGGCCAGCGCGAACCGCACATATTTCGCGGTGTAGTCCTCGGGCGTCCTCGCCTTGGCGAGGATGGCGGCCAGCCGGGTATAGGCGTCAGTCGCGACCGCATCCAGTAACGCCTCGCGGTCGGCGAAATGGTTGTACAGCGAGCGGTGCGCGACGCCGACGGTGTCCGCGACTTCGCGCAGGCTCAATTGCTCATGGCCAGACTCGGCCACCAGGCGGGCGGCGGCTTTCAGGGCCTCGGATTTCAGATTGCCGTGGCGATAGGTCGCCCGGCGCGGCTTTGCGGTCATGCTCCCTTCATACAAAGGCCAAATACAAAGGCAAGGCCGCAACGCCACCCGGCGATGGATGCCATGCCCGCTCAGGCCAACGACCGACTGGCAACGCGATCATTGCCGTATTGCGGGGTAATATCCTCGTCGATCATGCCGCGGATCATTTTGATCACCGCGCCCCGGGCGCGGGCCTTGGTGGCGGCGTGCGCGGCCATATTGAGCGTCGAGAGCGCCTGCGCGGCCTCCTCGGCGCTTCGGTCCAGCGCGTCCACCGGCACCACCCGGTCGAAGAACCCGGCGGTGACCGCCTCGGTAGGCCCGAACATCTCCGCGGTCATCACCGCCCGGCTGAAATAGGCCGGCGTCAGCCGCTGCCGCGCGATCTCGATCGCAAACCGCGGCACCGTCAGCCCGATCGCGACCTCGTTCATGCCGATCCGGTAATGGCCTTCGGCGGCAATGCGGTGGTCGCCGGACATGATCAGGAACGCGCCCATCGGGAACGCGTTGCCTTGGCAGGCCGCCACGACGGGCGTCGGAAACGACAGGATGCGAAGCGCCAGTTCAGCGCCCGTCTTCACCATCAGGTACTGGTCCTCGGCATTGCCCTTGGCGAATACGCCGAGATCAAAGCCGCCGGAAAAATGCTTTCCACGCGCTTTCAGGATCACGACGGTCTTGTCCTTTTCGGCCTGATCGAACGCCGCATGCAGCGCCTTCAGCATCGCAACCGACATCACATTGGCCTTGCCATCGTCCATCACGATGGTGCCGACCGGGCCGGAACGGGAATATGTAGCGAGATGGGGCATGGTAGCCTCCCTTTGTTTAAAGCATCCATTGGATACTTCCGGAGATGAAGCGGCGGCGCAAGGGGTCCGTTCCAGCCCCAGGTGCATGGAGGCATCCATTGGATGCATATGTGTGGGGACGCGCCACCAAGGGTGTCATCGCCCGGCTTGCCGCTTCCGCGAAAGCTCCGGCGCGCCAGCGTAGGAGAGCCTCGGCGAAGCCTTTGGCGTAGCCGGGACCGGGCAACCCGGTATTCCAGAGATCGCAGTAATTTACGGGGCCGCGGCGTACCGGGTCCCCCGCTGGAGCCGGTCATCAGGGTCGCCGAAGGCGAGACCCGGTGGCGGAAGACGACGGCGGAAGCCGGATCCGCAGCGGCTAACCGCCCGCCCCTACGCCTTCTTCTTCACGTCCTTGACGTTGGAGAAGTTGATGCCTTCGGCGCGCTCGCGGGTATAGCCGAGATAGAATTCGTTCTTGGCCATGAACACCGGATCGCCGTCGACGTCGTCGGCGATGCCGGAATTGTTGGCGGCGACGAAGGCATCGAGCTTCTTGCGGTCGTCTGACGAAATCCAGCGCGCCAGCTGGAATTCCGAGACTTCGAACTCCACTGGCAGCGAGTATTCGGCATCGAGCCGTGCCTTCAGCACGTCGAGCTGCAATGGGCCGACGACGCCGACCAGTGCCGGCGCACCGTCGCGCGGCCGGAACACCTGCACCACGCCCTCTTCCGACATCTGCTGCAGCGCTTCTTTCAGCTTCTTCGCCTTCATCGCGTCGGTCAGGCGGACGCGACGGACGATTTCCGGCGCGAAACTGGGCACGCCGACGAAAGTAATGTCTTCGCCCTCGGTCAGCGTGTCGCCGATGCGCAGCGTGCCGTGATTGGGAATGCCGACGACATCGCCGGCAAATGCCTCATCCGCCACCGAGCGATCCTGGGCAAAGAAGAACTGCGGCGACGACAGCGACATGTTCTTGCCGGTGCGCACCAGTTTTGCCTTCATGCCGCGAACCAGCTTGCCGGAGCACAGCCGCGCGAACGCGATGCGATCGCGGTGGTTCGGATCCATATTGGCCTGGATCTTGAAAACAAAAGCGCTCATGCGCGGTTCGGCGGCCTCGACCTTGCGCAAGTTCGAATCCTGCGCGCGCGGCGGCGGGGCGAACTTGCCGAGGCCTTCCAGCAAATCGCCGACGCCGAAATTGCGCAGCGCGCTGCCGAAATAGACCGGCGTCAGATGGCCCTCCCGAAACGCCGCCAGTTCGAACGGCTTGCAGGCTTCCGATACCAGAGCCAGTTCTTCCTTGACCTCGGCGACGTCGAGATTGGCGTTGCGGCCGGCGAGATCGGCGATGTCGATCTGTTGCGCAGCGCCGGTCTTGGCGCCGCCGCCTTCCAGCAGCCGCACGCCGCCGGTGGCGATATCATAGGTGCCGAGAAAGTCGCGGCCACGGCCGACCGGCCAGGTCATCGGCGTGGTGTCGAGCGCCAGCGTCTTTTCGATCTCGTCCAGCAGGTCGAACGTATCGCGGCTCTCGCGATCCATTTTATTGATGAAAGTGATGATCGGAATGTCGCGCAGCCGGCACACCTCGAACAGCTTTCGGGTTCGCGCCTCGATGCCCTTGGCGGCGTCGATCACCATCACGGCCGAGTCGACCGCGGTCAGCGTCCGATAAGTATCTTCCGAAAAGTCCTCATGGCCCGGCGTGTCCAGGAGGTTGAAGACCAGGTCCTGGAACTCGAACGTCATCACTGACGTGACGACCGAGATGCCGCGCTCGCGCTCGATCTTCATCCAGTCGGAACGGGTGTTGCGACGCTCGCCCTTGGCCTTGACCTGTCCTGCGAGGTTGATGGCGCCACCGAACAGCAGCAGCTTTTCGGTCAGCGTGGTCTTGCCGGCGTCGGGGTGGGAAATGATGGCAAAGGTCCGCCGCCGCGCCACTTCATCAGCAAGCGGCGACCGGGACGGCGATTCGGCAGGTATGGCGATGTCGGACATGGGGCTGAGCGTGTGGCAGGGAAAACGGGCGCAAGCAAGCTGCAAAAAAGCACACTGGATATAGGGACTTAACGGCGGGACGCCAGCCGCCGCAGTGCCCTAACGCAGCAGATTCACCGCCCAATAGGCCAGCGCCGCCACGATGGCGGCCGCCGGAATCGTGATCACCCAGGCGTAGACGATCGAGCTCGCCACGTTCCAGCGCACCGCCGAGACCCGCCGCGCCGCGCCGACGCCGACGATGGCGCCAGTAATGGTGTGGGTGGTGGACACGGGAACCCCGAGATAGGTCGCCATGAACAGCGTCGCCGCACCGCCGGTTTCGGCGCAAAAGCCCTGCATCGGCGTCAGCTTGGTGATCCGCAGCCCCATGGTGCGCACGATCCGCCAGCCGCCCATCAGGGTCCCCAGCGCCATCGCGGTCTGGCACGCCATCACCACCCAGAACGGAATCTCGAAATGGTCGCCGAGGTGGCCCTGCGAATACAACAGCACCGCGATGATGCCCATGGTCTTCTGCGCGTCGTTGCCGCCATGGCCGAGCGAATAGAGCGAGGCCGAGACGAATTGCAGGATGCGGAAGGCGCGGTCGACCGCAAACGGCGTCGAACGCACCGACAACCAGGACACGATCGCGACCAGCACCAGCGCCAGCAGGAATCCGACCAGCGGCGACAACACGATCGCCAACAGCGTCTTGGTCAGGCCGCTCCAGACCGCCGCCGAAAAACCCGCCTTCGCCATCCCGGCGCCAACCAATCCGCCGATCAAAGCGTGCGAACTGCTGGAGGGAATGCCCAGCGCCCAAGTGATCAGGTTCCAGACGATGGCACCGACCAGCGCGCCGAAGATCACTTGCGCATCGATAATGCTCGGCTCGATGATGCCGGTCCCGATGGTGTTGGCGACATGGAGCCCGAACACGGCGAAGGCGACGAAGTTGAAGAAGGCGGCCCAGACCACCGCATATTGCGGGCGCAGCACCCGGGTCGATACGATGGTCGCAATCGAATTGGCGGCGTCGTGCAACCCGTTGAGGAAGTCGAACAGCAGCGCGACTGCGATTAATGCGATCAGAATCGGAAGACCAAGCGTGGCGTCCACTGCGCGGCCCTGCCCTATACCTGTTCGATGACGATGCTGTTGATTTCGTTGGCGACGTCGTCGAAACGATCGGCCACCTTTTCGAGATGCTTGTAGATCTCGGCGCCGACCACGAAATCCATCGTATTGGCGGTGCGGTGCTTGAGGAACAGTTCCTTCAACCCGATATCGTGGAGGTCGTCGACGCGGCCTTCGAGCTTGCCGAGTTCTTCGGTGATCGCCGTCAGCATCGCGACATTGTCGCCGATCGACTGCATCAGCGGCAGCGCGCGGCCAACCAGATTGGCGCATTCGACCAGCAGCGTTCCGATTTCGCGCATCGGCGGCTCAAACGTGCGGACCTCGAACAGCACCACCGCCTTGGCGGTCTGCTGCATCTGGTCGATGGCATCGTCCATCGCCGCGATCAGGTTCTTGATGTCGACGCGGTCGAACGGCGTGATGAAGGTGCGGCGAACGGCGGTCATCACCTCGCGGGTGATGCCGTCGGCCTCGTTTTCGAACTGGTTGACGCGCTGGCAGAACACCGGTGTCTCGTCGCCGCCGCGCAGCATGTCCTGCAACGCAAGCGCGCCCTGCACGACAGTCTTGGCATGCTGGTCAAACAGGTCGAAAAAGCGCTCCTCTTTTGGCAAAAAGGCACGAAACCAGCGCATCAACATTGGCAGGAATCCATCGTTCTGGCGGGGCCGCCGGGCGGCCTGTCACAAAACTGTCATAGACCATTCGAACGGAAAGCGCCCCATGGCGCACCCGGGGAACCCGGTCATCCACCGCTTTGTGGGGCTGAAAACGGGCCCAAAACCGCCTGACTTACAGTGATCGCCGGAAATAATGCGCGATCTCGCCGACCACGCCACGGCGGAACGTCAGCACGCAGGTCACAAAGATGACGCCCTGGATCACCGTCACCCACTGGCCGAACCCGGCCAGATACTGCTGCATGGCGATGATGACGAAGGCGCCGACCACCGGACCGAACACGGTGCCGAGGCCGCCGACCAGCGTCATCAGCACGATTTCGCCGGACATGCTCCAGTGCACGTCGGTGAGCGAGGCGTTCTGCGCCACGAACACTTTCAGCGAGCCGGCAAAGCCCGCGATGGTGCCGGACAGGATATAGGCCACGAGCTTGTACTGGTCGGTCTTGTAGCCCAGCGAGACCGCGCGCGGCTCGTTCTCGCGGATTGCTTTCAGGACCTCGCCGAACGGCGAGTTGATGGTGCGGTAGATCACGAGGAACCCGCCGAGGAAGCCGGCCATCACCACATAGTAAAGTATCGTCGGCTTGGAGAGGTCGAATATCCCGAACAGATGGCCCTGCGGGATGCCTTGGATGCCGTCTTCGCCATGGGTGAACGGCGTCTGCAGATAGATGAAATACAGCAATTGCGACAGCGCCAGCGTGATCATCGAGAAGTAGATGCCCTGGCGGCGGATCGCGATCAGCCCGGTGATGACGCCGAGCACAGCGGCACCCACGGTGCCGGCGAGGATGCCGAGTTCGGGCGGCAGTCCCCAGACCTTCAGCGCATGCGCCGAGATATAGCCCGCGGTGCCCAGGAACATCGCATGGCCGAACGACAGCAGGCCGCCATAACCGATCAAAAGATTGAAGGCGCAGGCGAGCAGCGCAAAGCACAGCGCCTGCATCACGAAGAACGGATAGATGCCGCTAAACGGCACCATGCCCAGCAGCACCGCCATCACGGCGAACACGATCGTTTCGTCGCGCAGCGCGCGCGGGGTTACCGGCAGTGTGTCGTCAGTCAATGCGCTCATGTCAGGCCGCCCGTCCGGTCAGTCCCGTTGGCTTCACCAGCAACACCAGCACCATCAGGACGAATACCACGGTGTTGGAAGCCTCGGGATAAAAGTATTTGGTCAGTCCCTCGATCACGCCGAGCGCGAATCCCGTGATGATCGATCCCATGATCGAGCCCATGCCGCCGATCACCACCACCGCGAACACGACGATGATCAGGTCGGCGCCCATCAGCGGCCGGACCTGGTTGATCGGCGCGGACAATACGCCGGCCAGTGCTGCAAGGCCGACGCCGAGCCCGTAGGTCAGCGTGATCATCCGGGGCACGTTGACGACGAAGGCGCGCACCAAAGTGGGATTTTCCGTCGCCGCGCGCAGATAGGCGCCGAGCCTCGTGCGTTCGATCAGGTACCAGGTGGCGACGCAGATCACGAGCGAGAAGATCACGACCCAGGCGCGATAGATCGGCAGGAACATGAAGCCGAGATTCAGGCCGCCCTTCAGCTCATCCGGGATCGCGTAAGGCAGGCCTGACGAACCGAAATAGTTCTGGAACACGCCCTGGATGATCAGCGCCATACCGAAGGTCAACAGCAGCCCGTAGAGATGGTCGAGGCCGGACAGCCACTGCAGCATGGTCCGCTCCAGGATCATGCCGAAAATGCCGACCACGATCGGTGCCACGATCAGCGCCGGCCAATAGCCGAGGCCGGTCAGGTTCAAGAGAAAATACGCAACGAACGCGCCCATCATGTAGACGGCGCCATGGGCGAAATTGATGATGTTGAGCATGCCGAAGATTACGGCAAGCCCGAGACTGAGCAGCGCGTAGAACGATCCGTTGATCAGTCCCACCAGAAGCTGTGCGTAGAGTGCCTGCATGTATTTATCTCACATCGTCCATTCGCTCGATCGGCGGCTTCCGGCAGCGCTTCGCTGCCGGACCACACCCTTTACTTCTTCAGAAGCGGACACGCACTCTCGGAAAGCGGCCTGAACGCCTGGTCTGCCGGGGTGGTGCCGACCAGCTTGTAATAATCCCACGGCCCCTTGGATTCGGCTGGCGTCTTGACCTCGAACAGATAGGCCGGATGCAGCGCCCGGCCGTTCGGCTGAATGCTGCCCTTGCCGAACAGCGCATCCTCGGTCGGAATATCCTTCATCTTGCCGACCACCTTGGCGCCGTCATGCGGATTGCCGCCGAGCGCCTCCAGCGCCTTGAAATAATGCAGCAGGCCGGCGTAGACGCCCGCCTGCACCATGGTCGGCATCGCCTTGGTCTTCATGCGATCGGAAAACCGCTTGCCGAACGCGCGGGTCTGGTCGTTCATGTCCCAGTAGAACGTCGAGCTGAGGTTGAGGCCTTGCGCGACGTTGAGGCCGAGCGCGTGCACGTCGGTCAGAAACAGCAGCAGGCCCGCGAGCTTCTGGCCGCCCTTGACGATGCCGAATTCGGCGGCCTGCTTGATGGTGTTGGTGGTGTCGCCGCCGGCATTGGCCATGCCGATGATCTTGGCCTTCGAGGCCTGCGCCTGCAGCAGGAACGAGGAGAAGTCCGACGAATTCAATGGATGCTTGACGCTGCCGATCACCTTGCCGCCGGACGCCAGCACGACCGCGGTGGTGTCGCGCTCCAATGCGGCGCCGAACGCGTAGTCGGCCGTGATGAAATACCAGGTGTCGCCGCCGGCCTTCACCAGCGCCTGGCCGGTGCTGTGCGCCAGCATGTAGGTGTCGTAGGTCCAGTGCACGGTATTCGGCGTGCATTGGGCGTTGGTCAGATCCGAGCTCGCCGCGCCCGAATTGATCATCACGCTGTTCTTTTCCTTGACGACGTTGTTGACCGCCAGCGCCACGCCGGAATTCAGCACGTCCATCAGGACGTCGACCTTTTCGACGTCGATCCACTGCCGCGCGATGGTGGTGGCGATGTCGGGCTTGTTCTGGTGGTCGGCGGAAATCAGATCGACCTTCCAGCCCTTGGCCGCAACCCCGGAATCCTCGATCGCCATCTGCGCCGCCAGCGTCGAGCCGGCGCCGCCGAGGTCGGAGTAAAGTCCGGAATTATCGGTGAGGACGCCGACCTTGACGGTCTTGTCCTGCGCCAGCGCGCCGCCCGCGACCAATGTCAGCGCGGTACCGAGGAAGAGAGCTGAAATACGATGTTTCATGTTGTACTCCGTGAAATCTGCTTGCCGCCGCTGTGCCGATCAAACGCCGAGATAGGTGTGGAGCTTGTCCATGTTGGACGACAGCTCGGAATTGGCAAATCCGTCGATCACCTTGCCATGCTCGACGATGTAGTAGCGATCGGCGACCGTCGAGGCGAAGCGGAAATTCTGCTCGACCAGGAGGATCGTGAAGCCTTCCGACTTCAACCGCGCGATGGTGTGGCCGATCTGCTGGATGATGACGGGC
Organism: Hyphomicrobiales bacterium; assembly: GCA_038244925.1. GTDB lineage: Bacteria > Pseudomonadota > Alphaproteobacteria > Rhizobiales > Xanthobacteraceae > Bradyrhizobium. The sequence continues at coordinate 16,151 of JBBRSX010000046.1, read as the reverse complement.
GCAAGTCCCTCGGTCGGCTCGTCCAGCATCAGGAAGCGCGCGCCGGTGCGCAGGATCCGGGCGATCGCCAGCATCTGCTGCTCGCCGCCCGAAAGCTTTGTACCCTGGCTGTTAAGGCGTTCCTTGAGATTCGGAAACAGATCGAAAATCTGATCGAGCGACAGGCCGCCGGGACGCACGATCGGCGGCAGCAGCAGGTTTTCGCGCACGTCGAGGCTGGCGAAAATGCCGCGCTCTTCCGGACAAAACGCGACGCCCATCCGCGCGATCCTGTCGGACGAGGTGCGGATGATGTCCTGGTTGTCGAAGCGGATCGAACCGGTGCGCTTGCCGATGATCCCCATGATCGATTTCAGCGTCGTGGTCTTGCCGGCGCCGTTGCGGCCGAGCAGCGTGACCACTTCGCCGGCATTCACATTGAAGTTGATGCCGTGAAGGATGTGGGATTCGCCGTACCAGGCCTGGAGATCCGCTACGGTGAGAACCTGCGCGCCCGCGGGTTGGGTTGCGGCTTCGGCCATTTTCAAATCAGTCATGACCGGCCCCCAGGTAAGCTTCCTTGACGCGCTCGTCCTTGGACAGTTCGGCGTAATTGCCTTCCGCCAGCACCTGACCGCGCGTCAGCACGGTGATGGTGTCCGACAGGTTGGCCACAACGTTCAGATTGTGCTCGACCATCAGGATGGTGTACTTGGCCGAAATGCGCTTGATCAGCGCCGCGACCTTGTCGATGTCTTCATGGCCCATGCCGGCCATCGGCTCGTCGAGCAGCATCATCTCTGGGTCGAGCGCCAGCGTCGTCGCAATCTCAAGGGCGCGCTTGCGCCCATAAGGCATCTCGACCGCCGGCGTGTTGGCAAATTCGCTCAAGCCGACGTCGTTCAGGAGTTCAAGCGCACGGCCGTTGAAACGGTCGAGCACGGTCTTGGAACGCCAGAAATCGAACGAGCTGCCGTGCTGGCGCTGCAGCGCGACCCGCACGTTCTCCAGCGCCGTGAGATGCGGAAACACCGCCGAAATCTGGAACGAACGCACGAGGCCGAGCCGGGCCACGTCGGCCGGCGCCATCGCCGTGATATCCCTTCCCTTGTACAGGATCTGGCCTGCCGAGGGCTTGAGGAATTTGGTCAGGAGGTTGAAGCAGGTCGTCTTGCCGGCACCGTTCGGGCCGATCAACGCATGGATGCTGCCACGGCGCACCTTGAGGGCAACGTCGCGAACGGCGAAGAAACCCGCGAATTCCTTGGATAATCCATGGGTTTCGAGAATGAACTCATCAGCCAAACAAATTTCCCCCATCAGCCCAGCCGCGAAGTCCCCTCGCGCGTGACCAATTTTCCCTTGTCGGGCAGGCTCTCCCGGACGTCTTGGAAATCGTCCCGGGCCTGCCGCCTCCGGGCCGGAATATGCCGTCAACGGTGGGGATTAGGCAAGGTGGAAAGCTGGGCAAGAGCCGGCCTCAGCTCCCGGTTCCGGCCCGCCATAAGTCGAATTGCGCCGCCGGCGCGTTTCGACGAATGGCCGGCGCTTTTCAGCCATCCAGGACACACCGGCAAGTCATCGTTAACGGTGTTCTGCTGCAATCGGTCGCTTTCATAGAATATTTCCGCCTCGAGCGGATCATCACGCGATTTACATTGGCAGGGATTGCGGCCCTTGGATTTCGAAAGCGCCCAACCGTCGGTCGTCAAGTCGATCAAGCAGCGCGACCTGCTCAATACCTGGCTGCGGCTTTATGCCCGCAACCAGTCGCTGCCGCGTATCGAGGAATATCGACCGGAGCGGATCGAGGAAGAACTCCCCGACCTCGTCAACTACACCGTCGATGCGCACCAGGCGCCGCCACGGCTGACGATCCAGAGCGACGGCACGCGAATGTCGACCGCCTATGGCAATACCGGCAAGGGCCGCTACCTCGACGAGTATCTCGGCGTCAGGCTCGCTCCGCTCGTGATGCCGGTCTACCACGAATGCATCGCGCGTCGCCTGCCCGCCTATACCATCGCCAATGTCGATGACATCTACGGGCGAATCGTTGCCTATGAGCGGATGCTGCTGCCGTTCTCGGAAGACGGCAGCGTCACCCATATCATCGCTTCGCTGAAGACCATCAGCGAGGATGGCGGCTTCGAGATCAGGAACCTGATGCGCGGAAACGACAAGCTGCCGGTGCCGAAGCTCCGCACCATCATCGACCGCGATCTCTTCCATCGCGTCCCCGGCCGCATTCCGTCCGGCGACGCACTCGAATTCGACTGAGCTGTAATGGAATTCGCCAGCGCCGATCCCTCGGTGGTCAAATCGATCCGGCAGCGCGACCTGCTGAACGTCTGGCTGCGTGCGGCGGGCAAGCACCGCCCCCTCCCGCGGCTTGACGATTTCAAGCCGGACCGCGTCGCCGACGAACTCGCCGACATGATGGGGTTTGACGTGGTCGGTCAGGGCGACGGCGCCCGGTTCCTGATCACCCAGGAAGGCGCCAGGCTCACCACCACCTACGGCAACGAACACATCGCCCCGTCGAAGCGGACCAACCGCTTTCTCGACGACGCCATCGGGCCGGTGCGATATGCCAACGTGATCACGCTGTACCGCATTTGCCTGACGTACAGGCGGCCGGCCTATTCGATCTCGATGGTGCAGGACGACGACGGCAAGGACGTGTCCTACGAGCGGCTGCTGCTGCCGTTCGGTAGCGGCGACGCCGTCGAACAGATCGTGGGTTCCTACAAGAGCATCAGCATCGACGGCGGTTTCAAGATCAGCAACCTGATGGGGCTGAAGCCCAAGGCCGTGCCGGTGATCCTGGTCAGGGCGATCATCGACCGTGAATTCGCGACGTCACCGCAATCTATCGACGAGATCGTCGAACTGGATTAGCGCCGGACGACGCTTCTTCGAAGCGCCGTCCAGTTCTATCCTTCTATTAGCGCGTGATCTTTTCGGAAAACCGGCCCCCACTTTTCCGGATCACGCTCTACGCGCTTTCGACGGCACTTCCTTCTCATAGATCTCCGGCTTGAACCCGGCCAGCAGTTTACCGCCGAGATCGAGCACCGGCCGCTTGATCATCGACGGCTGTGCCAGCATCAGCGCCAGCGCCTTGCGCTCGTTGAGGCCTTCCTTGTCGCTGTCGGGCAGTTTCCTGAACGTGGTGCCGGCACGGTTGAGCAGCGTTTCCCAGCCGAGTTCATCGGACCATTGCTTGAGCTTGTCCTTGGCGACGCCCGCAGTCTTGTAGTCGTGAAAGTCGTAGGTGACGCCGTGGCCGTCGAGCCAGGCGCGCGCCTTCTTCATTGTGTCGCAATTCTTGATGCCGTAGATCGTGATGGATTTCGTCATTCGCCCCGCCAGGTTTATTCGATGGATCGTTGGTCTATGCCGCGCCCGGCTCCAGGGCTTCGCCCATTTCGATCGGATGCGCCATGGCTTCGTGCAGCTTGTCCTTATCCAGTTCGCCCTCCGAGCGGCTGATGACGATGCAGGCGACGCCATTGCCGATCAGGTTGGTCAGCGCCCGGCATTCGCTCATGAACTTGTCGATGCCGACCAGAATCGCGATCGACTGGATCGGTATGTCAGGCACGATCGACAGCGTCGCCGCCAGCGTGATGAAGCCCGCGCCGGTGACACCGGAGGCGCCCTTCGAGGTGATGATGGCGACGCCGAGAATGCCGAGTTCCTGCCAGATTGTCAGATGGGTATTGGTCGCCTGCGCCAGAAACAGCGTCGCCAGCGTCATGTAGATATTGGTGCCGTCGAGATTGAAGCTGTAGCCGGTGGGAATGACGAGGCCGACCACCGGCCGCGAGGCACCGAGATGCTCCATCTTCTGGATCATCTGCGGCAGCACGGTTTCCGACGACGAGGTGCCGAGCACGATCAACAACTCGTCCTTGATGAAGGCGATGAAGCGAAGGATTGAAAAACCCGAGAGCCGCGCGATCGAACCGAGAACGACCAAAACGAAAAGAATGCTGGTGAGATAGAAGGTCGCGATCAGCGCGATCAGATTCCACAGCGAGCTGAGGCCGTAGGCGCCGACGGTAAACGCCATCGCGCCGAATGCGCCGATCGGTGCCAGCCGCACGATCATGCGGATGATGCCAAAGAACATCTTGGCCGCCTGATCGACCGCATAGGAAATCGGCTCGCCGGCCCTGCCCAGGAATGCGACGGCAAAGCCTGAAAGGATCGAAACCAGCAGCACCTGCAGCAGGTCGCCGCGGGCTAGCGCGCCGAAATAGCTGTCCGGGATGATCCCGAGCAGATGGGCGATGATGCCGTCTTCCTTGGCCTTGGTGACGTAAGTTGCGACCGATTTGGGATCGATCGTGGCCGGATCGATGTTGAAGCCATGGCCGGGCTGGAGGACTTCGCCGACCAGGAGGCCAACGGCCAGCGCCACGGTCGAGACGGCCTCGAAATAGATCAGGGCTTTTAGCCCGACCCGGCCGACGCGCCTGAGATCACCCATCGACGAGATGCCGTGCACCACGGTGCAGAAGATGACCGGCGCAATCATCATCTTGATCAGGGCGATGAAGCCGTCGCCGAGCGGCTTCAGATCCTTGCCCAGATCCGGATAGAAGCGGCCGACCAGGATGCCGAGCGCGATCGCAATCAGAACCTGAAGATAAAGGATCTTGTACCATGGCTGGTGACGTACGACGGGACGGACGGCTTCTGTCGCCATGGGAAACTCCGGACAAGGACGGCGACCATCATGAAATAACGACCCGTGGCATGACAATCAACTTTGTGTGGCAAGGTTTCATCGCCTCCACCACGCAACGGCGTTTTTTTCCGCAGGGAACCGGCGAATCTATCATAAACTGCGGCGTCATCATCCGCCGGGATCGCGCATGGAATTCACCCTGTTGTTTCTGGCCACCGCCATCGTGATGCTGGCCGCCTGGCGCGGTCCGCGGCCGTTGGCACTCGGGCTGTTCGCCGTGGTCATGATCGCATGCGTCGCGACCTATCTGCATCACGCGACCGATACGCTGAAACTGTCGTTCTGAGCAGCACATGACCCAGACCCGCGCCATCACCCTGAATGCGCTCAGCCTGTACGCCGTCGCGCTGGTGCTGGCAGCGGCGTTCGCGGCGCAATTCATGCTGCACGAATTGCCCTGCCCGCTGTGTCTGCTGCAGCGCATCCTGTTCGCGACCTTGGGCGTCGGGCCGATCCTGAATATCCGCTTCGGTCTGCGTCCAAGCCACTATGCGATGTCGCTGCTTTCAGCGGTGGCCGGCGCGGTCGCCTCCACCCGGCAGGTGCTGTTGCACATCCTGCCCGGCGATGCCGGATATGGTTCGGCTCTGCTCGGCTACCACTATTACAGCTGGGCGCTGATCGGCTTCATCGCCGCCATCGTCCTGCTCGCCGCCATCCTGCTGTTCGACCGCCAGTTTACCGATGACGGCGCCACCCTGCCGGCCGATGGCGGCGCCTTTGCGCAAATCGCGGTCTGGCTGGTGATCGCGCTGACCGCGGCCAATGTGGTGACGACGCTGCTGGAATGCGGGTTTGGCGCCTGCGCCGATAACCCGGTGGTCTACGAGTTGCTCAAGCACGCAGCCTAAGGACGCTTCGGAATCTCAAGCCCACGCTGCACCGCCGGCCGCGCCAGGCCGCGCTCCAGCCATTGCGGGACGTGCTTGAGCGTATCGAACGCAACGAGTTCGCGGGCGCCGTAGAATCCGACCAGATTGCGCACCCAGCCCAGCATGGAAATATCGGCGATGGTGTAGTCGTCGTCCATGATCCATTGCCGACCGTCGAGCCGCGTCTCCAGCACGCCGAGCAGGCGTTTCGACTCCGCGACATAGCGCTCCAGCGGCCGCTTGTCGGCAAACTCCTTGCCGGCGAATTTGTGGAAGAAGCCGACCTGGCCGAACATCGGCCCGATCCCGCCCATCTGGAAATGCAGCCACTGGATGGTCTGGTATCGCCGCGCCGGATCGGCCGGCAGGAGCTTTCCGGTCTTCTCGGCGAGATATTGCAGGATCGCGCCGGACTCGAACAACCCCAGCGGCTTGCCGCCGGGGCCATCCGGATCGAGGATCGCGGGGATCTTGCCGTTCGGGTTCAGCGCGAGATACTCCGGCGTCTTCTGGTCGTCCTTGTTGAAGTCGACCAGATGCACCTCATAGGGCAATCCGATCTCTTCCAGCATGATCGAGACCTTGACGCCGTTCGGCGTCGGCAGCGAATAGAGCTGAAGGCGGTCCGGATGCTTCGCGGGCCAGCGTTTGGTGATCGAGAAATTCGAAAGATCGGACATCAAAACTCGTTCTTTGCGTGGTTTCTGATAGGTGGCTAATGTACGGCTGTTGCCGCACCAGACAAGGGCCGCCCAAGTCCATGACCGATCAACAACCGCCGGCGAAGCTCGGCCTGACCGATGCCGAACTCGCGGTTCATCCGACGGTTTTCGCAAACGACGCGCTGAAGGATCGCGTCGTCGTCGTCTCGGGCGGCGCCGGCGGCATCGGACGGGCCATCGCATGGCTGTTTGCGCGCTTGGGCGCCCATGTCGCCGTGGTCGGGCGCAATCAGGTCAAGCTCGACACGCTCGTCGCCGAAATGACTGGACGCAATCTCAAGGCCTCCGCTTACGTCGCCGATGTCAGGGAACCCGACGCGATCAACGCCATGTTCGATGCCGTCTGGGCCGCGCATGGCCGCGTCGACAGCCTGATCAACAGTGCCGGCGGACAGTTTCCGCAAGCCGCGATCGATTTTTCGGTGAAGGGCTGGAACGCCGTCATCAACACCAATCTGAACGGCACCTGGTTCATGATGCAGGCCGCCGCACAGCGCTGGCGCGACCACAAGCATCCCGGCAGCATCGTCAACATCGTGGTCGTGACCACGCATGGCCTCTATGGCATCGCGCACACCATCGCCGCGCGCAGCGGCGTGATCGGACTGTCGCGCGCCGTCGCAGTCGAATGGGCGCCGCTCGACATCAGGGTCAACTGCGTGGCGCCCGGCGTCATTGAGACCGAGGGCTGGAACGTGTATTCGCCGGAAGCCCGCGCCACCTACCCACGCGCCAACCCGATGATGCGCACCGGCACAACGTTCGACGTTGCCGAGGCCTGCGTCTACTTCGTAGCGCCGTCCGGAAAATTCGTCACCGGCGAAATGCTGACCGTCGACGGCGGCGGGCAGCTCTGGGGCGAGACCTGGACCACGGGCAAGCCGGCCTATTTCGGCGACGACGGCACGTAGAGCTGCCGAACTCACATGACCCGTTATCGCCTCGCCATTTTCGATTTTGACGGCACGCTGGCCGACTCGCTGCCCTGGTTCCGCGCTTCGTTTCAGGACATGATCGTCCGGTTCGATCTCGCGCAAGTTGGCGCGGACGAGATGGAAGGGCTGCGCGCGCTTTCCGCACGGCAGATCATGGCGCGGCTCAAGGTGCCGATGTGGCGGCTGCCGGCCATCGCGCAAGACATGCGAAAGCGCAAGCTCGCCGCGGCCGGCGAGATATCCCTGTTCGACGGCGTCGAGCAGATGCTGTCCGCGTTGCAACGCTTCGGCATCAAGGCCGCGATCGTCAGTTCCGACAGCGAGGAATCCGTTCGGCGCGTGCTCGGGCCCACTGCGGCACTGGTTTCCGGCTTCGACTGCGGCGCCGCCATTTTCGGCAAGCACCGAAAATTTCGACGCGTCGCCCGGCGCTTCGGAACCAAACCCGCCGACACCATCTGCATCGGCGACGAACTCCGCGACATCGACGCCGCCCGCGCCGCCTACATGGCGTCCGGCGCGGTCGCCTGGGGCTATGCCTTCCCCGCCGCGCTGCAAGCTGCCGGGCCTACGCTTTTTTTCAGCTCGATTGCGGAGATGACGCATCGATTATCCACGGGCGACGTCGCCACCGCGGCCGGCCCGCTGGAATGAGAACAGATCGCCATCGTACGATCACGCCTTTTTCTGCAACACCGTCACGTGCAACCGTCGCCGGATTTCCATACCCTGTCGGCGGTAAAGCGCAAGCGCGGACGCGTTGCTGGTGAAGAGGTGCAGGAACGGGATTTCGCCGCGCGCCAGGATCTGACGCGCAACGGCCGAGAGCAGGATTTGTCCATAGCCTCGACCACGATGCGAGGGATGGACGCAGACCGCGGTGATCTCGGTGTAGTCGGCGGGCTTCATCCGCTCGCCGGCCATCGCGACCAGTTCGCCGCCGACGCGAATGCCGAGAAAGGTTCCGAGTTCGTGCGTACGAGGGGTGAACGGCCCCGGCTTTGTCAGCGTGGTCAGCGCCATCATGTCTGCAGCGTCTGCGGCGCCGAGGGTAAGGATTTCGACGCCATCGGCCGGGACTTCGGCGGGCGAGCCGATCATCTGCTCCCCGGTCTCGGCGAGCACCACCTTGAACTCGTCGGGTGCCGTCACCGGCTCCGGCGTGAACAGCACCGCGATTTCGGACCCCAGCATCATCGCGCCGAGGTCGGCGAATCCCCGCGGCGATATCTCCGCCATGTCGGCAAACGGCGTGATGGCGGTGGGATAACGCCGCGCGCGGGCGCCACCTTCCGCCAACGCCTGCTGCCGCGTCGTCAACGCGGTCCAGATCGGATGATCGAGCGGGTGCGTCATGGATTCCATTTACAACACGCATCCATAGTGCGCCGACGACACCAGCCGGATGTACTTGTCGTGCACCGATCCCCTGCGCACCTGCTTGACGGATGCAGGTTCGCGCCAATCGGCCATGCGCCGGGCAATCTCCTCGGCCGGGACCTCCAGGTTCACGGTGCGTGCGCCGGGATCGATCACGATGACGTCGCCATCACGAACGGCCGCGATCGGACCGCCGCGCGCGGCTTCCGGCGAGACATGACCGATCAGGATGCCGTGCGAGACGCCGGAGAAGCGGCCGTCGGTGATCAGCGCGACATCTTCGCCGAGGCCCCGCCCCTGCAACTGGATCGTCAGCATCACCATTTCCGGCATGCCGGGCCCACCGACCGGGCCGACGTTACGCACCACGATCACATTGCCCGCCACGATATCGCCGGCACGGATCGCGGCCATCGTCTCGGCCTCGGATTCGAACACGCGCGCGGTGCCGCGGAACTGGCCCTTCTCAAGCGCCTTGCCCGACAGCTTCAGCAGACAGCTCTCCGGCGCGATATTGCCCTTCAACACGCTGATGTGATTGTTCGCCGGCGCGATCGGTTTTGCCACGGGGAGCACGATCTGCTGCGGCGCCATCTGCTCCAGTGTCGGGACCGCGGCGAGATTCTCCGCCAGCGTCTTGCCGGTCACCGTCATGACATCGCCGTGCAGCAGGCCGGCCCGCAGCAGTTCCTTCATCACGACGGGCACGCCGCCGATCGCATGCAGGCTGCCCATCGCGTAGGGACCATGCGGCTGCAGGTTCGCGAGCAACGGCACACGCTCGCCGATCTGCTGAATGCGTTCGATCGTGATCGGCACCTGCGCCTCGCGCGCGACCGCGAGCAGATGCAGATACATGTTGGTCGAGCCACCCATCGCATAGACCGTGGTGATCGCGTTCTCGAAGGCGCGCTCGGTCATGATGTCGTGCGGCCGGATGCCGGCCTGCATCAGCCGGTACAGCGCGTCGACCGAGGCTCGCGCCTGGGCGCGGACGTCGGCATGGATATCGCTGTGGGCGTCGTAATCGGCGGGATGCGAGGCGCCACGCGGCAGCATCATGCCGATCGCTTCGGCAATCGTGCTCATGGTATTGGCCGTGAACATCGCGCCGCAGGTGCCGCTGCCGGGCATCACGTTGCGCTCGACTTCCCCCAACTCCTCCGCAGACAGACGGCCGGACTCGTTGGCGGCGCGGGCTTCGGCGTAATCGAGGATGGTCAGATTGTTGCCCTTGGCGGCCCAGGCGCCGAACGAAACGCTGCCCGGCGTGCTGGTGCCGGGATAGAGCACGAGCCCGAACGCATTGGTCCGCGCCAGCGGCATCAGCGCGGCTGCGCCCGTTTTGTCGCAGCCGGAAATCACGATCATGGCGTCGCCATGGTGGGCGTAATGACCGATCTCGAAGCAATCGGCGACGACGTCGCGCGACGCGAGGCTGTAGCCCGCGGTCGGTGTGCCCTGGGTCAGCGCGTCCGACACCGCCGGCGCGCCGACGACCAGGCCCTGCCCGCCGCGCTCGGCCAGAATCTCGATCAGGAAATCGGCGATGGTGCGGACGCGGTTGTTGCAGCGATGGGCGTTGGTCCAGGCGCTGGCGATCGTGACCACCGCGCTGGTCTGCGCTGATTTGTCCGGATCGAATCCGGCAGCGCGGAGTTCGACCCGCGATCGCTTCCAATAGGTGCTGCTGTCTTCCGTCATGATGGGCTCGCGATCTTTTTTAATGCAAGGACTGGATTTACTTGCCGTCGTCGAGGCTGACGATCACCGCGGCATTGGCAATGAGGATGGAATCGCTGCCGCTCTCGGCCGGAATTTCCATTCCGCCTTTCACCGCCGTCACGGTGACGGTGCCGTAAGGCAGTTCCTTGGCGACGGCCGCCGTATCGACGCTGGCCGGGTCCGGCACCGCAATGGTGACGTCGACGAACATGTCCTTGGCGGTCTTGCCCACCATTCGGAAGAAGCCGAGGCTGGAATGCCGAATGGCGTCGGAGACCGCGCGCTTGGCGGCCTTGGTGGCATCGAGCCCGTGAACGTCGACGCCCATGCCCATTTCGGTGATACAGCGCACGCGTGCCATCGGCAGTTTCCTCTTGTTGTTTTTGGGTGTCAGTCGTCCAACCTGCTTATCATACAATTTGGCTGGGTCATGCCTAGCGTGGCGGCATCGGTTCGAACGTCACCCCGACGGCGAATATGGTCTTGCGGCCGTCATAGCGGCCGCATTCGAGCTTCATCGTCTCCGGCGCGCGGGTCCAGAGATAGTCGAACGACTGCAGCGCCTCTTCCCAGCGCGGTGCGAGCGCGTCAGGCTTGCCGTACCTTGCCGTCAGCGGCTTCAGGACGTCGCCGCAGAGCGGATAACGCGCCTCGTTGCTTGCCGTCGGATGCCGGGGATCGGCCTTGATCAGCGGCTTTTCGAGCAACAGCCACAGCCGCTCGATGATGCCGTCGCGTATATCCGCCTGGACGTAATAGATGTGGTCGCGCGCCTCCTCGGGCGGCAGTCGCAGGGCGTATCGTCCTGCCCGGCGGGCGCGAAGGAATTCGGCCGACCATTCTCTGGGATCATCACGGCTTGCGTCGGCGCCGGGGGTGAACTCGCGCGAGGCGTGCGGATAGCGGTCGATCCAGACCGCGATATCCACCGTGCGATCGAAGCCGGCGAAGGCGAGCGGTTCGGCCTGGGCACTCGCCGCCATCGCGCCGGCCAGCCAGAGCAAGGCGATAACGGCAACACCAGCTTTCAATGCACCTCCTCCTGCGCGGCATCGCCGCCGCAATCCTTCAATCATCCCAGCCAACCCCGACGTCAAGCCATGCCGCATCGCAATGACCACGGGAACTTACGGGGATATGTGGCCCGCAAACCACAACCGCCGACTGTGTTGATGGCAACGCGATGGCGCAATTGCGGTGGAATTAACGAATCAACTAGACCGATTATGGGGCTGGGAAGCGGAGAGTTAGTATGAGAGTCGCTTCCTTAGAAAGTGTATTGACGGCGGCCACGCTGGTATCGGCCATCGTCGTCGTGCTGTGGGGAATCAAGATCTTCTACGGCACGTGAACAGACGGGAAGCTGGCGTCGAACTGAGACCTCCGGTTCAGAAGAGGTTCGCGACACGAGCATCACTTCCGCGGCGGCGGAGGCCCTCTGTTTTTGATTGCCGGTGACAATTGTCGCCGGATGCTCGCCTTTATCCCACACGCACCGAATTTCGTTTACGTCCCTGCGCGATCGGCGCGGCCGCGAGAAGTATCTGGTTTCGAATCTCCCATGCATTTCAGCTTTTACGTGATGATCGCCGCGCTCGTTCTGGTGGGCTTCGAAGTCGCCTACGCGCTCTATCAACTGACCCTGTTCGTTCTCTGATTCATTGCGCTATGGCTGCGGCGGCATCTTGTCGAATTTCGGCAAGGCCGGATCGATGTGATCCCAGGCGTAGCCGCGCGCGGCGTAGGTCAGCACTTGCGGTTTGAATCGCGCGGGGTCATCCAGGCTCGCCGCATGCACGGTGAAAAGTTCCGGCATCGCCGCGAATGTGAGATAGACCGACGCCCCGCAGGTCGGGCAGAAGCCACCCGTCTTGACGTTGCCGCTGTCGCCGACCATGTCCCACCGCGCCGCATCGCCGGCGAGTTTCACGTCGTTGGGCGACGCGAAGGTCAGATAGGAACCGTGGCCGGTGCCGCTCTTGCGCTGACAGTCGCGACACTGGCAGTGGTTCATGAAAACGGGTTCGCAGGCAATCGTATAGCGGATCGCGCCGCAAGCGCAGCCGCCGGTATAGTCCTTGCTCATGTGTTGTCCTTTTCAACAGGATTTCGCGCGATCAGCCGCAGCCACGGCGCCGAATGAAAGGCGCTCATCAGCAGGTACATCGGGATCATTCCGCCGAGCGGCGAGGCGCCGGCGGAACAAAGGATATCGGTTGCGCCGCGACCGGCCATGGCCGTGAACATCGCCATGACGGCGAAGGTCGGCGCCGCCGCCAGCGACAGCCAGCGTTCCGCGCCGGGCCATTCCCGACGCTGCTTCATGCGCGCGTTGCAGATCATCGCCGCGCCTCCCCGGATCAGCCTTGCTTCCGAAGTGCGATTTCTCCGGCGTCCGAGACCTCGACCCATCGCTGGTCGGGCGCGGCATTGGGGACGTAGCTGTCGTGCCAGTTCCACCATTTGTAGGGCGGCGTCTGCGGATAGCCCTGCGGCGAGTCCTCCCACACTTCCTGACGCCCGAGCGCGGTCATGTCGAGATAGCTCCAGGTGCTGCCCAGCGCCTCGTCGCCGCGGCTCTTGATGAAGTAGCTGCGGAACACACGGTCGCCGTCGCGGATGAAGGCGTTGGTGCCATGCCACTCGTCGACGCCGAAGTCGGCGTCGAAGCGGTCCGTGACGGTGTACCACGGCATCTCCCAGCCCATCCGCGCCTTCAGCCGCGCGATGTCGGCCTGCGGCGCGCGCGAGACGAAGACAAGCGTGGTGTCGCGGGCGTTGAGATGCGCGAGGTGCGCGACCTGGTCGGCCACCATCGAGCAGCCGCGGCAGGCCTGTTCGGGCCAGCCGTGTACGCCGGGTTCGAAGAAGGCGCGGTAGACAATCAACTGACGGCGCCCCTCGAACAGATCCATCAGGCTCGCTTTGCCCTGCGGTCCGTCGAAGGCATACGCCTGCTCGACGGCCATCCACGGCATCCGCCGCCGTTCGGCGGCCATGGCGTCACGGGCGCGGGTCAGCGCCTTCTCCTTCACCAATAATTGCTGGCGTGCGGCTTCCCACTGCTGCGGCGATACGATTTCCATCTGCATGACTTGACCTCTTCGTTGTTGAGATGACGTGTTGCATCGGAACGCCGGGCGAACGCGCCGTCCGGCATCGAGCGTGATCCGTTGCCCTTTGAAATCGCGTCAGTTCTTTTCGCCGGAGATCGCGCCGATCTGCGGCACCACCTTCTTCCAGCCGCCGCTCATGTTCTTGTAGGCGGAGTCGTTCTGCGGCGTGACGAAGCCGGCATGGACGAGGCGAAGTTTTGTACCGCCATCGGCCTTGGCGAGCGTGAACGTGACTGTGGTGTCGAGGCGCGAACCATAGCCCTCATTGCCTTCGTCCCCGGCCTGCCACGAAAATGCGAAGCGCTGGTTCGGCACCACCTCCAGCACTTCGCATCGGATGACGCCGTCCCACGCGCCGGCCGGCGTGGTCTGGAACGTGAAGTGCTTGCCCTTCACGGCCTCGAACCCGGTCGACGGCATTTGCAGCCAGCGGCGCATCAACTCGCCCGACGTCAGCGTTTTCCAGATCATCTCCGGCGCATGCGGAAAGACGTCTTCGACCACAATGTCCTGGGTGTGGGATTTCAAGGCGGCGACGTTCATGGATCAATCTCCTTCAACAAGGTGTGCAGGTTGGCGAACCGCTCGCGCCAGAACACGCCGTAATGGCTCATCCAGTCGAGCAGCGGGTCGAGGCCTTTCGGCTCGGCGAAATAGAAGACGTTGCGGCCCTGGGCGCGGTTGGCGATCAGGCCCGCCTGCTTCAGCGATTTGAGGTGCTGGGAGATCGCGCCCTGGGTCACGCCGCTGCCGCGCGTCAGCTCGACGACGCTGATCTCTTCGGACTGCGCGATCCGCTCGAACACCGCGCGCCGGGTGGGGTCGGCGAGCGCGCGCATGACGTTATCGACGGCTGCTGTCTGCATCATGCAAATCAATTAGCTCTGACTAATTCATTAGTCAATACTAATTTATTTATGACATCGCAGAACCCGGCCAGAATGCCGCTACCGGCCGAACCCGGCATTCGCCCACGAGGCGGAAGAGTGTCCGTCGATCAGCGGGTATTCGCTCGCTGATCGAAGCAATCTAACTTTGCTCCACTTGATCCGGGAAGCACGGCGCCTCGAAAGCGCCGGCCCCGCCACCAACATCAAGGAGAGAACCATGTCAGACCTCTAGGAAAGAACCGCGGCGACGGCAACCAGCAAGGCGCCGGCGATCGATATGAAGCTCGAAGTCGTCGTCATCCCGGTCTCGGACGTCGATCGAGCCAAGGCGTTTTATGCCAGCCTCGGCTGGCGGCTCGACGCCGACTTCGCTTCCGGTAACGACTGGCGCGTGATCCAGTTCACCCCGCCCGGCTCGCCGGCTTCGGTGATCTTCGGCAAGAACGTCACTGCGGCGGCGCCCGGCTCGGCGCAGGGCCTCTATCTGGTCGTCTCCGACATCGAGGCGGCGCGTCACGAGCTTCGTAGCCGCGGCGTAGAAGTTGGCGAAGTCTTTCACGACGGCGGCAACGTCCACACCGGCACTGACGAGCCTTATCTGGCCGGACGAAACCGGGTCAGCGGCGCCGATCCCAAGCGCGGCAGCTACGGCTCGTACGCCTCGTTCCGCGATCCCGACGGCAACGGCTGGCTGTTCCAGGAAATTAGCACCCGCCTGCCCGGCCGCGTCGTCGGCGCGACGACTTTCGGCTCGTCGGGTGACATCGCCGCGGCGCTCCGGCGCGCGGCGACCGCCCACGGCGAACACGAGAAGCGCACTGGCGGCGTGCACGACGAGAACTGGCCGGACTGGTACGCCGACTACATCGTCAAGGAACAGGCCGGCGAACAACTGCCGCAGTGAGCCGCGGCGCGACGTGACCCTTGATCTCACGCGCGGGCCAGTCCGATGCTGGCATGATCCGCGCGATCCTCTGACACCTGCAAACCCAACGGAGACGACATGAGCGATATCTGGATGAAGACGGCGCGCGCCGTCGCGGTCGCGGCGCTGATGCTTGGAAGTGTTGCTGCGCTGGACGCGGCGCAGGCGCAGCAACCGGCCGGGATTACGCGAATTGACCTGCAGCGGCACGATCTCAGCGTCCCCGGCCACGAGGCGTTTCAAGTCCGCGTCGACTTTGCGCCGGGCGCGGCGTTCGGCAAGCACACCCACCCCGGCGAAGAGATTATCTATGTGCTCGAAGGCGCGCTGCAGTATGAGGTCGAAGGCAAACCGCCGATGACACTCAAGGCCGGCGAAGTGCTGTTTATCCCGGCCGGAACGGTGCATGCGGCGAAGAACACAGGCCGCGTCAAGGCCAGTGAGCTCGCGACGTATATTCTGGAAAAGGGCAAGCCTGCGTTGACGCTGGTGAAGTGACGGGATCATGCGCATGGGTGCGACAACGTTGCATTCTCTGATTCAATCTACAAATAGCCTGACCACTTGGCGCAGGCCCGGAATCCATAACCACGATCGTGAGTATGGATTCTCGCGCTTCGCGCGCCCCGGAATGACGGCTGGATACAGCTCCGCGTTCTCGCGGCGCGATGCGCCCGAAGTTTTGCATTTCGTTTGCCCTCATAAATACAGAGGGCGCAGGGAAGACCGGGTGCGCGCCGCACCCGCGGTCTCGCGTGCAATAGATGCATCGTAGTGCGCACACGAGCATACAGGTTTGGCGGAGAGCACCGGCCTTCCCTGCGCAATGGCTTTACGGCTTATACAGT
>JBBRSX010000045.1:0-40684 GCA_038244925.1 Hyphomicrobiales bacterium | reverse complement strand
TGCGGCAGGAGCACCTGCGTCCTGCCTGAACCCAACGGGAGGACGACATGGCTGAGAGCGTCTACAAGGTGATCGAGCTGATCGGTACCAGCAAGGACTCCTGGGAAAAGGCCGCCACCGCGGCCGTCACACGCGCCGGAAAATCCCTGCGCGATCTTCGCGTCGCCGAGGTCGTCACGCTCGATCTGCAGCTCGACGCCAAGGGCAAAGTCGAAGCCTACCGCGCCAAGGTGAAAGTCTCGTTCAAGTTTGAATGACGGAAGCGGCGCATATGCAGGGTGGGCAAAGGCGCTTATGTGCCGTGCCCATCCTGCCTTGCCGGAAATGACTCGTCCCCCGATGCTCAACGAACGACGGCGGATGCGATGACGCAGTCCGTCCTTCGCGTCATCTGATCGCCGGCAACAAACGGGTCACTTCCGCATCCGAGTGCACCCTTCCTGATCGCCGAAGGCCGCCAGATCTGCCTGCCCGCTGCTGCCCAACAAATGTGCATGCGTGAGTGCAAATTGATCAGGTACTTGGCCGATTTCAATATGCAAATATGCACAGTTAATTGCACAACTCGGCATTTCCTTTCACCCGGGTTGGGCAAAGATATGCCTGCAGGAACGGTGCGGGCCAACAAAGACGCAGGCTCCGCCGTTTGAGCGAGAAGGCTGGAGTCGACATGCGCAACGCTATCTCGAGGCTGAGCAACAAGGGTACCCGCCGTGCGGTCGAACTCGCCGTCGGCCCGGCTCTGCTGGTCGGCATCTGGTGGCTCGCCGCCAGGGGCGGATGGGTCAACAAGGATCTGCTGCCGTCGCCGATCGAGACGCTGCGCGATACCGCCGTCAGTATCTGGTCCGGCAGCATGACCAAGGATTTTTCGCGCACGCTGGTTCGGGTTGCCTATTCGATCGTGATCGCGATCGTCGCCGGCGTGCCGGTCGGAATTGTTCTGGGCGCCAGGGCGGCGGTTTATCGCTCCGTCGAATTCATCGTCGACTTCTTCCGCTCGACGCCGGCTACGGCGTTATTCCCGTTATTCCTGTTGCTGTTCGGGCTGGGCGATCTGGCAAAGATCGCCGTCGCGGCGTTCGCCGCCTGGCTCGTGATCGTTTTCAACGTCGCCTACGGCGTAATGAATGCCCGGCAGACGCGCATTCTGGCCGCAAGGTCGATGGGAGCGTCGTCGCTGCGAATCTTCCGCGACGTCATTTTCTTCGAGACTTTGCCGCAAACCTTCGTCGGTCTGCGAACCGCGGTCTCGCTCGCCCTCGTTGTCATCATCGTGGCAGAGATGTTCATCGGCGCCACCGACGGCATGGGGCACCGGATCATCGATGCGCAGATCTCCTATTCGCTGACCGACATGTACGGTTCCATCCTCGTCGCCGGCGCGATGGGATACGGCCTCAACCTCGCACTGCTCTTCCTCGAACGTTCGGTCATTCACTGGTCGGGCAAATAGCTTCGTTGTTGCAATCTTTTCTCAGGGGTAAATGCAATGTCAAAATCAGCTCTGTTCGCCGCGGTCACCGCGGGTGCCATCTGCGCCGGCAGCGCCGGTGCCTATGCCGCCTGTGACAAGATGGACAAGGTGACGGCCGCCTGGCTGCCGATCATGCAGACCACGGCCTACTACGTCGCGATCGAGGAAAAGCTGTTCGAGAAGGCCTGCATCGAGATCGACTCCAACAAGATGGAATCGCCGAACCAGATCATCGATGCGCTGATCGCCGAGCGGGCCGACTTCGGACCTCCCGGCGCGGCAGCCGGTATCGCCATGATCGCGGAATCGAAGTTTCCGGGAAAGCTCAAGGTTTTCGGTCTGCAGGGCGGCGGCATCGCAGTCAACCGGATCAATGACGGCTTGATCGTCAAGCCGGACAGCACCATCAAGGCCTTTGCCGACCTCAAGGGCAAGACGCTGGGGCACGTGCCCGGCATTCAGTGGCGGACGATTTCGAGGCACATGGTGCGCGCCGCCGGTCTCGATCCGGACAAGGATGTGAAGCTGGTCGATCTGGCGGTCGCGATGCAGGTGCCGGCGGTGGTCGGCGGGACGGTGGATGCGACGCTGTCGCTCGAGCCGGTGGGCTCGATCGCGGTGGCGTCCGGCAAGGCTATTCGCGCCATGACCAATCCGGTCGCGGGCGTCATCGCCGATCCATTCTACTCGGGCGCCTCGATCATGACGACCAAGTTCCTCAAGGAGCGCCCGGACGTGGCGAAGCGCGTGGTCGCCGTGATTGACGAAGCGACCGACCTGGTGAACGCCAACTTCGCCAAATACAAGGCCGCCATTCCGAACTACACGCCGATCAAGCCGGATCAGCTCGAACTGCTGGCGCAGCCCTATCTGCGCGGGTTCAAGGACCTCAACGACACCGACATCAAGTCCTATCAGGCGCTGGTCGATATCTTCATCAAGGAAGGCGTCCTGGCCGGACCGCTGAACGTACGCGAGAAGCTGCTGACCAAGGCCGAACTCGGAACCTGATGATGGCCAAGAGTAACATTGCCAGCAATATCGCGCCGATCAGGCCCGTCGATCCGGAAGCCGCGGAAATCCCGCAGGCTTCCGCGCCGAGGACCAAGCGACAGGCCCTGATGACCATCCGGGGCTTGCGCAAGACCTTCAACGACGCTGTGGTCTACGACGATTTCGCGGTCGACCTGCCGCTCGGTCAGTTCATCTCGATCTTCGGTCCGAACGGCTGCGGCAAGAGCACGCTGATCAACATGATTTCGGGCCTGATGCCGATGGACGCCGGTGAAGTCCTGTACGACGGCCAGCGCATCAGCGAGACGCGCATTTCCTACGTCTTCCAGAATTACCGCGAGGCCTTGTTTCCCTGGCTCAAGGCGATCGACAACATCCACTATCCGCTGAAGGTCATGGGCGTGCCCCGCAAGGAACGCCGCGAACGCGTGGAAAAATTGCTGGCCGATTTCGAGGTGCGAATCGATCTCGACGCCTATCCCTACGCCTTGTCGGGTGGCCAGCAGCAGGCGGTGTCGATTCTTCGTGCGCTGGTGACGGAGCCGGAAGTTCTGTTCCTGGACGAGCCGTTCTCGGCGCTCGACTACGAAATGACGATGTTCATGCGTGCGCAGCTGCAGAAGATATTCATGAAGACGAAGACGACGATGCTGCTGGTCTCGCATGACCTCGATGAGGCGATCGAACTGGCCGACAAGGTGGTCTTGCTGACGAGGCGGCCGACCAAGGTAGCCGAAATCGTCGATATCGATTTGCCCTGGCCGCGTAACCTCGAGGTCACCACCGGCGAGAGTTTCATGACGCTCAAACGCCACTGCCTCGATCGTTTCTGGCAGGAGGTGAAGAAATGACGATCCGCTTCGGATTATTCCGCTGTCACCGCTCGACGGCGTCGCTGTAAACGATCAACCACCGATAAACTGGAGATGGACATGACGAAGCGCCGTTTTCGCGCCGCCGCCGTACAGACACTCGCCCGGCTTGGAGATTTCGACTACAATATCACTTTGGCCACGCAATTTGTCGAAGATGCGGTTCGCCAGGGCGCCGAACTGATCGTCTTTCCGGAATGCATGGACACCGGCTATCTCTTCGACTCGCCCGCGCATTGCCGCGAGCTCGCCACGACCGTGACCGACGGACCGTTCGTCACGGCTTTATCGGAACTCAGCCGCAAGCACGGGATCTATATTGCCAGCGGCATCACCGAATGGGATCCTGCCAAAGAAAAGATCTTCAACAGCGGTATCATGTTCGACCGCAAGGGCAAGATCGCCTGCCACTACCACAAGCAATTCCTCGCCACCCACGACCAGAACTGGTTTAGTTTCGGCGAACGCGGATGCCCGGTGGTTGACACCGACCTCGGCCGCATCGGCCTCTTGATCTGCTTCGACGGGCGCATTCCGGAAATCTTCCGGGCCATGGCCATGCAGGGCGCGGAGGTAATCGTCGACATGGCGAATTTCTTCGCCATGGACCAGGCTGACATGTGGGGGCCGGCCCGAAGCTACGAGAACGGCGTCTGGCTCGTGGCCGCCACCAAATCCGGCTATGAGCGCTCGATCTATTATCCCGGCGGCAGCATGATCGTCGATCCGAAGGGCCGCGTTCTTTCCAAGGTCCCGTACGATACCCACGGCATGGCGATCTGCGACGTCGATCTCGACGCCGCCGCCGACAAATCGATCTATGCCGCCAACGACAAGATCGCGGATCGGCGGCCGGAAACCTACGGCATCATGGCGCTGCCGTATGAGCAGACCCCGGTGTTCGGCATCGCCGACAGGCCGCTGATCCCGTCCAAGTCAGTGACCAAAGTCGCCGCTATCCAGATGCATGTCACCCCGGAGACGTCGGTTGCCGACGTCCTTGCCATGGTCGATCACACGGCGAAGCTCGGCGTGAAGGTTCTGGTGTTGCCTGAATATGCGTTCTTTCCGCAGAGCATCCTGACGCCTAGGGAAGCAGCGATGCTCGCCGACCAGACCGCGTCGAACCTGTCCGGCATCGCAGCCATCGCGGCCAGGTATGGTTGTCTGATCGCGGCTCCTGTCGTCGAGCGGGCGGCAGCCGGATTGTATGTGACGACCGTGCTGACCGGGCCGGATGGCAAGGAGATCGGCCGGTATCGCAAGACGCACCTGACTGCAGAAGAGCGAAAGTGGGCGGTGGCCGGCTATGACTATCCGGTATTCGACACGCCGTTCGGCTGCATCGGTGTGATGTCGGGATACGACGCGGTATTTCCGGAATCGTCCCGGTGTCTGGCCATCGGCGGCGCGGATATCATTCTCTGGCCGGCGTCGCTGCGCGAACCGTTCGAGCGCGAGCTGCTGGCCGTGCCGCGCGCCGAAGACAACAGGGTTGCCGTCGTTCTGGCCAATCGCACCGATTGCCCATACCCGGGCGGCAGCGTCGTCATTCCGCCGAACGGCTTTCCGCAATGGGACATCAATGTCGCGGCGCCGCGGGTGATGAAGCTCGGCGCTGTCATGCCCAAGCACATCGACCTTGCGGTCTGCCGGCAGAAGCTGATGATTCCGAAAGTCGATATGTTTGCAAACCGGCTGGTGGAGACATACGCTCCCATCGTCGCGGCCTAGCGGCACCCGGTATGGGAGCATTGCCTGTTCGCGATCCAAAAGCTGGCGGCACGCGCCGCCAGCCGCCTCGAAGGATTGTGAAGGGATTGGCCAAGCCGCAGCGCAAGCTTCGCTATGACTGGAATGACGTGGTCTACTTTCTCGAGGTGGCACGTCAGCGCAACCTTGTCCGCGCGGCCGAAAAGCTGAAGGTCGACCATACGACCGTGAGCCGGCGCATCCGCGAGCTGGAGCGCAGCCTGAATTCGACGCTGTTCAAGCGCAGCAAGTCCGGCTTTACGCTGACCGAGATCGGCCTTCGCCTGCTGCAATATGCAGAAGGTATGGAGAGCCAGGCCAACTCCATGGTCGAAGCGATCGGCCTGCAGGAGGCTGACGCCGGAGGCGCGGTACGGATCGCGGCGATGGAGGGGATCGGCAGCTTCTATCTCACCAAATGCATCGGCGACTTCAACAAGCTCTATCCGTCGATCCAGGTCGAATTGATTACCGACACGAGGCTGCTGGATCTCAGCCGGCGCGAGGCGGATATCTTCGTCAGTTTCTTCCGCCCGCAGGGCAAGCGACTGTCGGTCAAGAAGCTGGGCGAATTCAAGATCTCGCTCTACAGCTCCAGCTCCTATTTCGACGACCGTCCCTATCCGAAGACGTTGAAGGAGCTCGAAGCCCACGCCTTCATCGACTTCATCGAGGATCACATCTACAGCAAGGAAAACCGCTGGCTTTCCGATATCCTGCGTCCGGCGCATACGAGCTTTCGCAGCACGAGCCTGGTTGCCCAGTACATCGCGGTCGCGAACGGGCAGGGCATCGCGATGCTGCCATCCTATGTCGCGGCGAACGACAAGGAGCTGCGGCCGGTGATGCCGGAACTGTTCTCCATGCGCGACATCTGGCTGTCGGTGCACGAAGACCTGCTGCACATCGCGCGCATCAAGGCGGTGACCGCATTTCTCGAGAAGCGCGTCGAGGCCGACAGAACGCTGTTGACGTCGGTGCGAGGCAAGACGAAACGAAGTTGAAATCGGCGGAGTTGAACCCCAGCTCACAGCCCCGGCAGCGCGCTGACGGTGACGTTGATGGTGCCTTCGGCTTCCGCGATCACGCGCAGCGTCTTGGAATCGAAGGCGATGTCGGCCAGCCGCAGCCTCGTGATTTCGGCGGCCACCCGAATGCCGTCCTCGTTCTTCTGGAATTCGGCGATGACGGCGGCGATCTTCTTCTGCGCATTGCCGGCGAACGGCTTGAGGTCGATGGTCGCCTTGTCGGCCAGCGCCTTCTGCAGATGCGGCATCGCCGCGCGCGCCGCCGCACCCAGCAGCCCGAACGCTGCTTCCGACTCGACCGCGAGTTGGACATCGGTCAGCCGCAGCGTCTGTTGCGCCTGATCGAGCACGGGCCGGCCCCAGATATGCACATTGGCCTCGCCGCCGAAGCCGAAGAAGCTCTTCTTCTCCTTGGCATTGACCAGCAGCGAAATCAGCAGGCGGTCGCCGGAAGCGGCGACGCTGGCGCGCTTCACCGTGACGTCGACCGAGCCGGAGCCGTCTTCCGGAAAAGTCTTTCCGGCGAACTGGGCTTCGACGATCTTGTCGATTTCGATAAAGGGCATGTCGATGGGAACGCCGATCGATATCCGCCCCGGCGTCGCCGGAACGATCGATATGGTGGCAGGGAACGGGCAGGCGGGCTTGGTCTCGACCGGCGTGATGCGGGTTTCCGCCTCGATGCCGAGCGTCAGCGTCACCGCTGAGGCGTCGACGCGGGGCTGCGCCGCGATCGCGCGTGTCGGGCGCAATTCGAGCCACAGCGCCGGCAACGTCGAACTCACGCCCGTGCCTTGCAGCGGCACCGAGCGGCAGGCCTTGGCCCATTGCGCCCGCGCGTTGTTTTCGAAGGCGGGATCGTTGCGCATCCGCGCCTGCACCACGGCCAATTGATCGGCGACCTGCTTGTCGATCAGCGGCTTGACCTGCGCCGGCACGTTGACGCGCGCGCCGGCGACGACCAGGCTGGTGTCGCCGAGATTGACCTGTGCCGCGAGATTGGGCTCGATCCGCCAGGTGGTGGCGATCTTCGGCCGCGCGGTGATGGTGACGTTGCCCTTGATCTCGGCGCTGGCGTTCAGATTCTTGATGTTGATGCCGCCGATCTGTTTCGCGACATTGCTGCCGAGCAGGCCGCCGAGCGCATCGCCGACCGCGCCGGTTGCCTTCGCCGACAGCGATCCGGTGACGTTGAGCGTGCCGGTAATTGGCGTCGACAGCGTCAGCACGTCCTGCCCGCCAGTCGCGGCGATCAGCCCGCGTGAGGCGGTCCAGCCGATATCGGCATTCTGCAGGATCTGCGATACCGGATTGTCGGCTTTGCCCGCGAACGATCGCTGCGCGCTGCGATCGGCGGCGTCGCGGATCGCCGACAGCGCGACCACGACCGGCGCCACGATCGTGGAACTGCGCGGGGCCGGCGGCAGCGGCGGCAATTCGGCCAGCATCGGCGGACGCGTCGAGCCGCGCGGCGCCACCCAGTCCATGACCTTCAAGCTGATCACGAACGAGACCGCGACCACGGCTATGGCCATCAAGATTGTCTTCAGATGCATCGGTAGACGCATCGTCCCCCCAAACCCATTGAGTCGACAGGATTTTACAGGGGCGGCGAGGGGCGCGCCAGAGCGGGACAGTGCCACCGGCATCATCCCTTCAGACGCCGCTTGTTCACGTTTGGCGGGCAGGCGCCGGCCGGCGGCTTGGCGGGATCGGAAATTAATTGCATGATGGCGCGCCCCGCGAATGCGCCACGCCGTTCGCGATCACATTCTTGTTTGCAGCGCTTGCATGTTTGCAACGCTGGCATTTTTTACAATTTTAGGCCGGGTGTCCGTGAAAACCGAATTGATCGACCGAATCTACGAAAGTTCGTTTGTGCCGGATCTCTGGCCCGGCGTGCTCGATGAACTGGCGGAACTGACGGGCTCGCGCGGCGGCCTGCTGTTTTCAGCCCGCGACCGGGTGCTGAAGTGGACCTCGTCGGACAATCTGAACGACATCTTCAGGTCCTATGTCGAGGACGGCTGGTTTCCGCGCTGCCCGCGCCGGGTCTGCCTGTTCGCCAAATCGATGCCGGCGTTTTTCGTCGAGCATGATTTCTGGACCGCGGACCAGCTCGACAACAATCCGATCTATCGCGATTTCTTTCGCCCGCACGGGCTCGGCTGGTCGGCCGGCACCGGGCTGCAAATGCCGACCGGCGATCATATCGTGTTTTCGATCGAGCGCGACCACAGCCGCGGGCCGATCGAACGCGAGCGGGTCGAGCTGTTGAACGAACTGCGTTCGCATCTGGCGCGCAGCGCGTTCGTCGCCGCACGCCTCGGGCTGCAAAAGGCAAAGGGTGCCAATGAAACGCTGACCGCGATGGGGTTGCCGGCGCTGCTGCTCAGCCGCGACGGGACGGTGATCGAGGCCAATCGTCTGGTCGAGAATTTGAGCGCGCAGGTGCAGTGGCGCGCGCGAAACCGCATCGTGCTGACCGATAGTGCAGCCAACGAATGGTTGGCGTCGGCGCTGGCGGCGCTCGACACCAATCCCGAAGTTTCGGTGCGCTCGTTTCCGCTGCGCGACGCCGACGACCGGGCGGCGATGGTGGGGCATTTGATTCCAATCCGGCGCTCTGCCCACGACATTTTCGCCGGCAGCTACGCGCTGTTGGTGTTGACGCCGGTGACGGCGACGCCGGGACCGCCGGTTGAACTGATGCGCTCGCTGTTCGACCTGACGCCGTCGGAAGCCCGGGTCGCGCGCGGGCTCGCCGCCGGCGAGACGCTGGAGGAGATCGCCGCCAATGGCGGCGTCGCGATCTCGACGGTGCGCTCGCAACTGCGCCAGGTGCTGGACAAGACCGGATGCGCGCGTCAGGCCGAGGTGGTGTCGCTGCTGGCCAACGTCACGCTCGATCGCGGCGCGGCCAACTAGCATTCGTCAGCGCTATAGCCGGATGGATACGTCGATGTCCCCCATACGCGCCCAATCAGGATGATCCGCGCTCCGCGACGGCCCGATCATCGATCCGCCGATTTCTGGCTGGTGCATTGGCAATCCACTTCGGCGTCGGATAGGGTGCGCGCAATAAAAAGAGGCAAAAAGGGAATAGCATGAACAAGTCCAGCATGATGGCGCAATTCGTGGCGCTGCTCGGCGGCGTTGCGCTGCAGTGGCGGAAGCTGCAGGGTGCGCAGCCTGCGCCGGCCTGGGGCGGCGCGCCGGTGGTTCCGGAGGCGAAGCCGCAAGGCGCCATCCCGACGCTGAAGATGCCGTCGGCGAGGGGATGGAGCGAGGGGCAGAAGCCGGTGGCTGCGCCAGGGCTGAAGGTCAACGTGTTTGCGACCGATCTGAAGCATCCGCGCTGGATCAATGTGATGCCGAACGGCGACGTTCTCGTCGCAGAGTCGAACCAGATTGCCGGACCGCCCAGAACCGTATTCCACTATGCGATGCAGGCGACGATGCGGCGGGCCCGCGCGCTTGGCGACAGCGCGAACCGCATCACGTTGTTCCGCGATCCGGATGGCGACGGCGTTGCCGAGGTCCGCAAGACGTTCATGGAAGGACTGAACCAGCCGTTCGGCATGGCGCTGGTAGGCGACACCTTCTACGTCGGCAACACCGACGGCGTCGTGGCCTTCCCCTACGTGGCGGGCGCTGACGGCATCACCGCGTCGGGGCAGAAGCTCGTCAGCTTCAAGCCTGCCGGGCACTGGACACGGAGCCTGCTGCCGAGCCCCGACGGAAAGAAACTTTATGCGGGCGTCGGCTCGCTCAGCAACATCGCCGAGAGCGGCATGGCGGTTGAGGAAGGCCGCGCGGCGATTTACGAACTCGATCTCGGCTCGGGCTCGAACCGCATCTTCGCCGGCGGCCTGCGCAACGCCGTGGGCATGGCATGGGAGCCCAACACCGGCGTGCTCTGGACCGTGGTCAACGAGCGCGACGGCCTCGGCGACGAGACGCCGCCGGATTATCTGACCTCGGTGCGCGACGGCGGTTTCTACGGCTGGCCCTACTGCTACTGGGGCCAGACGGTAGACGACCGCGTGCCGCAGGATACCGCGATGGTCGCCAAGGCGATCACGCCGGATTACGCGCTCGGCGGCCATACGGCTTCGCTCGGTCTGTGCTGGGTGCCGGCAGGTACGCTGCCGGGATTCCCGGACGGCATGGCGATCGGCCAGCACGGCTCCTGGAATCGCAGCACGCTGAGCGGCTACAAGCTCGTCTTCGTGCCGTTCGAAAACGGAAAACCGTCCGGACCGGCGCGGGATATTCTCTCGGGCTTTCTTGCGCCCGACGAGAAGGAATCCTACGGCCGGCCGGTCGGTGTCGTGATCGGCCCCGACGGCCGCTCGCTGTTGATGGCGGACGACGTCGGCGACGTGATCTGGCGGGTGACGGGCGCTTGAGCATGCCCGTCGTCGCCCGAGCCGCGAATGAACTTTCAAGCTGTGATGAGCGACAGACGATGAGCCAACCGCGTGTTGACCGGAAAATCGTGCCCAGTTGATTGCGGCTCGGATCGAGGACAAACCGTGCGTATTCTTCTCATATCGCTTTTGCTTTTTGCGAGTTCTGCGTCTGCGCAATCCCCGCCTTCCGTCGACTGCGACGCGGCCAAAAATTCCACGGTTCCCGTTGAGTTGGCCTATCATGGTCAAGACGGGACGAGGAATGTCGTTCAGGTCTATCCGGAGAAACCGGGCGATTATGTCGTCTGGCGTCGCGAGACGCTGCCGCCGACCCGCCCAAACCCTTCTGTTTTTGTGATGAAGGGAACCTTCGCCGATGGGGGCCTCGCATCAGGGGAGATGTGGACGACGTTTGTTGGCAAACATTCCCATAGAACCGTGAAATATGCGCCTGACGGACTTCCCCGGAATTTCGATCATCGATCGGACGTGATTTACAAGATGCATTCGGTGACAACGGACGGTGACGGCACCACTGAGGACAAAAACAGTACGCTCTCCTACAGATTCAAGTCAGAAGAAAAAATCCTGATTGGATCCTGCGTCCTCCAGGCGATTCACGGAGAGACTGACGTCATTAACGATGCCGGCCGCGCACGTCACAGCTTTCAAATATACTTCCCGGACTTGCGGATATCCGCCACGTCAAACGATGCAGAGCCGATCGTGGACGGTATCAGCACAGTTTTTTCCGAGATCAAGCCGGCAGCTAGTTCAGCCGCAACTCGGTGATGTGTTTCGGGTCGGCTTTCAACTCGCCACGTTCGACGCGCAGCACGAGGTCGGTCAGGACGGCGTTGGCCTTGCAGGCAACGCCGACCTTTGCGCCCTCGCGCACGATAAACCCGTTGAGGAATTCGATTTCGGTGCGGCGGCCTTTCTGCATGTCCTGGCCCATCGACGGGCGTTGGCCGGCGGCGGTGTTTTTGGCGTCCTTGAAGCGCTGCTCGTCGCAGGCGCGCATTGCCGCCTCGTCGCCTTCGCCGGCCTTCGCGATGGTTTCGGGCGGCAGGTGCAGCACTTCCTCGAGCTGATAGCCGTGCGCCTGGCCGACGCGGATCGCCTCGCTGCCGAGCCGGGTCGAGAAGTGGCGGATCGGATCGCTTGCCAGCATCTCACCGCCGGGAAGACCAGTGCAGGCGGAGAGGCCGTTGCCCATGGCGTTGGCGACCAGTTTCGACCAGCGCTCGCCCCACAGGTTGGAGGTCGCCTTGGCTGAGTCGGCGAAGGCGACGAGCCGGCAGATTTCCTCGGCGCGAGGCGTGATGCGGCCGTGCACTTCGCCGGCGCGAAACACGGTATGCGCGGCGCCGTGCTTGCCGGCGCCGCGGTGGATGTGGCCGGGCTCGGGTAAATTGACCGTGATGCTGCTGGCGATGCAACCGAGCGTCTTGCCCCAGCCGACCACGCCGGCGATGGTCTCCTCGTTCATGCAGTTCTGCAGCGAGACGACGTAGCCGGCCGGCGCCAGATATTGCTGGATCATCATCGTCGCCCAAGCGGTGTCGTAGGACTTCATGCAGACAAAGGCGATGTCGACCGGCGCCTCCTTGGCGAGCTGCTGCGCTTCGGTGATATGCAGCGCGCGCACGGGGACCGTAAATTCCGGGACGTTCATGGCGTGAGTGACGCGCAGGCCGTGCTTCTTCATGTGTTCGACATGCTCGGGCCACGGATCGATGAAGGTGACGTCCTCGCCCGCCTGCACCATGTGCGCGCCGGCATAGCCGCCGACCGCACCGGCTCCAACGATAGCTATTTTTCGACCCATGCTTTCCTCCCGGGGTTTCTTTTTGGCAGAGCATAGCGCGCCGGCGGGGCTGATCGCAAATGGTGCAGCGCATCGCCGCAGGGCGCAATTTGCGGCCCGAGGCGGCATTCCGCGGCGCATCGAGTGTATTGACATTTCGGTGGCAAATCAGGTCTCTGTCCGTCAGCGGTCGCCTTGGGAGTGGATGATGTGGACTGATCGGCTCGACGCCAAACTATTGAAGTTGAAGCGAGATGGACTTTCATTCGCCGAGATTGGGGAGCGAATTGGGGTCACGCGCAACGCCGCGCTTGGGCGATTTCAACGGCTTAATGGCATCGTTTTTCCTTCGCAGGCGGCGCGCCGCCAAGCCAGGAAGGAGACCGCCCGGCTCAAGGAAGAGGCTCGCCTCCGAAAGGAAGACGCGATCGTCAAGAAGATGAAGGCAGCCATCGCTGCCGGGACGGACAGGGCCAAGGCGATGCATCAAGCGCACGGTGCCGGCGCCAGATACCAGGTGATCGGCGATGTCTTCGGATTGTCGAGGGAGCGCGCCTACCAGATAGCAACGGGATATTGAGGCAGGCACGATCGGAAACTTGACCCGCCCCGGATATCCGCGGCCTTCCGATCCAGTTCCCGGCAGCGGCTTGATGGACTCCTGATTCTGCCGGTGTGATACTCAGGCCTCATGCAACTCACAGCCCCTCCGCTTCCCTACGTCGCAGTTGCCGAATCGTTCAAGCTGCCGCTCGGTGCGAACTTTGTCGGCACATCGGGTGTCGCCTTCAACTCGAAGGGCAACATCTTCGTGATCCACCGCGGGCCGATGCCGCTGATGGAATTCGATCCCGACGGCAACTTCATCCGCGGGTTCGGCGACGGGCTGTTCGACCGTTCGCATGGATTGCGCATCGATGCGCAGGACAACATCTGGGCCACCGACGTCCGATCGAACCTGATCTACAAGTTCAATCCGGCTGGGCGGCTCGAAATGGTGCTCGGCGTCAAGGGCCGCACCGGCGACTGGCATCCGTTCGGACACTTGCGGTTGTTCGACGAACCGAACGAGGCGGTGGTCGGGCCGACCGGCGATATCTTCGTGCTGCAGGGTCACGGCAAGGCCGACTCGCGCGTGCTGAAGTTCGACAGCGACGGCACCTTCATCAAGACCTGGGGCGGCAAGGGCAAGGGGCCGGGCGAATTCGATCTGCCGCACTCGCTGGTGTTCGACGCGCAGGGACTGCTCCACATCGCCGACCGCAACAACGCCCGGATCCAGGTGTTCGACGCCG
This sequence comes from Hyphomicrobiales bacterium, assembly GCA_038244925.1. GTDB lineage: Bacteria > Pseudomonadota > Alphaproteobacteria > Rhizobiales > Xanthobacteraceae > Bradyrhizobium. Next base: position 27,021 of record JBBRSX010000045.1, on the reverse strand, counting down.
ACGGCAATTATGTGCGCGAGTCGCAGCATCCCGGCGCGCCCTGCGGGCTGTTCATGGGCGCCGACCAGCAGATCTGGCTGGCGCACGGTCACGCCGGCCAGATCATGAAACTCGACCTCAACGGCAAGGTGGTCGGAATGATCGAAGGCGCCGGCCAGGGCAAGGCGCTCGGGAAATACGGCGAGGCCCACTACATCGCGGTCAGCCCGCGTGACGAGATTTTCGTCGCCGATACGCTGAACTGGCGCATCCAGAAGTATGTACGGAAATAGCGGGCTGGCGTGACCCGGAGCCCGGGTCGGATTCAACGAAACCGACAGGCCGCGCGGCATCGATTCGACCCCGGCCTGTTCTCTTCTGTCTTCCTCCATATGGAGGATGACGCCCGGATCGGCCGGCCTCAGTGTGGCCGCGACCATTCGAGTCAGCAGCCTCCGGCGCGCCGGAAGCTGTCCATCGTCAATTTCCCAAGGGAATGACCCATGAAGCGCTTCGTTATCTTGACGGCCCTGCTCACCTTCATCGCCGGTACTTTCGCTGCGATGGTTCCGGCCTCCGCCGACCCGCATGGCGACCGCATGCGCTACGATTGCAAGAGCGGCGCGCGCAAGTGCTGATCTAGAGGCAAGCCAATCCTGAATACGAAAACGGCCCCGGTGAAAGCCGGGGCCGTCTTGCGTTCGAATAATGTCGGCTTTAGCGGACCATCGTGCCGAGGTCGGCGCGGCGATCCGTCATCGGCTTCACGATCACCTTGGTGCCGACGTTGACCCGCGAATAGAGGTCGGTGACGTCTGCATTGGTGAGGCGCAGGCAACCGGAGGAAACGTGGGTCCCGATCGTCTCCGGCGCGTTGGTGCCGTGGATGCGATAGATGGTGCCGCCGAGATACATCGCGCGGGCGCCGAGCGGGTTGCCGGGGCCGCCGGCCATGTGGCGCGGCAGATAAGGCTGGCGGGCGATCATTTCCGGGGGCGGGGTCCAGGCCGGCCATTCCGCCTTGCGGGTGATGGTCTGGGTGCCGGACCAGGTGAAACCGTCGCGGCCGACGCCGATGCCGTAGCGCATCGCCTGGCCGTTGCCGAGCACCAGATAGAGATAGGTGTTGGGCGTATCGATGATGATGGTGCCGGGGGCTTCGCGGGTCGGATAGCTCACGACCTGGCGCTTCAGGCGGGCCGGCAGTTCGGTGGCGGAGCGATCTTCGTCCTGCGGCTCAACTGCAACTGGCGGCGGGGCCATTTCGGTCTGCGGCGCCAGGAAGAACGGAAACAGCGGCAGCGGCGCTGCTGTGGCTGAAGCGGAAAATGCGAAACTGCCAATCGCCAATGCTGCGGCGAGGCAGGTATTCATTCTGAATGAATTGAACATTGGTCGTCCCCTCGAGTTTGCGCCCTGCGCGCTCATTTCGGCGCGTCGTTGGGCGAACCTTTACAGATCAACCGTTTCAGGACGTTTGCACGAAATCGCCAAAATGATTTCATCGCGGTAAGGTTTTGTTTCATGACGGCTTCATGGCCGGCTTGGCCATGCCGGTGCAGGCCGCAGGCCCGCGGCGGCGTCCGGCCGGCAAACGACTGCGGAATCTCGGGAAAACGGCGTCCGGCCCCGGTGTCATCGCGGGGCCTGCGTGGCCTTGCATCGGGTTCTGGAATGAGTCCGGTTCGCCGAAATCAAGCGCGCCGAAAGCCTAGCTCTGGCGCGCGCGCATCCGCGGCAGGTCGGCGTTGCCGTTGGCGATCGCAGCGCGGCGGTCGGCGACGGCGTGATGGAATTGCTCGAGCGTCAGGCCGATCACCGACAGGTCGCCTTCCTCGATGGCGCCGTCGTCATAGCAATTGAGCGCCTCGCGCAACATGCCGTCGGCCGCGGTCTGCATGTCAGCCAGCTCTTCCGGCGTCTCGGCCTTGCGCACCTTCGTAATCAGGTCGAGCATATTGTCGCGGTGCGCGGTGTACTGCTCGCGTTCGTCGCGCTTCCAGTAATGCTGCAGCCAGGCGCCGGCCGAGCCGAGGCCGGAGAGGATCAAAATAGCGCCCCAGATGTAGTCGGTATATTTCTCCAGGAACGTTCGTTCGGTACCGTCGATATAGGCCGCAGCTCCCGCATGCGCGGGCAGCGCCGCATCCTTGTCGGTGTCGGGCTTCTCGATTTTCCCGGCGCTCGGCAGCTCTCGCGCCAGTTGCTGGCGATCCGTGAACAGCTGTCGCGCAAAACCTGCGATCGCGGTCTCCGATACCGATTTCGCCGCGACGATCAGGTGATTGACGCTGACGGTCTCGACCTTGTCCTCGGGCCGCGCCGGCGAGGAACTGAAGATACTGCCGGCGATTTCCTCGGAATCGTAGATCGGATGTTTCTGCGCGATCGCCTCGGAAACATCGATCGGCAGGAATTTCGGCTCACCGCGCGCGGCCGCCGTTGCCGCGATCGCGTCCGCGGTGATCTTGCTGTTGAGCGGGCCGACCGCCATGAAGGCGTCGATCGACGGATCGCGCGCCATCTCGGCGATCCGGTTGGTGCCGAACTGGCTGATCGTCACCTTGTCCGCATTGATGCCGGCCTCGGTGAGGATCACGCGCAGCAGCGTGACGTTGGCTTGCGTCCGTCCGATCACGCCGACCTTGTGGCCGACGAGCTGGTCGAGAGTCTTGATCTTGGACGCCGATTGCTTCTTGCCATTCTTTCCGGGCATTGGCGGGGTCGACCACAGCACGACGACGTTCTTGCGCAGGACGGCGACGGCCTCGGCGTTGGCAGGCAAATTCAGATCGCCGCGCGCGACCGCAAGGTCGCTCTTTCCGGCCGCGAACAGCGCGATGCTTTCGGCAGCACCTTCGGTCGTGATCGGCGACAGCCGTACAGCGCTGCCGTTGCGCGCGAACGTCTGCGCCATCAACTGGATCAGTTTCTGATCTTCGCTTCCAGGCGGTCCGACCGCGATCCGCAGCGTGACCGGTCGCAGCACGTAATACAGCGTGCCGGCGGCGACGCCGAATGCCAGCAGGCCGGCGGCGAGGATCAGCAGCGCGTAGCTCTGCCGCTTCTTTCGCGCACGGGGCGGTGCCGGATTATCGTTAAGATCTGACATGGTTCTGTCACGTTACACGAAAAGGCATGGAGATGATCCTAAAAAACATCCTTACAGATCGATGACGTCACACGCCTGAAATATCCATGTCTTTAACGTTGGGTATCGAGAATCAAACGAGTCTCAGGCCCTGATCATGCGGATATTGATTGCGACCGACGCCTGGCACCCGCAGGTAAATGGCGTCGTCCGGACGCTGACCTCGCTGGCACGCAGCGCCGCTACACTGGATGCTGACATCAGCTTCCTGACCCCGGAGGGGTTTCCTTCGGTCGGCGTTCCCACCTATCCGGGCTTGAGGATGGCGCTGCCGAACCGGCGCGAGATCGCGCGACGGATCGAGCAGGCCGCACCGGAAGCCATTCACATCGCGACCGAAGGGCCGATCGGCTGGGCGGTGCGCGGCTATTGCCGCCGCAACAAGCTGGCGTTTACCACCTCCTACACGACGCGGTTTCCGGAATATGTCGAAGTCCGCACCATGATCCCGGCCAGCGTCGGCTACGCGCTGCTGCGGCATTTCCACTCGGCCGCGTCGATGACCATGATCGCGACCGCCTCGCTGCGCCAGGAACTGGCCGAGCGCGGCTTTCGCAAGCTCGGCTCCTGGGGACGCGGCGTCGATACCGAACTGTTCAATCCGGATCATCCAGCGCAGTTCGACCTGCCGCGGCCGATCTTCATGACCATGGGCCGCGTCGCGGTCGAAAAGAATCTCGAAGCGTTTCTGTCGCTCGATCTGCCCGGCACCAAAGTCGTGGTCGGCGACGGTCCGCAGCGGGCACAGCTCGCGCAGAAATATCCGAACGCGGTGTTCCTCGGCGAGAAAAAGGGCGCCGACCTGACCTCACATCTCGCCGCCGCCGACGTCTTCGTGTTTCCGAGCCTCACCGATACTTTTGGTGTGGTGCAGCTCGAGGCGCTGGCCTGCGGCACGCCGGTCGCGGCGTTTCCGGTCACCGGCCCAAAGGACGTCATTGCCGATCATCCGATCGGCGCGCTGGACACCGATCTGCGCAGCGCCTGTCTGCGCGCGCTGACGATGTCGCGCGAGACCTGCCGCAACTTTGCGCTGGAGCGTTCCTGGGAAAACAGCGCCCGGCAATTCATCGGCAATCTGGCCGCGCTGCAGCCGAGCCGCGTGCTGCGGCCGGCGCCGCGCGTGCCCGCCAGAAGCGCCGTGCAAGGCGAAGTGCAAGGCTAAGGACACCGACATCACACGAGAGAGACGAGAAGGCAGATCAACCATGGCAGAAATCATCAAGCTTGACGGCTCACGGCCGCTGGACTTCGACCGCGAGACGGTCGAGCAGGCCTACGACCGCTGGGCGCCGGTATACGACCTCGTGTTCGGCGGCGTGTTCAGCAAGGGCCGCAAGGCGGCGATCCAGGCCACCAACAAGATCGGCGGCCGCGTGCTTGAAGTCGGCGTCGGCACCGGCATCTCGTTGCCGTTATACGCGCCGCATCTGCGGATCTTCGGCACCGACATTTCCGAACTGATGCTGGAGAAGGCGAAGAAGCGCGTCACCGAACTCGGCCTGAAGAATGTCGAGGGTCTCGCGGTGATGGATGCCGAGAACCTCGAATTCCCCGACAATTCGTTCGACGTGGTGATGGCGCAATATGTCGTCACCGCCGTGCCCAACCCGGAAAAGGCGCTCGACGAATTCGCCCGCGTGCTGCGGCCCGGCGGCGAACTCATCATCCTGACCCGGGTCAGCGCCGATGCCGGCATGCGCCGTTTCATCGAACAGCGATTGCAGCCGGTGGTGCGTCCGCTCGGCTTCCGCACCGCCGAATTTTCCTGGTCGCGTTATGCGCAGTGGCTCTCCGGCGCTGACGGCATTGAACTGGCGGAGCGCCGCCTGGTGCCGCCGCTCGGTCATTTCTCACTGGTGCGTTTCCGGAAAGTCGACGTCGCCGCCGCCGCGTAGCGTGAAGCGGCGGCGCGCGTCGTCGCGCTGCTGCGTTCTGTCACATGTCATTATCATGATGTCACATGCCGGACATCGAATCCCGGTAAATTCAGCCCGAAAGAACTTTGGGGAAAGAACATGATCAAGAATTTCATGCAGGAACTGCGCACCCAGCGCTGGGACGACCATCGCTACTATCATCACAGCCGCATCAACCAGTCGCTGCACTTCGTCAGCGCCGCGAGTTTTCTGTTCGCCTATGTGATGCTGTTCATCGATCCCGCGATCTCGGCACTGGTCGGCTGGCTGGTCTCGATGACCTCGCGCCAGGCCGGACACTTCTTTTTCGAGCCGAAGGGCTACGACCACGTCAACCAGGCCACCCACGAGCACAAGGAAGACATCAAGGTCGGCTACAATCTGCAGCGCAAGGTCGTGCTGATGACGATCTGGGCGCTGTCGCCGGCGGTGCTGTATGTCGACCCGACCCTGTTCGGCCTGTTCACGCCCTGGGCGTCGCCGGCGGACTTCATGCGCCAGGTCGCCAAGATCTGGCTGGTGGTCGGTGCCGGCGGACTGCTGTTCCGCACCATCCACCTGTTCTTCATCCGCGACGTTGAGACCGGCCTGGTCTGGATGACGAAGATCCTCACCGATCCGTTCAGCGATCTCAAGCTGTACTACAAGTCGCCGCTGTTCCTGATGAAGGGTGAACTGATCGATCCGGGTCTGGAAAAGCACGTCAAGCACGCTTGAGACCAGCTGCGGCGTGATCCACTCAATCGTCGTCATGCCCGGGCAGAAGTGCGAAGCACGTCTTCGCACAGATGTCCCGGGCATCCACGTTCTGGGGAACCGCGAGATCGTCATTGCGAGCGCAGCGAAGCGATCCCCGCTTTCTCCGTGTGACGAGATGGATTGCTTCGCTTCGCTCGCAATGACCGCTGAGATTGTGGCGGCCGATCCCCTAGGACCGCTTCCGCGTGAACATCTCTTTCAGTATCCGCCGGCGGATAGTCTTGTTGGTCATGGACGCGTCGTTCCACCACCAGCCGTCGCGCTTCATCTTCTCGGAGGCCGTGACAAAACGGTGGGCGACTTCGGCGAAATCCGCGTCCGTGTAGTTCAGGCTGAAAATGAGCCGGCCGGTGCCGACCCAGCTCAACGCCAGGCCTTCGGCGCGCAGGTAATATTGCAGCATCCAGTTGTAACGGGACGGTTCTGTATAATGCACCATCCAGATCGACGACAGGTTGCTGACGCGCACCGGAAGGTCCTGCGCGGTCAGCCGGTCGTTCAGGACGGTGGCGCGCTTGTTCCAGGTCGCGTCGAGTCCGTTGTAGACCGCATTGAAATTCGGGCTGGCGAGCCGCGAGAGGAACTCGTCCATCGCCGTCATGACGTAGGGATGCGAGTTGAAGGTGCCGCGGGCAAAGCAGACGTCGGCGGGACGATCGTCGCGGAAACGCCGCATCAATTCCTTGCGGCCGCAGACCACACCGACAGGAAGACCACCGGCAAGGCTCTTGCCGTAGGTCACCATGTCGGCGTGAACGCCAAAATATTCCTGGGCGCCGCCGGCGGCGATCCGGAAGCCGACGAAGATCTCGTCGAAAATCAGCACGATGCCGCGCTCGGTGCAGACCTCGCGCAGCTTCTTCAGCCACTCGCCATAGGCTTGCCGATCAAACGAGCTCTTGCGCGAACTGTCGACCAGGGCGGAATCCCCGGGTGCGTTGGCGTTGGGGTGCAGCGCCTGCAGCGGATTGATCAGCACGCAGGCGATGTCGCGGCGCGTCCGCAGCACATGCAGCGTTCGCTCCGACATGTCGGCGAGCGTATAGGTCTCGTGCGGCGAGACCGGGTTGCCGACGCCGGGCTGCACGTCGCCCCACCAGCCGTGATAGGCGCCGGCGAAGCGAACCAGATGCGTGCGTTTGGTGTGGTAGCGCGCCAGCCGCACCGCCTGCATCACGGCTTCGGTGCCGGACATGTGGAACGAGACTTCGTCGAGCCCGGAAATCTCGCACAGCCGTTTCACATTGTCTTTGATGACCGGGTGATAGGGACCGAGCACCGGACCGAGCGCATGGGCGCGCTTTTCGGATTCCGCGATGCACTCCTTGTAGAAGTCGTTGCCGAAAATGTTGACGCCGTAGGAGCCGGTCAGGTCGTAGGAGACGTTGCCGTCGACATCGGTGACGGTGACGCCGGCGGACGATTCCACGAAGGCGCTGGTCGAGAGATGCGCGCGCACCAGCCGGCTGTACTGGAACGGCACCCGGTAGGCTTCGGTGAACTGCAGGTCGGAAATGCGTTCTGCGGCTTCGGCGGTCATCTCCCGGCCTTTGGCGTAACGCTCTTTGTAGAGGCCCGCGAGCCGGAAGAAACCGTCCTGACGGCGCATGGCGACGTCATCAGGCGCCCCGTCGGAGCGGAAGAAGTCGTCGATATCGAATTCGTAATGCGGCACCAGGCGCGCGACCATTTTGGACATTTTGGAATGTCCGGTCAGCGAGCGGTGTTTGGCCCGCGAAAGCGCCAGCCGCGCCTGCAATTTGGGGAAGGTCACCGCGGCGCCGGCAATCGCAGCGGCGGACAGCGACAGAATCGAAAGGGGCGAATCCATGCCGCCAGCGCTAGCTAATCCATCTAACAGATTGATGACAATGAAGGGCCTGATCGCCTCCCTGACCCAGCAGGAGGACCTCAATTTTCTGTTGACCAACCGCATCCCGCGGGCGGCGCTGACCCGCTTCATGGGCTGGTTCAGCAAGATCGAGAACCCGTTCGTCCGCGACGCCTCGATCGCCTGCTGGCGGCTGTTTTCCGAGCTCGATCTGTCGGAGGCTAAAAAGACCGAATTCAAAAGCCTGCACGACTGTTTTACGCGCGAGCTTCGGCCCGGCCTGCGTCCGGTGGACGCGGATCCCGCCGTGGTGGTGTCCCCGAGCGACGGCATCATCGGCGCCCATGGCCGCATCAGGGATACCGAACTGTTCCAGATCAAGGGCGCACCATATTCGCTGCTCGACCTGCTCGGCGACCCCGATCTGGTGGAGCGCCACCGCAACGGCCGCTTCCTGACGCTACGGCTGACGTCGAGCATGTATCACCGCTTTCACGCACCGTTTGACGCCAGGATCGAGCGGGTGACGTTCATCCATGGCGACGTCTGGAACGTCAACCCGATCGCGCTGAAACGGGTCGAACGTCTGTTCTGCAGGAACGAGCGCGCGGTGATCGAGACCCGGCTTCCGTCAGGCGAGGCGCTGACGCTGGTGCCGGTCGCAGCCATTCTGGTGGCGAGTCTTAGGCTGCACTTCCTCGACCTCACGCTCAACGCGCAGAGCAGGGGACCCAGCGTGTTCCCGTGCGCCACAGACGTGCGCAAGGGCGACGAACTCGGCTGGTTCGAACACGGCTCGACCATCATCGTGCTGGCGCCGGATGATTTCGAGTTTTGTGAAGATGTCGCGGAAGGAACACGCATCCGCGCCGGCGAGAGACTGATGCGAAAACCCTGAAATCCCGACTCGATTTTGCGAGCCTGTGCCTCTATATGGTCGCGATCACGACGATTCGTGATCGCAACCCCTTGAGGAACAGATATGGCGCGGACGCCTGTCATGGCGGCAGGAGGCATTGTGCTGCGAAGCGCGAAGACGCCGCTGGTCGCGGTCGTGCGCCTGCGCAAGCGCAATGAATGGGTTTTGCCGAAGGGCAAGCTCGACGACGGCGAGACGCCACGCGCCGCGGCCGAGCGCGAGGTGGTGGAAGAAACCGGCCACGCGGTTTCCGTGCATGAGTTTCTGGGAACGCTGGTCTATGAAGCCCGCGGCGGCTCCAAGGTGGTGCACTACTGGCGCATGGAAGCCGGCAACGCGCCGGTGCGCGAGCTGATGCGCGACGTGCGTGCCGTGGACTGGCTGTCGCTGGGCGACGCCGTTGCGAGGCTGTCGCGCGGCTACGAGCGCGCGTTTCTGGAAAATGTCGGCCCGATCGCGCTGTCGGCGGCCGCACATGCCGCGAGCACGCGGCGCGCGCGGGCAAAACCGGCGGCAGAAAAGCCGCGGGCGAGGCGCAGCACCGCGACACCGCCGCCGGCGGTGACCGCGCCGCCGTCGCAATCCGAATTGCCCGTCATGCAGGATGATCGCGCGGCGGTCATGGTTGATGCGGTCGAAGCGGAAGCCAGTGACGACGCGATGCAGTCTGATGCTACGCCGCCGTTTGCACTGGAAGTGGAACCGGTGGCTGTTGCGGATGCGACGCCGACGCCCGCGCGAAAGAGTCTGATTCAAAAGATGCGAGACTGGTTGCAGCGCGCCGTCTGATCTTCTTTCCTTCTCGCCCCGCAAGCCGGGCGAGAAGTCGTTATCGCGCGCGAGTTTATCTCTCTACCGCAGATCCTTCGGCAGCTTGCCCTTTGGCGGCACGACAGGCGCGCGCCTCGGCAGCGCGCCGGGCGCTCCCGGCCGCAGCGCAGGTGCGCCTTGAACGCCGGGGACTCGCGACAGCCCCGGTACGTGCGGCGCGATCCGGTTCAGGAATCCTGGTTGTCCCTGCGGCGGCGCGCCGGTTTGCGCGGGCAGACCTGGCTGTAGTTGTCCTGCGCGTGGCGGCAGACCGGGCTGTGATGGCGGACCGGATGGTGGCAGTTGTCCCGTACGCGGCGGCAGGCCGGGCGGAGCCGGTGTGCCCGGCTGTTGCAGTTGTCCTCCGCGCGGCGTGATGCCCGGCTGCGTCGGCGATCCCGGTCGCGTTAGCGATTCCGGTCGACCGGTGCGCGGTGTCGTGCCGGGCTGTCCCGGCGAACCCGGTTGCTGCAGGCCCTGCCGGTTCGGTCGGCCCGGCTGCTGTTGCTGCCCGGGACGGTTCGGTTGACCCGGCTGTTGCTGCAATTGTCCGGGCCGGTTCGCTCCGGGCGCGCCATTGGGCCGCTGGCCGCCGGGTTGCTGCTGCCGAATCGGGCGGTTCGGATTGACGAAGCTGGGATTGGCGCGGCGGAAATCACGCTGCTGCGTCACGACCTGGCGGCCGAGAGTTTGCGTCGAGTGAACCTGACGCACAAAACCCTGGTCGCGTTGAATCATCTGCGGCGTAATCGTCAGCGGCACCGCGGCGAAACGTGCGCCGCCCATGCCGGGTCGAATGGCAAAGCCGCTGGCGCCTTGCGTCAGGAATCCGAGCCGCGCGCCGGAACGGTCATTGACCTCGATCCGTCCGACCTTGCCGTCGGCGTCGGGATAGAGCTTGACGTTGTTGACGCCGGCAGTGCCACCACCTTCCGGCACCTCGACGAGGCCGGTGGTGCCGCGAATGCCGAGCGTCGCTGATGGCGTCGTGATCTTCATGTCGCCGGTCTTGGCGACGGCGGCGGCGACAAAAGCGGCAGTGCCCTTGGCGACGTCGAAGACGCCGGCATTGTTCTTGCCGCCGTCCTCATAGACGTAGGTATCAATGGTGATCTGTGTGCTCGCCCTGAGATTAAAGGTGGTGGCATCGATGAAGGTGATGCCGAGCGAGGAACTGACGCCGGTCTGCACCACGTCGTTGAGATAGATGTCGTCCTTGACCTTGAGCGGCGTGGTCGCGTTGTTGCGGACCACATTGGCGGTGCCGACCACGGTGGCGACGTTGCCGATCGGCTCTTCCGGTGCCTGGGCGTCGGCGGCGGGTGCGGCGGGATCAGGGGTGGCTGCGGCGGGCGCCGCCGGTTGCGCGGGCTGCGCCTGCGCCAGTTGGACCTGATCAGACGCGGCCTGCGGAACAGTCTCCGCGGTTGCTGGCATACTGCAGACCAGCAGCAGGAGCGCGGAGGACAGCAGGCGCTGCATCAGGGGAATTCCAAATAGCGAGGGGGCAACGAGGGGTTGGCAAAGCGCGGAGCGGCGATAACAGCTTTGCCCGGCTGAACGCGGGATGAACGTCGCCGTTTTGTTGTCACGGCAGGACACCGCGATCAAGCCAAAACGATTTGCCCGGCGCGAACAAAAAAGCGGCCCCGTGAGATTTCACGGGGCCCCAAGTCTGCTCGGGGAGATCGTTAGCTGACGCGCTTCCAGGTCTGGCCGCCGCAGAACATGCCGCCGAAGGCGCAACCCTGGACGCGGAGCGAAGCGGTGCCCTTCATCGCCATCGTCGAGTCGTAGTTGCGGCCACTGTCGGGATCGTGAATGCGGCCGGCCCACTTGCTGCCTTCCGGCTTCATGCTGATCAGGATCTTTTCGCCGCTCTTGACGGAATAGCCGCAGAGATTGGCGCCGCACTGTTCGATGCGCACGTTGCCCTTGTTCTCTTCGGTCGCCCAGACGCCGAGCGGCGAGGTCGGATCGGAAACAGGTGCGGCGGCAACCGGGGCCGGCTGCGGTGCCGGGGCGACGGCGACCGGCGCAGGCGCCGCAACGGGCGCCGGTGCCGCGACATCGGCCTGAACCGGGGCATTGGATGCGACGGACTGCGCGGGAGCCGGCGTGTAGGTTGCTGCGGGGGCGGCGGGCGCCACCTGCTGCGGCGCGGCGGCCTGAACCGGCGCGGGGGCGGGTTTCGCCGGCGTGGTGTCGGCGATGTCATCGTCCTTGCTCTTGGAGCCGATGCCCTTGAAATCGATATTGCCGACGGTGCCGGAATATCCGGGCGCCGTAATCTTGATGCAGGAGATCGCATTGCAGTGACGCGGCGCTTCGACGCGAATGCGCTCGCCGTTGATCTCGAACGAAAGGCCGCTTCCGGCATGCGCCGAGGTGGTGGCCATCAGCAGCGCGGCGATGATGTAGAGCTTTTTCATGGGTGCCTCCTGAGCGGCGTGTGAACGGGTTGGCGTTGAACTTGCCGAAACCCTAGGCCTCGCCGGCGGCATTTTCTGTGATGCGCGTCACAAGGCGCGTGCCTCCTAGGTCACGGAGCGGTGACCGGAGTCACGGAACGGTGAGGTGATTCAAATCACATCCAGCGGGGGTTGCCGGAGATTAGTGTCGCGACGTGATCTGCGGGAGGGCTCCGATGAAACGACTTTATTTTCTCGCCGCGCTGATGGCGTTCAGCCCGTCCGCGCATGCCGGCAGCTCGATTTCATTTTCCGTCGGCGGCCATCGGATCCACATCGAAGCCTCCCCGCATTGCCGCTCGACCTCCTGCGCCTCGGTATCGGTTGATTCCCGCCGCAAGGGCGACCGGTTCGATGACGATAACGCCGCGCCGGCGAAGCCAGCGCCTCCGGCGCCGCAGACGGTTACGCCTCCGCCGCCGCCTGCCAATGTTCAGCCGGTTCAAACCATCGTCGCGTCACCGCCACCGGCCGTGTACAGGCCGGCCGCCGCCGCGACCCAGATCGTCGCCGCGCCGCCGCCTCCGCCACCGGTGCAGCAGGTCGCGATTCCCGTCCCGCCGGCCCCGCCGCCGCCCGTTCAGCAGGTCGCGATTCCCGTTCCGCCGCCGCCGCCGATCGCAACACCGGCCGAAGTCGTACGGCCTGCGTCACCGATTGCACGGGTCTCGAACGAGGTCGAGCAAGACGAAGCCGATTCGCCTGTCGGCGACTGGCAGACCGAAAGCAGGGGCGCGGTGCGGATCGCCAAATGCGGCAACGCATTGTGCGGCTACGTGCTCAACTCATCGTCCGACGACCGCGGCGAAGCGGTGCTGATCAACATGAAACCGAAAAACGACACGCAATGGACCGGCAGCGTCTACAGCCAGGACAGCGGCGACACTTATTACGGCACGATGGACATGAAGACGTCGAATACGCTGCGTGTCGAAGCCTGCGCCCTCGGCCGCTTCTACTGCTCCGGCAACAACTGGAGCCGGATCACCGGCCGCGCCGCAAGCCTGATGACCTCGCGGCAGGTTTCCAACGCGCCGCGGTCGTAAGGCGGCAGTTGCGTGTCCAATTTGCAATCGATTGCATCTGAACGGCCGCTCCATCGCAACCGACCGATAGCTTAACCGCTGTTGGCGAAAGATGGAGATCGATCATGAAGCGCACGGCGCTGGTCATTCTGTTGATGCTCGCAGGCGCGACCGCCGCGCATGCCGACAACGACATCTACAACAACACCCTGAAGCAGCCGCGCGGCGACGATGCGCTGCATGCCGACGCCGCGATCTGCGATGCGCAACTCGGCGCGCCGCAGAACGGCATGGCGACGTCGCGACAATACAAGCGTTGCATGCAGTCGCATGGCTGGCGCTTCGGCCACACCATTCGCGAGCGCGCCAAACGCGACGATCGCTATCCCGATCCTGATAATCCCGGATTGATGTGCCGGGATTTTGAGATCGGCGGCATCACCGGATCGAGCTGTTCGAATTTCGACTAAGTGCTGAAGTCGCTCCGGCGTGATTCCGGCGCCCGCCCACGAAAACGCCCGGTGACAAGGCCACCGGGCGAGGGTTCGGGATCTGGACGGGATGCCTAGATGACGCCGAGCACGATGGCACCGACGAAGGCAAAGGCGACATACGCGGTTACAACGCTCAATCTGCTGACGAAAGTCATGGGAACGCCCTCCCTTGGTTCACGTCGTATCCGCAATAATGCGTCAAGCTAGCAAGTCGTTCCCGGCGGAAAAAGTCAGCGTTGCTGTCACTCCCGGGATCTCCACAGCCGGTCGTCCCCGGCAACATGGTAAAAAATTCGTAAAATCAAGGCGTTGATAAGTCTTTAAATAAATTGGTTGAACGTGCGCCGGATGACGCGCGGAGTTCGTTTGTATCTCGTCGGCTCCTTCGTCCTTGTATCGCTAGCGGGTTGCGGGCGCGGATTTTTTCAGTCCGCCGAGCGCGAACCGTGGCGAGCCGAGGCCGAAATCGCATGCCTGAAGTCCGGCGCGGTCAAGGAAAGCCCGGAACTGGTCCGGATCGACCCGATTTCGGGTCCCGGCATGTGCGGCGCGGAATTTCCCCTCAAGGTCGCGGCTCTCGGCGAGGGCGCTGCAAGCTTCGGCTTTGCCGACGACCTGCGCCCGCCGGGCAACATCGGCAACCAACCGCGCTGGCCGATCTCGCCGCCGCCGCCAGCGGCGCCGCAAGGAAGTTATCAGGGCAATTATCAAGGCGGCTATTCGGACAGGGCGCTGCGCCAGCCTACCTATGCTGTCCCCTCGAACGGACCGATCTCGCTGTCGGCGCCGGGCGTCGCTGCGCAGGAAGAGGAAATCGATCTACCGGCCGAAGCGACGCCGGGGCAGCCGTCGTACCAGCGCGCGACGGCCTATCCGCCGCGCGATCGCTACGCCGCGCCGCCATCGCAGGCGCCTTATTCTCCGCCATACGCGCAACCGCCGCGGCTCGGGCCCGCGCAAGGCAATGCCGTCAATACGGTCGGTCCCGTCGCGATCAAGCCGACCGCGACGCTGGCCTGTCCGATCGTGTCGGCACTGGATCGCTGGCTCGCCGATTCCGTGCAGCCGGCGGCGCAGCGCTGGTTCGGCGTTCGCGTGGCCGAGATCAAGCAGATCTCCGCCTATTCCTGCCGCGGCATGAACGGCAATTCGAACGCGCATATTTCCGAACACGCCTTCGGCAACGCGCTCGATATCGCCGCTTTCGTGCTCGCCGACGGCCGGCGCGTGTCGGTGAAGGACGGCTGGAAAGGCATGCCGGAAGAGCAGGGCTTTCTGCGCGACGTGCAGGGTGCAGCCTGCCAGCAGTTCAACACCGTGCTGGCGCCGGGATCGAACGTCTATCACTACGATCACATTCACGTCGACCTGATGCGCCGCGCCTCGCGCCGCGTCATCTGCCAGCCGGCGGCCGTCTCCGGCGAAGAGATCGCCGCCCGCGCCGGCGGCCGCAATCCCTACGCCTCGCGCGAACCGTTCGTCACCGGATCGCTCGGCGGCCGGAAACCGCCGCCGCGCCCGCACAAGGCCGGCAAGGTCAACGAGGAAGACGAGTTCGAGGACGAGTGAACTCCTCGGGCGGGTTAGCGATGTCAGTCCATCCCGCGCTCTTCGCGTCGCGCGGCGGAAGTCCCATCAGGCGAGGCCGACGTCGGTCAAAGGGAAATCCTTCCCCTTGCATAGCAGCGGGGCATTCATTTCCTTTGCAAGCCCGTACGCAAAACAATCTCCGTAATTCAATGCAGCACCGTGGCCGGTCCCTTTCCCGAACCGGACGTGAGCCGAGCGTGCAGCACGCGCCTGTTCGAGCGTTACGGGTTCGATCCGAATTCCTGCTGTCTTGATGAAGTCGTCGAGCCACTGTTCGGCCTTGCCGGGAGAAATTTTCTTCAGTCCGCGCAAGACGATTGATGTTTCGACAATGTTGGCGGCTGACATGATCGGATCATCGTCGATCGCAATGCGACCTGCGTAATGTGCGGCATCATCTTCCTGACGGAAAATCGCGACGACGGCTGAGCTATCGACCACGATCACGTCGGCAGCCCGTATTCGTCATAGCCGAGAATCTCGTCGGGAGTTCGTCCGGTATCAGGCAATGCGGCATAACGGTTGCCGATCTTCATCAACCGTGCTGCGACATCGTCGGTGTTCCGGCGCCGGCGCTCCCGGGCCAAGCGTTCGCGAAGCGCCATTGTGACGGCTGATGTCAGGTTCTCGCCAGTAAGCTGCGCGAGTTCCGTAGCAAGTTTGTGCGCTTCATCGTTCTTGATGTTCAAATGCATGGCGTGGATCCTTATCGATGGTAGAAATATATAGATTTTCTACCATCGATGCAAGAGGGCGGTAGAACTTACCTTGCCAGCCGCTCCAGCAGATCCTGCACCACGCCTTTCAGCAGATCGAGCTTGTAGCCGGTCATCGGCAGCGGTTTTGCTCCGGCGACAGCTTGTTCGGCAGCAGCGGCGATGTTCGCGGCATTGGCCGCTTTGCCCTGCAGGGCGGCTTCGACTGCTACGAGCCGCAACGGCACTGGCGCCACCCCGCCCGCGGTGAGGCGGATGAACTGGAACGTGCCGTCCTTGATCACGGCGCGCGCGCAGACTTCGGCCAAGGGCCACTCCGCGTGGGTGCGGCTGATGGCGCGTTTGTAGAGCGCGCGCTCGCCGGCCATTGGCGCCGGCAGGTCGACGCCCTTGATCAGTTCGCCCGGTTGCAGAGCGTTGTCGGAGGCGCCGTTGGAGCCGTCGCCGAAGACCTCCGCCATCGTCAAGCGGCCGCGTTTGTCGGTGACAACAGTGGCGTCATACGCCAGCAGCGCCGCCGCCATGGTGGATGGATGCGGCGCCACGCACGGGCCAAGATCGAAGGCGACGCCGTAGAGATGATTGCCTGTTCGAGCCGGGCAGGCCGATCCGCCTTTCTTCAGGCAGGCGATGTGGGGATCGCGGTAGTACCAGCAGCGCGAGCGTTGCGCGAGATTGCCGCCGAGCGTGGCGAGGTGCCGGATCTGCGGCGTCGCCAAACCTTGCGCCGAAGCCGCAACGCCGGGATAGGCGGCGGCAAGCCTGATGTCGGCGACGATGGCGGCAATGGTCGTGGAAGCGCCGATGCGCAACGTTTCGTCCGCGCCCCAGAGCAGGCCCGTCATTTCGGGGTCTACGGCGATATCGATCAACGGTCCGCTCGATACGCCGCTGCGGCGACGCTCGGAAAGGTCAGTACCGGCGGCGCGGAATTCGGGAATCTTGGTGGCGGCGGTCATGGTTGCGGCGGTCATGCGGCGGCCCTCCCTTTGAGTGCGGCAATCAAACGATCAGGCCGGATCGGCAGCTCCGTCAAGCGGATGCCGGTGGCGTTGCAGACGGCGTTGGCGACCGCCGGCGAGGTCGGCACGGTCGCGACCTCGCCAATGCCGACGCTGCCGCCGAGCACGTGGCCGAACCCGCCTTCGTCGAAATGCACGTCGATGTCGGGCGTGTCCGAGATGCCGGGGATGCGATAATCCTCCATTCCGCTCGAGAGCACGTCGCCGGTGCGGCTGTCGATCTCGCGCGCTTCGTACAGCGCGTAGCCGATGCCCTGGATCACCGAGCCGGCGGCCTGGCTGCGCGCCAGCGCGGGGGCCACGACCTTGCCGATGGCAATGCCGGTATGAACGCTGACGACGCGTACATGTCCGAGCCAGGTGTCGACCTCGACCTCGATCACCTGCACTGAGCTCGGCACGCCGGCGCCGATCGCCAGATTGGAAAAGCGGCGCATCATCCAGCCGAAGATCCAGCCGAGCAGGCCGACCTGTTTCAGCGGTGACTCGATTCCCGGCGCCGTCTGCTTGCTGTCTTCCGGCCGCTCGCCAGAGGCTGCGAGATCTGGCGATGCCGCGAGCAGTTCGCGCCATGGCGCGTTGGAGCCGGGAACCGGCTTTCGCTTCGCATTCTGTTCGATCGACGCTTTCAGTTTTGCAATTGCCAGCAGCGTCGGCGGGATCACCGAGGCCGTCACCCGGCTGCCGCCCGAACCCGGTCCCTCCGGCAATCTGGAATCGCCGATCCTGACCTCGATCTCGTGCGGCTCCAACCCGAACTCGCGGGCGACCGTGTTGGCGATCACGCTGCGGGTGCCGGTGCCGATATCCTGCGTCGCGGTGCTCGCAACAAGCCGACCGCCCTTGACCGCGACCTCGACCTTGGAGCCGGGCTGCCACAGATAGAGCCAGTAACCGGTGGCGACGCCGACACCGCGGCGATAGCGTCCGGTCTGCAACGCCGCCGGTTTGCGGTTGCGCCAGACTTCCAATCCCATCGCCCAGTCATAGAGACGCTGGCGGTTCGGATCGGGATCCCAGCGTTTGCGAAGCGCGATCGGATCGGCGTTCATCCGCAGCGCAGCTTCGTCGATCGCCTGTTCCAGCGCGAACGCCATCGGCGGTCCGCCGGGCCCGCGAAACGCCGCACCGGGCGGCAGATTGCTGATGACGTCGAAATCGGCAAGCGCTTTAGCTTCCGCCGGATAGATCAGACGCGCCAATGCTGCGATCGTCGAGTTGGTCGCCGCACCGGTGTCGGCATAGGCGGTGAGCGACAGCGCTTTCAATTCGCCATGCTCGGACGGCAACAGCGCGATCTTGACTTCGGCGGCCGGGCGATAGCCGGTCACCGACAATTCCTCGTGCCGGTCAAAGGCGACGCGCACCGGCGCTCTTGCCGCGCGTGCCAGTTCGATCGCGGCAATGGTCTCCATGCCGAGGGCGCTCTTCGAACCGAAGCCGCCACCGACATGATCGGCAATGACGCGCACCTTGTCGTGGGCGAGCTTGAAGCGCTTGGCGATCAGCTCCATCAGATGAAACACCGCCTGGGTCGAGGCGTGCACCGTCAGCATCTCGCCGTCGAAGCGCGCGACCGCGGCATGCGGCTCCAGGCAGGCATGCGACTGGGTGCCGGTCCGGAAGATGCCCTCGACCAGCAACGGATTTTTCGCCGCGCGCGCGCCTTCGACCCAGCTCTGCACTTGTTTCGGCTTCTTGGAAAACGCCGCCGAGGGTCCGCGGATATTTCCCTTCCACGGCGCCGGCGAGCCGCCGCCTTCGGAGACGTTGCCGGCCTTCTTGCGATCGGGCTTTTCGAACACGACCGGCGCATCGGGCTTGCGGGCTTCCTCCAGTCCGATGACCGACGGCAGCTTTTCGCTGCTGATCTTGATCGCGGCGATGGCGGCGAGAGCCGTTTTGCGATCGCTCGCGGCGACGGCGGCGATGGGGGCGCCGACAAAGCGAACCACGCGGTCGTCGCCGAGCAGCGAAATCGCGGCGCTGACGCCGGCCATCGCGCGCACCGGCGCGAGATCGAGTTCGCCGATCCGCGCATGGGCGAACGGCGAACGCAGGATCACGCCCTCGAGCTGGCCGTCATGGTGGATGTCGACGGTGTATTTCGCGGCTCCCGTCACCTTGTCGCGCGCTTCCATGCGCGGAGCGGCGGTCTCGTCGCCGTCGAAGCGGCCGGCGCAGGCGTCGGCGACGGCGCGGAAGATGCCGTCATAGGCGCCGCAACGACATAGATGCCCGGACAATGCCGCGCCGATTTCCTCGCGCGACGGCACCGCCGTGCCCCTGGTCGCCCGCCAGTAGTCATGAAAGGCCGCGGCCTCGACGATGAAGCCCGGGGTACAGAACCCGCATTGCAGCGCGTCGTGTGCCATGAAGGCCTTCTGCACCGGGTGCAGCTTTGCAGCGCCGATGCCTTCGACGGTTGTGACCTGCTTGTCGGCCGCGGCGTGGGCCGGCAGCAGACAGCTGACGACCGGGGCGCCATCGACCAGCACGGTACAGGCGCCGCAGACGCCGGCCCCGCATACCAGCTTGGTGCCGGTGAGGTCGAGCGCATCTCGCACGACATCGATCAGCAATGTATCGGGATCGTCGGGCAGGGGCGCCGTGCGGCCGTTGATCGTCATCGTGTTCATTTGCGATCTCTCCGGGTTTTACTGACGGATTTTCTTGCGGATTTCTTTGCAGATTTTCTCGCTGGCTTCGATTTGGCGGCGCGCGGCTTCGCCGGACTCACCGCGCCGGCAACGAAGGTCCGCAGCATGACGTCGAGATCCCTGAGAAAGGCGTTCGCCGGCTGCATCGCGGGGTAGGCGGATTTGGTGCCGTTGACCGTCATCTCGATGCAGCGCGCGAACTCGCGCGGCGTCATTCCGGCGTTGAGGCTGAGGCTTTGTTTGCGGCAGATCCGCGCGATCGTCGCCGCCAGTTGCTCGGCATGAGCGGTGGCGTACTTCTGGTAGAGGTCGCGGGCCTGCGCGAGGTGTTCGGAGAACAGTTCCTCGACATGGGGCGAGCCGTCGAGGGATTTTGCC
Organism: Hyphomicrobiales bacterium; assembly: GCA_038244925.1. Classification (GTDB taxonomy): domain Bacteria; phylum Pseudomonadota; class Alphaproteobacteria; order Rhizobiales; family Xanthobacteraceae; genus Bradyrhizobium. The sequence continues at coordinate 7,297 of JBBRSX010000045.1, read as the reverse complement.
AATTGCCCGAGCTTGGCGCTGACCGAGGCGACGATGACGTCGGCGAGGCTATCGCCGGCCTTCTCGGCGGCGGCAACGGCGGCCGTCTCGGCGGCGAACGCGGCTTCATACAGCCGCTCGATGACGGCGCGGAACAGCGCCTCCTTGGACTTGAAATGATGATACAGCGCCTGCCGCGTCAGGCCCGCGGCCTCTGCCGCCTGCTCGATCGACGAACGGCGGAATCCCTGCCGGCGGAACACCGTGATGGCGGCATCGATAATTCGGGCGCGGGAGCTCATTTGTCGATTTTGACAAAACGGAATGAAATGTCAAATCGACGCGCGGGTCCGCAGGCGCAATTCCCCGTGATTGCAATACGTAACCGTCATGGCCGGGCACGGTAGTCTGCCTTGCGCAGACTACCGTGAGCTTGTCTGCGCTCCCGGCCATCCACGTCCTACTTTCTTCTTTGCGATATTGAAAAGATCGTCCCAATGACGAGCCGCGTCACCTGCTGTTTAGTGAAACCGTCTCAAAAATCCAGAACGATGCTCGAATACACGTTGGGACCTGGTGTTGGTCGTGCCGAGATAGGGGATGCCGTTTGGCTGGTCGGTCAGAATGTAAATCCAGCCGCCCGCGATGCCGGGACAACAAGCCCAGCCATGACGAAGGCGCCGGATTACACCGGCTTCGCCCGATAGGCCGCCATGAACATCCGCGTTGCGCTCTCGACCACCTCTGCGATGCGCTCGGGCGAAGGGGCGGGGGCGGCCTGAAACACGAACGGCAGGAACAGCGAGGCCTGGCACATCTGGTGAAACTGCGACGCCGCGAGCTGGCAGTTTTCGATCGCAAGATCGTTCGGCCCGACATGCGCCTGCAGATAATCGGCGAGGCGGTTGATGGTCTTTTCCAGCACGTTCTCGTAATAGCGGCGACCGACATCCGGCATCCGCTCGGCAATCGCCATTACGGTGCGGATGGCTGAGCCGCCGCCTGGCCGGCATACCAGCTCGATATAGGTCTTGCCGAATTCGCGCAGCGTGGTTTCGACATCGCGCCCGGGGTCGAAATTGAACACGACCTGTCCGTGCGCCAGCCCTTCTTGCTGGACGATGGCCTCGAACAACCGGTTCTTGTCCGCGAAGTAGACGTACAGCGTGCCCTTGGAAACGCCGGCCGCCCGCGCGATCTCGTTCATGCTGGCGCCGTCAAAGCCGAGATCCATGAACACCTTGCGGGCGCCATCGAGAATCTGCCGGCGCTTCGCCGAATCTTCCTCGGCGGCGGCTGGAAACGTGTGTGGAACGGCTGCAACCATTGGTTTATCTTCTCGCGAAAGATTTCAACCCGGAATACAGGCGGGAAGGGTTTTTCGGTCTATGGTCCGGTGGGTAAAATTATATCTTGACCGAACGGTTCGGTCAATGCTATTTTTAGGGTGACGGTGCCCGTGTGGCCGGTTTTTGGCCTCAGTCGCATCGCGAAATCTGGATGGGGAGGCCGGTAATGGCCGCAGCGAGAGACCAGGCAGCACGCGTCGTTCGTACCGGGCCGGAAACGGCGGAGGACGAAGTGTCGCGTGACGCCACCGCCCAACTGGCGGATCAGTTGCGGACTCACGTTGCGGAAGAAACCAAGCGCCGTCCCGCAGAGGCGCCGGCCGCCCCCGCCCCCGAACATCCGGCAGTTGCTGCGCCTAAATCGGGCAAGCGTAAATTCATCATGATGGGCGTGTTCGGATTGCTGGCGCTCGCGGCCATCGGCTACGGCGTCTACTTCCTGTTCGTCGGCCGCTTCTATGTCTCGACCGACGACGCCTATGTCCGCGCCAACAACACCACGCTCGGCGCGCGGGTGGCGGGCCATGTCGCGGCGATCCTGCCCGCCGACAACAGCATCGTTCGTACGGGCGACGTGATCTTCAAGATCGACGACGGCGATTACCTGATCGCGGTGGATGCCGCGCGCTCCAAAATCGCGACCCAGCAGGCCACCATCGATCGCATCGGCCGCCAGGCCACGGCGATGGAAAGTGCGGCTGAACAGTCGAAGGCGCAGCTGGTTTCCGCGGAAGCAGGGTTGAAGCGCGCGGGCCTCGATTACGACCGCCAGCAAATGCTCAGCACCAAGGGATTTGCCTCGCGCGCGACGTTCGAACAATCCGAAGCCGGCCGCGACCAGGGCGTGGCGGCGGTGAAGGCCGCGCAGGCGGCCTATGACGCGGCGCGCGACAACGTCGAAGTCACCAAGGCGCAGCAGGCGGAAGCGCAGGCCCAGCTCGCGGAATTCAAGACCTCGCTGGCGAAAGCCGAGCGCGACCTCGCTTTCACCTCGGTGCGCGCGCCGGTCGACGGCACCTTCTCCAACCGCATGGTCAACACCGGCGACTTCATTCAGGCCGGTCAGCGGCTGGCCAATGTGGTGCCGCTCAACGACGTCTTCATCGACGCCAATTACAAGGAAACCCAGCTCAAGCGCATCCGCCCGGGCCAGCCGGTCACGATCAAGGTTGATGCCTACGGCCTGCGCAAATTCGCCGGCACCGTCGACAGCATCTCGCCGGCGGCGGGTTCGGTGTTCACGCTGCTGCCGCCAGACAACGCCACCGGTAACTTCACCAAGATCGTGCAGCGGCTGCCGGTCCGCATTCGCGTGCCGAAGGATGTGGCCAAACAGAACCTGCTGCGCGCGGGCATGTCGGTCTACACCACCGTCGATACCAGGCTGGGCGCGGCCGACGCCGACAGCGATACCGATCTCGATGCGCCGGCGATGGTTCACCCGCAGTAATTTCTGATTGGTTCTTGCGCCGTCATTCCTGAGGCCGGAGCGATCAACCCGGCGGATGTCCCGAGCAGATCATGGCCGACGCCACCACCGCTCCGCCTTCGATGATGAACCCCGCGGCGCCGGCGTCGGAGCGGATTCCGCCGCGGCGGCTGTTTGCGTTTCTCATCATGGTGTTCGGGATGTTCATGTCGATCCTGGACATCCAGATCGTCTCGGCGTCGCTGTCGGAAATCCAGGCCGGGCTTTCGGCTTCTTCCAGTGAAGTCTCCTGGGTGCAGACCTCGTATCTGATCGCCGAGGTGATCGCGATCCCGCTCTCCGGATTCCTGTCGCGCGCACTCGGCACCAGGCTGCTGTTTGCGATTTCGGCCTCCGGCTTCACCATCGCGAGCTTCTTCTGCGGCTTCGCCTCCAGCATCGAGCAGATGATCTTTTGGCGCGCGATCCAGGGATTTCTCGGCGCCGGCATGATCCCCACCGTGTTCGCTTCCGCCTATACGGTATTCCCGCGCGAAAAATTCTACATCGTGGGTCCCATCATCGGCCTGGTCGCGACGCTGGCGCCGACCATCGGGCCGACGGTCGGCGGTTACATCACCGACATGATGTCGTGGCACTGGTTGTTCTTCATCAACATCGTGCCCGGCATCGGCATCACCATCGGCGTGCTGGCGCTGGTGGATTTCGACAAACCGAATTTCGCGCTGCTCGACCATTTCGACTGGTGGGGCCTGTTGTTCATGGCGGGCTTTCTCGGCTCGCTGGAATATGTGCTGGAAGAAGGTCCACAGTATGAATGGCTGCAGGACACGTCGGTCGCGACCTGCGCGGCGGTCGGTACGGTTTCGGCGATCGCCTTTTTCTGGCGCGTGCTGAGCGCGCGCGAGCCGATCGTTGACATCAGGGCCTTCAACGACCGCAATTTCGGCGTCGGCTGCCTGCTTTCGTTCTGCATCGGCGTCGGGCTCTACGGCCTGACCTACATATATCCGCGCTATCTCGCCGAAGTGCGCGGGTACAGCGCGCTGATGATTGGGGAGACCATGTTCGTATCGGGGATCGCCATGTTCCTGACCGCGCCGATCGTGGGACGGCTGATGCTGAAGGTCGACATGCGCTACATCATCGCGGCCGGACTCTGCATCTTCGCGCTCGGCTCGTACCAGATGACCTGGATCACCCGCGACTACGATTTCTACGAATTGCTGGTGCCGCAGATCCTGCGCGGCATCGGCATGATGTTCGCGATGGTGCCGACCAATACCATCGCGCTCGGAACGCTGGCGCCGGAGCGGGTCAAGAACGCCTCCGGCCTGTTCAACCTGACGCGCAACCTCGGCGGCGCGCTGGGACTGGCTGTCATCAACCAGGTGCTGAACGAACGCACCGATCTGCATATCGCACGGCTGCAGGAGCGCGTGCACTGGGGCAACGCCACCGCCACCGAGACCCTCAACATGTTCACCCAGCGCTTGCAGGGCATGGGCGACGCCGCTGTCATGGCGATGAAGCAGTTGTCGCAGATCGTGCACCGTCAGGCGGTGGTGATGGGCTTCGGCGACGCCTTCTTCATGCTGACCATCTTCTATTTCAGCCTCAGCGTGCTGGTCATGCTGCTGAAGAAACCGCCGGTGTCCGCAGCGGGCGGCGGGGGCGGGCACTGAGGCCTTTCGGCCGCATACGCCGCGCGCGAGCCCACTCACGCGCTTGTCATATTGCAAATTGCGCCTGATGCATTTATAAGCAGCGCATTTTCACTCGAACCGGGGAGATTTGCATGATTTCGTCTATTTCGCAGACCGCCCGTCCGCGTTCGATATTTATGCTGGACGCCTGTCTCGCCCTTTGAGGGCGCGCTCCACCAGCTTCGATCGGGCCTTCAGATTTCCCGATCTTCAAAGCTTCCCAACAAGTTACCTGTCAATTTAACGGCGCTTGCGTTCGGTTTGAAGCCGTCCTGCGTCGTCCAGATGGAGCCGGTGTGCGCGTGGCCGCAGCCGGATGATGCCATGACTGCAAAACTCAACAAGCGTCCCGCGGCAATACGCGTGGTGATCCCGTTCGTGTTCCGGCACTGGCTCGAACAGCCGCGCCGCGCGGCCATGGTCGCCGGCGGCTTCCTCGGTGCGACCGCGGCCGATCTGTTCATGCCGGTGTTCTCGGGCCAACTGGTCGATGCACTGACCTTGGGCGCGGCCGATCAGGAGGCGCGACATGCCGCATTGATGGCGTTTGGCGGCATCGTCGCGCTCGGCCTGCTGTCGATGATCCTGCGCCTGATCGGTTTGCAGGCGATCGTGCCATTCACGCTGAAACTGATGTCCGACATCGCGCGCGATGCTTTCATGCGGGTGCAGCGCTTCTCGACCGACTGGCACGCCAACTCGTTTGCCGGATCGACGGTGCGCAAGATCACCCGCGGCATGTGGGCGCTCGACCTGCTCAACGACACCATCCTGATGGCGCTGGCGCCGTCGCTGCTGGTGTTGCTGGGCTCGATGGTGCTGCTCGGATTGCACTGGCCCGTGCTCGGCGCGGTGATCGCGGTCGGCACGCTGGTCTATGTCTCGATGACGATCGCGTTCTCGGTCAATTACATCGCGCCGGCCGCGCGAGTCTCCAATGCCTGGGACACCAAGGTCGGCGGCACGCTGGCGGATGCGCTGAGCTGCAACGCGGTGGTGAAATCCTTTGGCGCCGAAGCCCGTGAGGATGCGCGGCTGGAGGACGTCATCGGCCGCTGGCGCCGGCGCGTGCGGCGGACCTGGCTGCGTTACAACTACACCTCGACGGCGCAGCTCGCGGTGCTGCTGTGCTTTCGCGGCTCGGTGATCGGCGGCGCGATCCTGCTGTGGATCGCGGGCCGCGCCTCGCCGGGCGACGTCACCTATGTGCTGACAAGCTACTACATCATCCACGCCTATCTGCGCGACGTCGGCATGCACATCAACAACCTGCAGCGCTCGGTCAACGACATGGAAGAGCTGGTTGCGATCCATGGCGAGCTGATCGGCATTGCCGACGTGGAAAATGCGACGCCGATCGACATCCAGGGCGGGCGCATCGTGTTCGATGCCGTGACCTTCCACTATGGCGGTCATCGCACGCCGCTGTATGACGGTCTGTCGGTGGACATCCGGGCCGGCGAGCGGGTCGGTCTGGTCGGCCGTTCCGGCTCTGGCAAGACCACCTTCGTCAAGCTGGTGCAGCGGCTCTACGATATCGGCGGCGGAAAAATCCTGATCGACGGTCAGGATATCGCGCAGGCGACGCAGCATTCGTTGCGCAGCCAGATCGCGATCGTGCAGCAGGAGCCGATCCTGTTCCACCGGACGCTGGCCGAGAATATCGCCTATGGCCGGCCCGGCGCCTCGATGGCGGCGATCGAGCAGGCGGCGCGGCTCGCCAACGCGCATGAGTTCATCCTGCGGCTGCCAAAAGGTTACGGCACGCTGGTCGGCGAACGCGGCGTCAAGCTGTCGGGCGGCGAGCGGCAGCGCGTAGCATTGGCGCGGGCGTTCCTGGCCGATGCGCCGGTCTTGATTCTGGACGAGGCGACGTCGAGTCTCGATTCGGAATCGGAAGGGTTGATCCAGCAGGCGATGGAGCGGCTGATGAAAGGCCGCACCTCGATCGTGATCGCGCACCGGCTATCTACGGTGCGCAGCCTCGACCGGATCCTGGTGTTCGACCGCGGCGAGATTGTCGAGCAGGGCACCCATGCCGTGCTGAAGGCGTACGCGGGCGGAATCTATCGCGGGCTGTTCGAGCGGCAGGCCACGGAGTTCGGCCGCATCTCGGCAGCGGAGTAAACGCGCAAACTTGCAAGTCGTCTCGATGCCGGAATATATTTCCGGCATCGAAGGGGCTCACGCCATGCGCTGGTTCCAGAAAGATCAGCCACCAGATATCTGGGAAGTTGTTTCTGATCAGCCGCTTGGCGACATCGGGGCGGCGCAGAGGATTCGCGAGATTTGCGTGTCAGCCGCGTCCATTGCCGAAGCCATGGCGTCAGCCAGCGGCCGCAAGGCCGAGCAGAAGAGGGCCGAGGACGGCCAGCGCTACCAGGCCGCGGTCAAGCACGCCCTCGAAATCGCCAAGCAGATTTCCGACGATTCCATGCGCGACGTTTCGGTGAGCCAGATTATCGGCCTGTCGGTAAAGGCGGGGCATATGAAGACGGCGAGGGTGCTGCTGCGTGCCATCCGGTCAGAAAAGACCCAGGCCGAATTGATGGCCAGTCATCCATCGCTGATCGATCAGGAGGCCGCCAACTGAGGCGGTTCGCGATCCTGTTTGGCTGGCGCGGGCGATGCCCGTCCACGGGTGCGCGTCGAGATCGCCACCGTTGCGACCACGGCGGAGGCGAACAGCAGGATCTGCAGGGTGATGGTTTCGCCGTTGAAGAGCGACGCCAGCGCAAAGGTGATGAAGGGTTGCAGCAACTGGATCTGCGACACCCGCGCGATGCCGCCCATCGCCATGCCGGCGTTCCAGGCGAAGAAGCCGATCCACTGCG
>JBBRSX010000044.1:0-41320 GCA_038244925.1 Hyphomicrobiales bacterium | reverse complement strand
GGCTCGGGCGGTGCAGGCGTCTCGCCAAAGACTGGGAGAATCTCAATCGAAAGGCGCTCGCATTTCTGCGCCTCGCTTCAATCAGACTCATGCTCAGAAAGCTATGTAATCCAGCATGATCTCTCCGGACAGACTCTCAGAATAATTGCGGGAAGGGTTGGCTCAAAGCGAGGGGTCGGACCCAACAAGAGAATGTTGGAGACGCCGTGGCTTTTCAATTCGGTTACCGTTTTGACGAGTGCCTTCGACAGGTCCGAATCTGCAGACCAATCTGTCGAATAATTCTCCCAGGCCCCGAATATGATCAACAATTTCTGCTGCCCGTCGCGAATGGATTGCAGCACGGCATTATTTCCAGCGATGCATTCAGGCGTGGTCACATCTAAAATGGGTGGGCACCCATTTCGAGTATATTGAGAGACTTGAGTTGGTCCGAATACGAGCCGCAGGCCAGCAGTGAGTCGAGCGGCGTGAGAATCTCCCCATATTGCTACGGTATTTGGCCCAGGTTGAATGCATGTTGCGCCAATCTCACGAAACGTTCTGTCTGCGCTTAACCAGCAATCGGGATATCTTCCGTCGGTAGTGAAGTCATAGTGCTCATAAGCCAACGCCGTCTGAATGGCTGGGGGAAGTCGACCCGGGAAGCCGGAAGAATAGACGAGTGCAACGCCGATTGCTGCGGTGACAGCCAGGGATATCGTCGCGACAAGCGCGGACGGTCGCAAAGAGTGAACGGAAACCTCGCGGACCGGTCTTTCAACAAATTCATGCGTCAGAATCGCAAATGCCAAACTGGCTATCAAAACCAGTATCGCTTCCACGCCAGTAAGGGGCTTGAATTTCGCGAGTTGCGCGAACACCAGGATCGGCCAGTGCCAAAGATAAAGCGGATAGCTAATGCGACCGATGTACTGAAGGTAGCGATTGCCAATGATCGTCTGGGCAAACGTTGAGGACCCTCCAAAGCCCAGTATCAACATTGAGCCGATGATGACAGGGACAGCATTTGCTCCCGGAAACTGAACGCCACCATGAAGCGTAACAGCGCTGCGTCCGATCGCGGCCAGTCCGAAGAGAAAAGCTAAATTCGACAACCTCGGACCGGGCAGCAGCCGCATCATCGACAACAGCGAGCCAGCGCCGAGCTCCCAGGCTCTCGAAGGAAGCAGATAGAAGGCGGCTGCCGAATGATGCTGCGCTGCGTAAGCGCTATAGCCGAACGATACGAAAACCAGTCCGGGCAAGATCAGACTGAATCCCGATCTCCGTTTATGAAAAGCAAGCAGGCAGATGGGCCAAACAAGATAGAACTGTTCTTCTATGCCGAGCGACCAAAGATGGAGCAAAGGTTTCGTCGCCGCCGCTGCGTCGAAATAACCCGCCTCCGACCAAAACAGAAGATTCGGAACAAACATTGCAGAAGCGGCCGCTTCTCGTCCGAGATCCTCAAACTGCTTTGGCGTAAGTAAAAAATAGCCCGCCGTCAGCGAAGCGAGAAGAATGAGAGTGAGGGCCGGGAAAATACGTCGTGCTCTCCTGGCATAAAAATCGAGAAAGCTGAAGTTTTTCTGCGTGATGCCTTTCGTGATGATGCCGGTTATCAAGAATCCGGAAATAACAAAAAATACGTCGACTCCGATGAAACCACCGGGGAGCAAGGTCGGAAAAATATGAAACCCAAGGACTAGCGTTACCGCCACGGCGCGAAGACCGTCGATGTCCGTGCGATAATCTCTCGCCGTTGTTCCCTTCTCATGCATACAAGTACCGATATAGCCTGCTTGCTTGCGCAGCTGCAACCGTAGTGCCGCTCATGCATGGAGCGAAGCGGCAATTTCGCAGCAGTGGTGACTTTACTTGCATAGTCTCAATAGGTTAGAAGGTGCTTTCATGCCAGTTTCCATCGTCACAACGCTGTACAAGAGCGCCCCTTTTATCGACGAGTTCGTTGCCCGTTCCCTCGCGCTGATGGGAGACGACGACGAGCTTATCCTTGTGGACGATGGCTCGCCGGACAACTCACTCGATCTTGCGCGATCACATGCGGCAAGAGATCCGCGTATTGCGATCGTCGAGCTCGCTCGAAATTTCGGCCATCATCTTGCGATTCTGGCCGGGCTCGGTGAATCTCGGGGCGATCGGGTGTTTTTTGTCGATTCCGATCTCGAAGAGCAGCCGGAGTTGTTGAAGGAATTCAAGACGCTCATGGATGCGAGCGGAGCTGACGTGATTTTCGGTATCCACGATCACTCGCAAGGATCGCCGCTGCGAAGGGCGACCAGTAGGGCGTTCTGGCGTTGCTTCAACTGGGCATCCGACGCCGATACGCCGCTGGATATTTGCAACGTCCGCTTGATGAGTCGTCGGTATGTCGATGCGCTCTTGTCGCTGCCGGAAACCAATGTATTCCTTGGTGGAATGTTTCATTGGGTTGGTTTCAAGCAAATAGCGGTCCCGATTGAGCGACGAATACAACGACAGACGTCAACCTATTCGCTAAGGGCGCGACTTGCACTGGCGGTCAGGTCTATCGTTTCGTTTTCGACCGCGCCGCTCAAGGCAATGTTTCTGCTCGGTGTCGGCATTTCCACCTTTTCGGTTGCACTTGCGGCCTACTACGCCGTTCTCAGGTTTCTCGACCCGAAAATCCCGCTTGGTTTTACGACTCTCATCATTTCGATATGGTTTTTGAGCGGCATCATCGTCGCCTGCCTGGGCGTGATCGGTATTTACCTCGCGTACATATATACGGAGGCCAAGCGTCGGCCGAGAGTCGTTGTCAAGGAAATATCGAGGTCGAAGAAGTGAAGCTGCTTTGGGCCGTCAGTGGAAGAGGGATGGCTGCGCGGGCGGTGATGGAAGCGCATCTTGCCGGCCTTCTGGCGTCAAGACTCGATATGGTCGTTTTCGACAAGGCCGACGCTACAGAGCCGATGGCGGCTTACTGTTCGAGCAACCGGATCCCTTGCAGGGTCATTGTGCCGGGTTGTCTTGAGGATGAATTGCTCAAGCTTCAGCAATTAGAGCGCTTCGATTGCATGGGTCTCACCTTCAATCGCTTGATTCCCGGGAGCGTGATCGAGGCTTTCGATGGCAGCATCTTTAATTTGCATCTCTCGCTTCTTCCGATGTTTCCCGGCTTTGGAGCTACCAGGAAGGCCTTGGCTGCAGGCGTTTCTCACGCGGGAGTAACCGTCCACTACATTGATGCAGGTGTCGATACGGGGCCGATCATAGCCCAGGCGAAGGTTTCGATTGAGGCCTCCGACACGGAAGCGTCCCTGGGGCGCCGTCAGTTCGAGGCGGCGGTCCCTCTGATTTTGCAAACCGTCCGGTTACTTGATCGCGGAGAGAAAGCGCAGTTCAATATGCCGGATGCGGATCTTTGGCAATTTGCCGCCGACTTTTGTCGCCGGATCTGAGCTTGCGGCGGACAGTGGCGGATCCAAATCCCGCGGCTATTGGACCTTGCAAGTATAATATCGTTGCGCCTCGGGGCCGGTATTGAATATCAAGTCGAGTATGGTGACGGCGTGTTCGAATTCGCCGTAAAGCTGCGGATATTCCGCATAGCCATCGTAACTCATCCACTCAGTGGCGATGTTTGCTGTCGCGAACATTGATTCATCGAAATATGCCTGAGCCGACGGGCCGCTGAGATAGTGAGTGGCGCCTGCGGCTTGAACAATTTGCAGCAAACGTTCCATTCTGTCGCCGGTCGCAGGGTAGACAGCATCGGACACGATCCGGGTCTTCAATCCAAGCATTTCGGCGATGCCGTTCAGGAAGATGGCATTGACGCTCGTTAGCCGCGTCTGCTTCTCCGCCTGTTCGTACCACGCTTTGATGGAACTCTCGAATTGTGTGAAAAAGGGCGCCCGCCCATAGGATAGTTTTATCGCGCTCCAATGCTGGTCAGCCCATGGCTTTGCGATTTCGACTTGATTGATCGGTTGTCCAAGGCGGCTGCTGGTAACAACGGGGATCGAAAGCCACTTGGTGCCATTTGGCGTCTTGATACGGTTGCGATTGAACCAGTGCTGCTTCACGAATTGCGCGCTATCATAAATTACGTACTCATCGCATCGTCCAATGAGGTCAAAAAAACCCTTCCACGGGATGTAACAGGATTGGACGATACAAATACGCAAGATCCTCTCCGTGGTTCGTCGATGGGAGCAACCATAGGAAGGTCGAGGTATACTTATCAAGGTCCATTGCCGTGGGAAGTGGCATGAGCCGTTTGACCTCGTGTGAGCCAGTCTCTATCCTGCTTTACTCCTTGGCGCTATCCACGTTGTTGTACTCCGGCCGCCGGGAGTTCAGCGGTCCACGACCTCCGTTTTGAAGAGAACAAGAGCAAATATCCTCGCATGAGCAACGTTTTGTCAGGTCGCCGATGTTTGGGCTGCGGTACAATCGAGGTAGTTGACGCCAAAGAACCAATTTGGCCGCTTGGCTGGAAGTGTTCGGCATGCGGTCACGTTGCCGCACAAGCCGACGGGAAATCGATGTTTGCGCCAGCGCTTGCCAATACGGTCAGCGGCTTCGACCCGGCGGTGTTCGACGAACTCACGGAATTGGAAGCCGGACATTTCTGGTTCTCCGCACGCAATCGTCTGCTTGTCGGGCTTGCGGACAAGTTCTTTCCGCATGCGCGACGGTTTCTGGAGGTTGGCTGTGGAACGGGTTTCGTGCTCAATGCCTTTGCCAAGTCCCGACGCTGGGAACGCCTGGCTGGTTCCGAATTGCATCCGGCCGGTCTCGTCCATGCGCGAAAGCGCGTACCGCCCGAGGTGGAGTTCGTGCAGATGGATGCGCGCGAGATTCCGGCGGTTGGTCTATTCGACCTAACCGGGGCGTTCGACGTCATCGAGCACATTCCCGAAGATGAAGCTGTGTTGCGCGGCCTGCGGGCAGCGACCGAGACGGGCGGAGGAACGATCATCGCGGTGCCGCAGCATCCATGGCTATGGAGCCGCGCCGACGAAATCGCGCATCATGAGCGTCGGTACCGGCGTGGCGAGTTGGAGGCGAAGCTCCAGCGCAACGGATTTGAAATCCTGTTTTCGTCCTCTTATACCGCGTTGCTGCTGCCCCTGATGGCGGCCAGCCGCCTGCAGCGCGCCAAAGACGCTGCGGATAGCGATGCCTATGAGTTTCGCGTCAACCCCTCGGTCAATCGTGTCCTTCTCGGCGTCTTGCGGGCTGAGGTGGCAATGACCCTTGCGGGACTACGCTGGCCCGCGGGTGGCAGCCGGGTGGTGGTTGCGCGCGCGGTATAGCTTTAGTTATTCCACCTTTTATGTACGTTGTTTTTTTGATCGGCGGATGATCGGGAACGCCAGATGCGGGCAAGTTGCAGTTCGCGGGTCAACTGCATGTGCTCAGGTATCGAAATGCCGGGTCTCAGATCAAAACTAGTTTGTTCATCGTTTTCCCGGTCCCGCAAGATAGAAATCCGTATTTTCAAGGCCTGCGTCACGGCAATAGGATTGATCGGGTTTCGAAGGTCCTTTCCGATACCGTTGTCTTGTCCATTCGATCGCTGCGGCCGATTTCGATAGCTCCGCCAATTCGGCGCTGTCCGCAGGCAGATGCTCTGTAGCGAAGGCCAGGGCGTTTGCCTTCAGCTTGGGAAACAGGACGCATTGGTCCATGACCCCTTCAAAATAGTAAACCGTGGACAACGGGGGCGACAGCAGGAGAGGCGTCGTAAAAGCGACGTGGGCAGATAATTCTATCTTGGGGATGATGGCATGTGTGGGATCGCGGCGAAGTCTTTCGATGTCTGGCGACATTTCCTGGCTCAGTAGCATTCCATTTCGAAACCAGATTTGCTGGCTTCGATATGAAAAATTTGCAACCAGGATCAATGTGGCTGCCAGTGCCACGGTTCTCGCAACATCAGATCGGATGCCCTCAATGGCGATCACAAGGAGCAAGGGAAAAAAAATACTCAATCCATAGTCGTAATAGTTTTTCTGCGACAGCATGAATCCAGTGGCAATGTGCAGATTGACGGATCCCAGCGAGGCGATCGCGATTGCCGCGGCCGCCACGATCGTCGATCGGCTTATCAGCAATAGTCTGAAATAAATCCCCAGCGCAAACAGCGACACCATCGCGAGCGATCCAACCGGGAACTGTGGCCGTCTTGTCTCGCTGAAAATATAGGGTAGTTGCCGGAAGGAATGGTCGGGTTGATAGAGCCCACTGAGATGGGACAAGACCACCAGCCCGCCGCCCATGACGGCCATCGTCAAGACCGACGCGGCGAGAAGTGCGGTCGCAGAACTGGAGAAGTATCTCGAACGGAATTGCTGATATGAAAGGCCAAGCACGAGCAGGAATGAGTATGGTACTGCGGTGTGAAAATAGAGCAGGGGTAGCGGAACGAGAAGAATCGACCATCTGTTGAATCTGGCAAAGCCGTACACGGCACAAGCCACCAGAAAGAATGGAATCTCCGGGTTAGGGGTACGCAAAATCGATGCATACACTTCCCAGCCCGACATGATCCATGGGGTAGCCGTTCGGGTCTGCCCGAGCATGTTGCTGATCAATGGGTTGTTGGCATTGAAAAGCACGGAGCCGAAGCAGATGAGGGTCGCGTACGCAACGGCCCGGATAGTGTCGACCTGCCGAAGCCGGAGCGTCAGAAACACGAGCAGCGCCGTTGAGGGCGGAAGGATCGTATCGAAGATCAGGTTCTGATGCGCCCCGGACAAGCCGAGCCGCTGAAGGGCCGCGCTTAGATAGAGTGGGAAGTTGCCCGGGGTATTTTGCGCGGCAAGCGTGCCTTGCCAGGACAAATACACTTCTTCATCCCAGCCATTCGCGTATACGAATGCTTTGTTTGCAAAAAACACCCGCCATTCGGGGACCAGATAAGTCAAAAATACCGCAAGCGAGCAGCACAGCAACACAATCGTGGAAATTGTTCGCAGCGGGACCGGGTAAGTTCTGCTATCCAAGTTCCACCTCACTCGCATCGGGCATATGGGAGTCTAATTGTTCAGGACGGCGGCCAGCGCGTCGCAGACGCGCTGCTGCTGGCTTTCGCTGAGGCCCAGCCACATCGGCAGCCTGATCAGTCGCTCCGACAGCGAGGTCGTCAGCTGCAGCCCGCCGTCCGAGCGGCCGAAGCGCAGTCCCGCTGGCGCAGAATGCAGCGGGACATAATGAAACACGGCGCCGATCCCGTTACCCTTGAGTTCGCGCAAGACAGCCTGTCGATCGATGCCGGGAGCCAGCAGCACGTAGTAGAGATGTCCGTTATGCTGACAATCGGCGGGAATGATGGGGCGGCGGATCAGTCCGGCTTGTTCGAGTGGCGCCAGCATGGCGTGATAGCGCGCCCAGATTGCCAGTCGCTCCTCCGTGATGCGGTCGGCCTCCTCGAACTGCGCCCACAGGAATGCGGCGATGATTTCGCTCGGCAGAAATGACGACCCGACATCCTGCCAGGTATACTTGTCGACTTCGCCGCGGAAAAACCGCTCGCGGTCGGTTCCCTTTTCACGAATGATCTCGGCACGAGAAACCATTGCAGGATCGTTCACCAGCAATGCGCCGCCTTCGCCTGAGATGATGTTCTTGGTCTCGTGAAAGCTGAAGCTGCCGAGGTCGCCGATCGCGCCCAGCGCACGGCCTTTGTAGCTGGCTCTGACGCCCTGCGCCGCGTCTTCGATGACAGCCAGATTGTGACGCTTTGCGATCGCGATGATGGTGTCCATCTCGCAGGAAACGCCGGCATAATGCACCGGCGCAATCGCCCGCGTGCGCGGCGTGATGGCGGCCTCGATCAGGCTTTCATCCAGGTTGAGCGTGTCGCCGCGGATATCGACGAAGACCGGGACCGCGCCGCGCAGCACGAACGCATTCGCTGTCGATACGAAGGTGAAGGACGGCATGATTACTTCGTCGCCGCTCTTCAGGTCGAGCAGCAGCGCCGCCATGTCCAGCGCTGAGGTGCATGAATGGGTCAGCAGCGCCTTGGCGCAGCCGGTGCGTTGCTCGATCCACCGGTGGCAGCGTTTGGTGAATGCGCCGTCGCCGGACAAGTGGGAATTGCCCAGTGCCTCGGCCTGGTAGACGAGTTCCTTACCCGTCGCGTAAGGCCGGTTGAATGGAATGGCGTCGGATGTCATGCAGTGCGGGCCTGTCGGATCAGATACTTGCCATAAGCGGTACCCTTCATCGGCTCGGCGAGCCTCAATAATTGCTCGGCATCGATGAAGCCTTCGATGAAAGCGACCTCCTCGGGGCAGGCGATTTTCAGGCCCTGACGTTTTTCGACGATGGCAATGAACTGCGATGCCTCGAGCAGCGAGTCGTGGGTGCCGGCATCGAGCCAGGCGTAGCCGCGCCCGAACCGCTGCGCATGCAATTCGCCCTGGTCCAGATACCATTGATTGACGTCGGTGATCTCGAGTTCGCCGCGCGGCGAGCGCTTCATCTCGCGGGCAACGTCGACGACACGTTCGTCGTAGAAATAAAGGCCGGTCACGGCATAGTTGGACTTCGGCACTTTCGGTTTTTCGACGATCCGCAGCGGGCGAATAGTGGAATCGAACTCGATCACCCCATAGCGCTCGGGGTCGTCGACCCAACTGGCGAACACGGTGGCGCCATGGGCTTGCTGCGACGAATTGCGCAGCATCGAGCGCAGACTGTGGCCGTAGAAAATGTTGTCGCCCAGGATCAGCGCCGAAGGACCCCCGGCGAGATACTCGCGACCGATCAGGAACGCTTCCGCGATCCCGCCGGGGTGATCCTGGATCGCGAAGGAAAGCTCCATCCCCCATTGCCGGCCATCGCCGAGCAGGTTCTTGAACTGGTCGATTTCCGCCGGCGTCGTGATGATCAAGACTTCGCGCAGGCCGGCCATCATCAGGGTGGTCAGCGAATAATAGATCAGCGGCTTGTCATAGACCGGCAGCAACTGCTTCGAGGTTGCCAGGGTCAACGGATAAAGCCGCGTTCCGCGCCCTCCGGCCAGCAAAATTCCTTTGCGGTTCATTCAGATTACTCACTCACTGGAAATGGCTGGATGCGCATCAATGGCTAGACCGCGATCCGGAAGGCGTAATTCTTGTCGATCCAGGCCCGATATGCGCCGGTGACAACGTCGCGCCACCACGTTTCATTGGCGAGATACCAGTGCACGGTCCGCGACAGCCCGTCTTCGAAGCCGACGCTGCAATGGCTGCCGAGTTTGGTCGAAAGCTTGGTCGCATCGATCGCATAACGGTGGTCGTGTCCCGGGCGGTCGGTGACGTAGGCAATCAGGGAGCGGCAGGAGCCGCCCGATCCCGCCGGGCAGGATGGAAAGCGCGCGGCGAGGCTGGAATCGGCTGCGAAGGTACGGTCGATCGTGTCGCAGATCAGGCCCACCACGTCGCGGTTGTTGCGCTCGTTGCCACCCCCGACATTGTAGGTTTCGCCCGCGCGGCCGTGCTCGATCACGTTCATAAGGGCTTCGCAATGGTCGGAGACGTGCAGCCAGTCGCGGACATTGGTACCGTCACCGTAGACCGGCAACGGCTTGCCCTCCAGCGCATGGATGATCATCAGCGGAATGAGCTTTTCCGGATGCTGATAGGGGCCATAATTGTTCGAGCAATTGGTGATCAGTGCCGGCATGCCGTAGGTCGTCACGAAGGCGCGAACCAGATGATCGCTCGAGGCCTTGCTGGCGGCATAAGGCGAGTTCGGGCGGTAGGGCGAGGATTCCGTGAACGCCGGATCGGTCCAGCCGAGCGAGCCATAGACCTCATCGGTCGAGACATGCAGGAACCGCGCGCTGTCGAGCATGGCCGCCGCGCGCCAGTGATCCAGCGCGGCCTTCAACAGCGTGAAGGTGCCGAGCACGTTGGTCTGCAGAAAAGCTTCGGGGTCGGTGATGGACCGATCGACATGTGATTCCGCGGCAAGATGCGCCACACGCGTAAACCCGTGCTCCTCGAACAGACGCTGCATCAGCGCCGCATCGCCGATGTCGCCCTTCACGAACTGGATGCGGCGATCGGCGATCATCGGCTCCAGGCTTCGGATGTTGGCCGCATAGGTCATGGCATCGACCACGGTCAGGCGGTCGGCCGGCCGCGCGGCGCGCCAGGCATGCACCAGGTTCTGGCCGATGAAGCCGGCGCCTCCCGTGATCAAAACGCTCTGCATCGAAGTCCCCGCTTATACGAAGTCGGGCCTTGGTAGCATGCACGATCCGCCGGCAAAAGTAGCTTGAGCGGGGTATGACAACCCGGCGGCATCTGTACAAGCCAGACCAGCGCCATTAAGAACCATGGTAATCACATGCGGAACGCTGGTTCGTTCCGCCGTCTCCGATCGGCTCCCGCGGTCCACCAAGTCTTGACCCCGCCATGCACGCGCGCCGGACCCAGGGCAATCAATCTTGAAATCGAGCCTGTCTGATATGCCGCCGGAACCCATCAGGATGCCGTATTGGCGCGATCTGATGCTGGCGTTGGGCTTTGCGTTCCTCGGCGGAATTTTCGGTGCGTGGGTGCTGTTTCAGAACAACGCACTCTACTTCTATCAGCCATATATGCCGGAGCTGGTCTATTGGGCTTGCGGATCGGGTTTCGTGCATCCCGCCGTGGTGCCGAAGGTGCTGTCCGACTTTCTTTCGGTGCGCGCCACGACGTTCGACTGCAGTCTGCTCGACCGCTCGCTGGCATTGGAGCCGTGCGGCATCTTCCTGCAGGGACATCTTTACCTGGCCTCGGCGGTCGCGGCGCTATGGAGATTTTCTTCGATCGACTACCGCAGTCTTTGGCCGCTGGTTTCGCTGCTGGTCGGCGCCTACGCCTGTGGCTGCTTTGTCTTGCTGCGGTTGTTCTTTGACAGGCGCGCGGCTGCCGCGGGCGCCGTGGTGCTGACGCTCTCTCCCGTGATGCTGTCGATGACGATCTATCTGCGCGATTACGGGAAGGCGCCGTTTTTCATCTGGGCGATCGTGCTGCTGGTATTGACGGTGCGGGCCCGCTCGCTGCGCGCGACGCTGCTGTGCGCGATCGCCGCGGGCGCGATCGTCGGCACGGGATATGGTTTCCGTTCCGATGTATTCATTCTGTTGCCGGTCGGACTTGTGTTTCTTGCGGTCGGGTTGGGACCGCGGGCGTGGCTGCGCCGCACGGGCGGCTGCGCTGCGTTTGCCGGCGCCGCGCTGCTGCTGGCTTCGCCGATGCTGATTCCAGGCGGCACGGCAGGCTCGAGCGCCGGAGGCTTCGGCTTCCTTTTGATGGAGGGACTGTCGGAGCCGTTCCGTGCCTATCTTGATCTCGGTCCGACACCCTATGATTTCGGGCAGCGCTATTCGGACGAACTCGTGCTGTCGTCGATCGCGGCAGAGTTGCGGCTTGGCGATCCTGGGTGGGATGCCCGTGAGGGGGCCGCGTTCCAAACGGTGACGCAGTCCGTTACGCGGTCGGGCGGCTATGTCAGAAATTGGCTGCCGTCCTTCTCCGGCGATTTGGCTACGCAGGCGATCAAGTCGGCGGCGTGGATCGTCGGATTCCCGGCGCTGGT
Organism: Hyphomicrobiales bacterium; assembly: GCA_038244925.1. Taxonomy (GTDB): domain Bacteria; phylum Pseudomonadota; class Alphaproteobacteria; order Rhizobiales; family Xanthobacteraceae; genus Bradyrhizobium. The sequence goes on along the minus strand of JBBRSX010000044.1, from coordinate 29,764 downwards.
CTCGCCGCGACGTCTCGGGATCGATCCGGGCGGGCCGGTGCGGGCCGGGCCTCGCGCGGCGCAGTTCGTGAGCCCGCTCTATAATCTGCTGGGGCGAAGCTGGCTGCCGGTGGTTTGTCTGGCCGGGCTGATCGCTTTTTTTTGGCGGGTCGACAGCGTCAGTCCTCGCGAGGCCCTTGCACTGTTCCTGATGCTGGGCGCGTTGCTGGCTTATCCGATCGTGCAATTCTCCATCCGGCACGTGTTTCATCTTGAATTTATCTGGGTCGCGGCGTTGTTGTCGCTGATCCATCTGCCGTCCCGGCGCGCCGAGTGGCGATCGATTTCAATCCGGTTTGCTGCATCGGTCGCGGTTATCGTCATCGCAATTTTCGGAGTTCGCGCCGGATTAACCGCGTACCAGGACCGGTCGCTGGCGCAGCTGTTCGGTTCGCTGCTCGGCGCGCCCCGAGAACTGGTCACCGATCGCGCCTCCAGCGTTCCAGGCGACGGCAAGGCGGTCTTTGCGGTGCCGCTGCCCGACCAATATCGGTCGCTGGTCGAAGGGCGCTTCGACAGCATGACGAGCAACATGGGAGCCTTCGGGCTGCAGGCTGATGTCCGCGCCGCGGCGGATCGGTTGCTGCTGACGATCGGGGGACCCGGTTGCGATCAGGAAAAATTGACGCTGTCGGTCCGTTACGCCAAGCGCCCCGAAGTCTGGCAGCCCTTCGACCACGACCTGACGATCGAGAGGCAGGATGCCCGTGGCAGTACGACGGTCCTGATCCCGGCGTTCTACCGGCCCACACAATATCTGTCCGGGATCGAAATCCCGGCGACGCAGGCGGGCTGCATCATGAAAATCGAGCGATTAAACGGAACGACGGTGCTGCCGATCATCCTGACTGCAATTTTGTCGCCGGGGTGGCAACAGCAGCCGTTGCATCGCAGCCTCGGCGGATTTCCCGTTAAAGGAGGGAGTGTCCAATAGCTGCGACCGGATCGGCGCGGGATGGCCGGCGTTGCTCGCCTGGTGTCGCGCGCATTACCGAAGTACGGTAGCATCACAAGGCGATCGCAAACTGGAAGTTCGATGGGAAGATACCAGCCAGGAGACTTCGCGCAGCCCGCGCGCTACATGCGGGCGGGCCAGATCGTCAACCGCATCGCGCGGCGGTTCAAATCATTGCCGCCGACGAATAAGGCGGCACCTTCGTTGCGCCGGTCGTGCCCAGTGCCGCTCACGCCTTGATCAATTCGGCCCGCAGGAACCATCCGCATCGCGTAAATCCGAACAACGTGGCCATACCGTAAGCGATGATCGGCAGCGGAAACGGACGGGTGACCAACAGGTCGTAAAACTCCAGCGCGGTCGTATCGATCCGTTTCACCGCAAGGCCGTTTCGTTTTGCCATATCTGCGCATTCGGAACGCGTATAGCCCTTGGTCCCGGTGCTCTCCATGTGGTGGTGAAGGCAGTAGGCCAGCGAGCGCCACGGCTTGCCGCGAAACAGCGCGTATCGGATCCACCAGTAGTATGATTGCAGCGAATGGCGGTTATAAACCATTACCTTGACCGTACCGCCCTTGCGGCAAACGCGCGCCAGTTCGGAAAGGCACTTCTCGGTGTCCGGCGAGTGATGAATGACGCCCCAGGAATACACGACGTCGAACATGCCGTCGGGGTATGGCAGGTTCTCGGCGTTGCCCACTTTCAGTTCTTTTGCCTGCAGCCCGTAGATTGCCAGCCGCTCTCTGACATTGCCGATCGCTTCTTCGGTCAGGTCGACGCCATAGGCCTCGGTCCCGGCGCGGCACCACTGCAGGAAGTCGGTGCCGGCGCCCACGCCCACTTCAAGAAGTTTCTGGCCCTTGTAGCGCGTGAATTGCGCGAAGCCGAAAATCTCGGACTCGAGCCGATAGCGAAACTCCTCGATCTCCTCGAAATACTCACGGCTATACTTGGGTGCGTCGGTAACACCTGTGCCACAAGACTGCCTGTTCCAGTAGTCGTGAACTTCTATTTCCGCGAGACGAATTGTCTTGTCAATGTAAGGGGTTAAGCACGAGGGCGCTCAGGGGCCTTTTGTGACGGGCATGATTGCCATAAGTCCTGGGAATGCGCAATTGCGCACGAAATGGCGACAGATGCTCGGTTTGATTGAGCTGCGGTTGACCGCAGCGTCGGATGGTGGGCGAGTGCCACTTGTGGCAGGCGAATAGCGGCTCCAGAGGGCCGACGCCGACGTATAGGCGAGATTGACGAGAGCGTGTGCCGCGACCAGTCGAGAATATGATTGCTCGCGACACGCTAATGACGGGAACCTGGATGCGAAATTATTCCATGCGCCACTTTTTGCGGCTGGCGCGGACGCTGCGCTACATGCGACCGGGCCAGATCACCAACCGGATCGCGCGGCGATTCAAATCAATGCCGCCGACGGATGGGGCGGCGCCTGCGTTGCGTGCGACGCCGTCGGTGTGGCGCAACTGCCCCGGCCGTCTGCCCAGCCTGCTGTCGCCGCAGCGGTTTCGATTCATCGGCCAGGACGGCGAGCTGAAGGACGCCTCCGGCTGGAACAGGCGTGATGCAGCCAAGCTCTGGCTCTACAATCTGCATTATTTCGACGATCTGCGCGCCGAAGGCGCGGCCAGTCGATTGCCATGGCATCGCGACCTGATGGCGCGCTGGATCCTGGAAAATCCACCGGTCGCGGGCAATGGCTGGGAGCCTTATCCGGCCTCGTTGCGGATCGTAAACTGGATCGCGTGGGCGCTCGCGGGCAACGAACTCGATTCGGCGGCGCGGAAAGGCCTCGCGGCGCAGGTGCGCGTTCTCGGCACCACGCTCGAATATCATTTGCTCGGCAATCATCTTTTGGCCAATGCCAAGGCGCTGGTGTTCGCCGGCTGTTTCTTTTCGGGTGACGAAGCCGATGACTGGCTGCGGACCGGGCTCGCTCTGCTGGAGGCGGAACTCGCCGATCAGATTCTCGACGACGGCGCACATTTCGAACTCAGCCCGATGTACCACGCCGTCATTCTCGAAGACTTGCTGGACCTGATCCAGCTCGGCGAATTGTTCCCGGCGCAGGTCGGTATGAAGGGCGAGAAGTGGCGCGCGCTGGCGGCGCGGATGCTGGCATGGCTCGATGCGATGAGCCATCCGGATGGCGAAATCAGCTTCTTCAACGACGCCGCATTCGGGATCGCGCGCACCTATGCCGAACTCGCGACCTATGGTGCGTGGTTCGGCGTGCTGTCGCCGCGCGATGCAAGTTCGCTGCGCTGGCTCTCAGCGAGCGGTTATGCAAGGCTGCAATCCGGCTCGTTCGCAGTGATTTTCGACGCCGCTGAAATCGGCCCGTCCTATTTGCCCGGGCATGGCCATGCCGACGTGCTCTCGCTCGAAGTCTCGCTCGACGGAAGCCGGCTTCTGACCAATGGCGGCACGTCGTCCTACGACATCGGCCCGGTGCGGAGCGGGGAGCGTTCCACCGCCGCGCATGCCACGCTCGAGATCGACGGCCAGGACTCGTCGGAAGTCTGGTCGAGCTTTCGTGTCGGACGCCGCGCGCATCCGTTCGATGTCGCGGTGGCCGAGGAGGGTGACGCATTGTCGGCAGTGGCCAGCCACGACGGCTACCGATGGCTGCCCGGCAAGCCCATTCACCGGCGCCGGGTCGTGGTGTCGCCGACGTCGGTGAGTATCCATGACAACGTCACCGGGGGTGGTACTCATACCGTCATTGCGCGCTTTCCGTTGCACCCCTCGGTCACGGTTGTCGCGGAAGAGCCCGAGGGCTGGAAGCTTGAATTGACCGGGAGTCGCGTGGTACGGGTGCGCGTGATCGGCTGTTCCGAGCGTGTGGTGGCCGGTGGCTTTTATGCACTCACATTCGGTCAGAGAATGGCGAGACCCGTGCTGACGTGGCGGCACCAGGGGCCTTTGCCGCTGAATGTCGAAACCCGGTTTGAGCTCTGATTTGCGTATCCTCCTGCTGACAGACAATTATTCTCCGGAGACCGTTCCGCCGGCCCATCGCTGCAGCGCCCACGCGAAGCGCTGGGTCGGCCGCGGCCATCATGTCAACGTCGTCACCAGTTTCCCGAATTTTCCGCACGGCAAGGTGTTCGGCGGCTACCGGCAGTCGCTGTATCTGCGGGAAACGCTCGACACCGTCGACGTGCTGCGCGTTCCGACCCTGGTGTTTGCCAACCGAGGCAACATCTTGCTGCGCATGATCGATTTTCTCAGCTTCATGGTGACCGGCACGATCGGCTCGCTATTCGTTGGCCGGCCCGATGTCGTGATTGCGACGACGCCGAATTTCTTTGCAGCGGTCGCGGGCTGGCTGGTGAGCCGCGTCTATCGGCGACCGTTCGTGTTTGAAGTCCGGGACCTCTGGCCCGACTCGATCATCGCGGTGGGCGCGATGAAGGAGGGGGCCGCGATTCGGATGATGCGGCGCGTCGAACAGTTTCTTTACCGGCAGGCCAACCTGATCGTGATGGTCACCAACGCCTCGCGCGATATCCTGATCGGGCGCGGCATCGACGGCCGGAAAATCATCGTCGTCACCAACGGCAGCGACACCGCGACGCTTTCGCCGGGGACGGTGCCCGCCGAGCTGCGCGCGCGCCTCGGGCTCGAGGGCAAGATGGTCGTCAGCTATATCGGCACGGTCGGGATGGCGCATGGGCTGCAGTTGATTCTGGATGCGGCGGAGCGATGCCGCACCCGCGTGCCCGACGTTCAGTTCGTGATCGTGGGGGCGGGGGCCGAGCTCGGCGAATTGCAGCAGCAGGCGAAAACACGCAACCTTGCCAATGTCACCTTCGTCGGCCAGGTGCCCCATGCCGAAGTCGTGAATTACTGGCGGCTCAGCGACATCACGCTGGTGCTGTTGCGCGACACCCCGTTGTTCAGGACCGTCATTCCGTCGAAGATTTTCGAGGCGATGGCGACCGGCACGCCGGTCATTACCAATGTCCGCGGCGAGCTGCAGACCATTCTGGAGCCGCTCGGCGCCGCCGAGATGATCGCACCCGACAGCCTGACCGCGCTGGTCGACGCCATCGACAAGCTAGTCAGCGATCCCGAACGTCGCCGGGCGCTCTCGGCCGCCGCGATCGAAACCGCCAAGCGGTACGACCGAGTCGAGCTCGCAGACCGGATGCTCGAAGCCTTGCAGGCCCTGCAGCCGGGTGGGCCGAACGAGACTACCAACAGCCAAAGCTAAGATTGCTCTTCACGCGATCGGCGATTTGTCGCGCAAATAGGGTTCAGGCCTTTGAAATATATAGTGTTTCATTGGTCGAGACGGGGCATGGAGGGCGCGCGACCCCGATGGGCATCCCATTTGTATATTTGGCCGCCAATGGGTACACACCCCTGCGCCGGGCCCGCTGGGGCGTATCTGCCCGGTTCCAGCTGGAATCGTTGAGGAAAAGCCGCTCGCGATGAAGAAAGTGATTGCGATATTCGGAACCCGGCCGGAAGCCATCAAGATGGCGCCGGTCGTTACCGAGCTGCGGAAAAGCGCTGTTATCAATCTGCGCGTCTGCGTCACGGCGCAGCATCGCGGCATTCTCGATCAGGTGCTGCAGTTGTTTGCGATTACCCCCGACCACGATCTCGACCTGATGCTGCCGAACCAGACACTCGATCAGCTTACCGCGCGGCTGCTGACCGGGGTCGGCCAGGTGCTCGATCAGGAAAAGCCGGACCTCGTGCTGGTGCACGGCGACACCTCGACCACGCTGTCCAGTTCGCTCGCCGCCTTTTATCGCAAGCTGCCGGTCGGCCATGTCGAAGCCGGCCTGCGGTCGGGATCGCTTTATGCGCCATGGCCCGAGGAAATGAACCGCCGGGTGACGACGCTGGCGACGCGCTTTCATTTCACCCCGACGGAACGTTCGCGGCAGAACCTGCTCGATGAAAAAGTCGACGCCTCGCACATCCATCTGACCGGCAACACCGTGATCGATGCGCTGATCGAAACCGTCTCGCAGCTCAAGACCTCGCCGGAGACCCGCGCGGCGCTCGATCGTCAGTTCGGCTTTCTCGATTCAAACCTGCGCCTGGTTCTCGTCACCGGACATCGCCGCGAGAATTTCGGCGCCGGGTTCGAGAGCATCTGCCGCGCCTTGATCGACATTGTCACACAGAACGACGTCCAGATCGTGTATCCGGTGCATCCCAATCCGAATGTGCGCGGCCCGGTCGAGCGCCTGCTCGGCAATCACCCGCGCATTCATCTGATCGATCCGCTCGATTATGAGCCGTTTGTCTTTCTGATGGAGCGTTCGTATATCATCATTACCGATTCCGGCGGCGTGCAGGAAGAGGCGCCGTCGCTCGGCAAGCCAGTCCTGGTCATGCGCGACACCACCGAGCGTCCCGAAGCTGTCGATGCGGGGACCGTCATTCTGGTCGGCACCTCGCAGCAGCGCATCGTCAGCGAAGCCAGCCGGCTTTTGAACGACGACGCGCATTACGGGCGCATGGCGCAGGCCATGAATCCATATGGAGATGGTCTGGCCGCGAAGCGGATTCGCGCTGTGATCGAGGAGCAGGCGTGAACAAGCTGAATACAATCTGCGTGATCGGGCTCGGTTATATCGGGCTGCCGACCGCCGTGGTACTGGCCTCGCGCGGCGTTTCGGTCATTGGGATCGACATCAACAAGGATGTCGTCACCAAGATCAACCGCGGCGAAATTCATATCGTCGAGCCGGATCTCGACGCCGTAACCGCGCGCGCGGTCCAGAACAAGTTGCTGCGTGCGAGCACGACCGTCGAGGCGGCGGATGCGTTCGTCATCGCGGTGCCGACGCCGTTCCACGCCGGCAAGGCCGATCTGACCTACGTTCATGCCGCGGCGGCCTCGGTCGCGCCGGTGTTGAAGGCCGGCGATCTGGTGGTGCTGGAATCGACGTCGCCGCCGGGAACGACCGAGAGCATGGTGGTGCAACTGGCGGCGCTGCGGTCAGATCTGCGCTTTCCGACCGCCGAGGGCGGGGCCTGCGACGTGCATGTCGCCTATTGCCCCGAGCGCGTACTGCCGGGGCGAGTGCTGATCGAGTTGGTGGAAAACGACCGCGTGATCGGCGGCATTACGCCGGAATGTTCTGATCGCGCCGAGGCGCTCTACCGGATCTTCTGTACCGGCAGCCTGCTCAAGACCGGCGTGCGTACAGCGGAAATGTGCAAGCTGACCGAAAACTCGTTCCGCGATGTCGGCATCGCCTTTGCCAACGAGTTGTCGGTGATTTGCGAGAAGCTCGGCATCAATGTCTGGGAGCTCATTCGCCTCGCCAATCACCATCCGCGCGTCAACATCCTGCAGCCGGGTCCCGGCGTCGGCGGCCATTGCATCGCGGTCGATCCCTGGTTCATCGTCGCCGCGGCGCCTGAGGAGTCCCGTCTTATTCGCACGGCGCGCGAAGTGAACGACGGCAAGCCGGCCTATGTGCTGGACAAGATCAAGGCCGCGGTCGACGGCGTCCGTGCCGCCGGAGCCAAGCCGAAGGTTGCGCTGCTGGGGCTCGCCTTCAAACCCGACGTCGACGATTTTCGCGAGAGCCCGGCGCTGCAGATCGCCGAAGCGGTCGCAGAATGGAACAATTGCGACGTGCTGGTATCGGAGCCGCACGCGGCGCAATTGCCCGGCAAGCTCGCCGGCCAGAAGCATGTTGGCCTCGTCGAAAACGCCCGCGATCTCATTTGCGAGGCGCATATCGTTGTGATGCTCGTCAACCACCGCCAGTACAAGGACATCCCGCGCGCGGACCTTGAGGGCAAGGCGATTATCGATACCCGCGGAGTTTGGTCGTGAAGCAACTGCTGGTCAGGTCGGGCAAGGTTTTTCTGAAGGAAGTTCCGGCGCCCGTCGTCGGTCCCAAAAACGTGCTGGTCAGGGTCGAACGCTCCTGCGTCAGCGTCGGCACCGAGATGGCCGGCATCAAGATGTCGGGCCTGCCGCTCTATCGCCGCGCGCTGAAGCAGCCGCATCACGTCAAGCGCGTCGTGCAATTGATGCGCGATCAGGGCATTGCCCGGATCTACAAGCAGGTCAAAGGCAAGCTCGATGCGGGCTTGCCGACCGGCTATTCCGCCGCCGGCGTTGTGGTGGCCATTGGTTCCGACGTCGAGGGGATTGCGGTCGGTGACCGCGTCGCCTGCGCGGGCGCGGGCGTCGCCAACCATGCCGAACTGATCGACGTTCCCGTCAATCTCAGCGTTCCGATTCCAGCCTCGCTGTCGTTCGACGCAGCATCGACCGTGACACTGGGATCGATCGCGATGCAGGGCGTGCGGCGTGCACAGCCGACGCTGGGCGAAACCGTCGTCGTGGTCGGGCTCGGTATTCTCGGCCAGATCACCGCGCAACTGCTCAGCGCCAACGGCTGCCGCGTGATCGGGACCGACGTCGATCCGAGCCGCATCGCGACCGCGCTGGAGAACGGCCTCGACATCGGCATCAATCCCAAAGACGGCGATCTGGTCGACCGGGTCATCAAGCTAACCGACGGCGTCGGCGCCGATGTCGTGGTGATCACGGCAGCCTCCGCCTCGAGCGATATTCTCGCTGAATCGTTTCAGGCCTGCCGCAAGAAGGCGCGGGTCGTTATCGTCGGCGATGTCGGGCTCAACATGTCGCGCGCCGATATCTATACCAAGGAACTCGATGTCCTGATTTCCTGTTCCTATGGACCGGGACGCTACGATCCCGTCTACGAGGAAGAGGGTGCGGACTACCCGCTGCCTTACGTACGCTGGACCGAAAACCGCAACATGGGTGAATATTTGCGGTTGCTCGCCACCGGCCGCGTCCGGCTCGACAACATGATCCAGGAGCCGTTCCCGATCGACCAGGCCGAAGAGGCCTATGGCCGGCTGTCGGGCGAGGGCGCCAAGCCGCTCCTGGTGCTGCTGAAATATCCGGAGCGCGAAGGCGCCACCAATCCGGTGCTGAAGGTCAGCGCACCCGCGCCGATCGATGGTCGCGTCAAGATGGCGCTGGTCGGCGCCGGTGGCTTTGCCCAAGGCATGCACCTGCCGAATTTGCAGAAGCTTAAGGACAGATTCGATCTGCGCACCGTCGTCAGCCGCACCGGCCTGTCGGCGCAGAGCGCGGCCGAGCGCTTCGGGATCGCCACCGCCGCAACCGACTACCAGACCGTACTCGATGATCCCCAGATCGATCTGGTCCTGATCGCGACGCGCCACGACCTGCACGCGGAGATGACGCTCGCCGCCCTCAAGGCCGGCAAGCACGTGTTCGTCGAGAAGCCGCTGTCGATGACCGAGGAAGGCCTCGACGCGATCGAGGCATTTTATGCGGCCAATCCGAACGGCCCGCTGTTGATGACTGGCTTCAACCGGCGTTTTTCGCCGGCGATCGTGGCGGCGCAGGCGGCGGCGAAGGGCCGGACCTCGCCGATGATCGTGAACTACCGCATGAACGCCGGCTACATTCCCGGCGATCACTGGGTGCACGGTCCGCATGGCGGCGGCCGCAATATCGGCGAAGGCTGTCACATCTACGATCTCTTCAACGCGCTGACCGGCAGCCAGCCGGTCGACGTGCACGCCACCACCATCGTTCCGGCCAGCGGCCACTGGCGTCGCGACGACAACTTCGTCGCGACGATCCGCTACGCCGACGGCTCGGTTTGCACGCTGACCTACACCTCGATGGGCGCCAAGGCGTTCCCCAAGGAGCGCGCCGACATCTTTGTCGATGGCAAGGTGATGGTGCTCGACGATTACAAGTCGCTCACGGTCACCGGCGGCAAGGGCGGCTGGAAAAGCATGACGATGGAAAAGGGCCAGTTCGAGGAACTGAAGGCGCTCGCCGAGTCCTTCAAATCCGGAGGGCAATGGCCGATCTCGCTCGCCGATCAGTTGTCGGCGACGCGTGTCAGCTATGCCGTGCAGCGCTGGCTTTCAGAATAGGCCGTATCTCGCTTGCGGGTGCGACGCAGCCTGATCGGTGGTTGCGGAAAACAGCGGGACCATTGTGATGGGGTTGTTTTCGCGAGCACGATATTATGCGGGCCGGGCGCGCGACGCCGGGCTCTTCGCGTCAGCTCAAAAAGTCCGCTCGCTGCTGTCGCCCTATCTATGGGCTCCCGCCTATTTGTCGGGACTTGCCTCGGCGCGCGCGCCCGGCGACAGCGTGACGCGGCTCGATCAACTCGGCGCCCATCTGCGCGCCGGTCTCACGCAGCAGGCCTCGTCCCGTCCCGATTATCTCAGCCGCGCGCAGGCCCGCGCGCAGAGCGCCCTGAGCGGTCCATGGACCGTGCTCGGCTACGGCCAGACCGCGATGCCCGTCGGCGACGCTTGGGCGCAGGATGCCTTTCACGGCCATCGCTGGCCGGATCGATACTTTGCGTTTGTCGATTTCGTCGCGGCCGGCAGCCGCTGCGACGTCAAGGTGCCCTGGGAGCTCAGCCGTCTGCAGCCGCTGGTCTGGCTCGCCGAGGGTTATCTGTTCGCGCCGGCAGCGCGCGGCGACCATGCGGCGCGATTCACCGCCATCGTTGAAGACTGGATCAGGTCAAACCGGCCCGGCTTCGGCCCGAACTGGACCTGCGCCATGGAGGTCGCCATTCGCGGCCTCAACCTGATGCTGTCGGCGGCCGTCATCGGCGACAGTCTGTCGGCGGCAACACGCAAGCTCATCGTGCAGAGCCTGGCCGATCATTACGTCTTCCTGTGCCGGTTTCCGGAACTGAGCGACATTCCCGGCAATCATTATTTGACCGATCTGCTCGGCGAGGTCGGGCTTTCGATCGTCGTTGGCGCGCCCGGTGAATTCGATCATGCGGTCGAAGCCTTCGCCGACGAAGGCGACAGGCAGTTCGAGCCCGATGGCTGCCATCTCGAACGCGCGATCGTCTATCATCGCCTGTGCACCGACATGGTGGCGCTGGCAGCCGCCTTCGCCGCGCGCCAGTCCGGTGCTGCGCCGGAGCGGATTCTGAAAATCCTGGAACGCGCGGTGCGTTTCGCGGCGTTCATGGCCGATCGTAGCGGTGTGCTGCCGGTGCTCGGCGATTGCGACAGCGGACAAATTCTGGATCTCGGCCTGCCGGCGCGCGAGATATCGGCGCTGCTCGCCCACACTGCGGAGAGCAACCCGCTTCAGATTCCGGATCTCGCGATCTGGCTCCGCGCGATTTCTGGTAACGATCGCGCGGTCCGTGTCGCCGGCGGGCCACCACAACAGGCCGGTCACCTCAGCGGATTTCTTGGCGCGAGAGCAGGGGCCTGCACGGTCACAATGCGCGTCGGCACCCAGGGCCTGGGCGGACGGGCTTCGCACGACCATGACGATGCGCAATCGATCTGGCTCGGCCTCGACGGGCAGGATGTGATTGTCGATCAGGGCTGCCATTCCTACACCCTCGATCCGGCGATCCGCAACCGCGACATTTCCTCGCGCGCGCACAACGTGCTGCAGTCGGTAGCCGTGCCCCGGTTCGGTGGCCGCGAAGGTTCGATCAATCTGACCATGCGCGGGGCGCCGACCTGCAGCGCCGCCGACGCCACGTCTGATGGAGACCATGTGAGGCTGGCGGCAACGATTGACCGCGCCGGGGCGATCTCGTTCGTCACGCGCCTGGTCGATTTGCGACGGGTTCCGGAGGGATATGAACTCGATGTGACCGACACCTGGTCCGCGGGCGAACCGGTCGAACTTCGCTGGCATTTCGGCCCGGGCTTGCGGCCGGAAATCGCAGGCGTGGGGCGGATCGAATTCGGCCAGTCCGGCCCTATCGAGGATCTCCGATTTGAAGGCCAAAGCCCGCTCAGCCTTGAGGTCTTCGCTTTTGACTTTTCTCCGGTTTACGGGCAGAGACTGCCTTGCTTTGGGGTGCGAGCGGTGCTTGCCCCGGCGCCTCATGGCAGCTTGATCAGCCGGTTTAAGATCGGGATCGCTGACCAAATCACCCATCAAAACGTTGCGGGATGACCTAGTGGAATCGCACCTGAACCAGTCGATCGCTTTCAAGATCCGCAAGGTCGGCCGCTACGTCACCTTGTTCGGTCCCGCGCGCACGCTGGTCAAGATCAAGGGGCAGTATCATCTCAACCGCACCAAGGGTCTCGACGCCCCGGTCTGGAACAATCCGGCGTGTCAGTCGCCCGACGATTCCGATCGCTTCGTCGGCCTGATCGGCTGCGGCAACTTTCCGTATTGCAATGTCGGTTTCTACCTGAAGAAGGCGGCGCCGAATTTTCTGCGCGCGACCTACGACCTGATGCCGGCGCGCTCGCGTTCGCTGTGCGCGGATTACGGCGGCGCCTACGCCACCGATGACGTCAAGGCGATGATGGCCGACGACAAGGTCAAGCTGCTTTACATCTCGTCGAACCATGCCTCGCATGCCGAGTACGCCATCCAGGGGCTGGACGCCGGCAAGCATGTGCATATCGAGAAGCCGCACGTGGTTTCACTAGACCAGTTGCGCCGGCTCAGCGAGGCGCAGAAGCGGAATCCGAACAGGATGATTTTTCTCGGCTTCAATCGGCCGAGGAGTTCGCTGTTCCAGCGCGTCATGGGCGCACTCGGCGGTCAGAGCGGACCCTTGATGGTGAACTGGTTTATCGCCGGTCACAAGATTCCCGACGACCACTGGTACTACAGCGAAGCCGAAGGCGGCCGCATTCTTGGCAATCTGTGCCACTGGACCGACCTGACCTTGCACATGGTCGGTTTCGAGAATGCATTTCCCTGCGAGATATCGGCGATCTCGGCGCCCGGTTCGAAGGCGGACTTTTCGGTGTCGATCCTGTTTGGCGACAAATCGATGGCCGGCATTACCTTTTCAGCCAAAGGCGACACGTTCGAAGGCGTGAAGGAAGTGCTCAACGTTCATCGCGGCGATGTCATCTTGTCGATGAACGATTTTCACACCCTGCGCATCGTTCAGGGGCACCTGCGGCAGAAGTTTCAGGGACTGTTCCGCGATCACGGCCACGGCGCCAATATCCTCAACAGTTTCGAGGCCGTTCGCAGCGGCGACCGCACGAAATCGGTGTCGATCGCGCAGAGCGAGGCCACCGCGCGGCTGTTTCTCGGCGTCGCCGAGGCCGTCAACAAGCAGGAGCGGGTTGTGCTCCCCGCGGCCGGCGGAGACATCTGACGGATGTCCCGGATTTCTGCCGGCATGCTGAACTGGTCCGGGCGGCTATGGCGTATCGGCGTACTCCACCATCTGTTCGGCATCGGCGGCCAGGTGGCCGCGGCGGCGCCGACGCTGGTTGTCGCGATGTTGCTGTCGCATACCGTCGGGCTGGTGCCGGCGGGGCAGTTCGTGATTGCGGCGGGAGCCGCGGCGCTGATCTTCACCACGACGTTCCTGGGCCTGGTCTATTACGTCTCCGTCGACCGGCTGCGCGATTTTGACGCGCGTGATTTCGTATTCACTCGTTTCATCACGATGTTGATCGCACTCGTCGTATTGTTCGGGATATCAGGACATCTCGGCGTTCCCTTGCAGCTCGTGCTGCTGGTTGCGCTGTTGCGCGTTGCCGATGCGGCCGTCGACATGGCCTGGGGTCTCGATCTCCTGCGGCAGCCGACCACGACCGCGATGCAGCGATATACGTTCCTGAACATCGGCAAGCTCGCGATCATCGTTGTGCCCGGGCTGCTGGCTTTGGTCACGAACGCGGTTGCACCCGTTCCGATGCTGATCCTCGGCTCCGGCGTCGCAGCCGTCGCATGCTGGATATGGCTGATATGGTTGTCCCGCGGCGAGCGCATGGCCGGGTCAGGCAACCAGTTCGTCCGCTCGGCGCGCCTGGCGCGCCGCTCGGTGTGGTTCACGCTCAACGCAAGCTCGAGCGCTGCGATCGTCTCCACGCCGCGGCTGTTGCTTGATCACTTCTATGTCGGCGATCCCCTGGGCGTGGTCGGCGTCACGTTGGCCTTCAGCCAGGCATTCTCGATGGCCTTCATGTCGTCGTGGCTGCGTTGGTTCCCGCGATTGAGCCAGGCGCCGGAGAACGAACGGCGATTTTCCGGATTGGTCCTCGAATCCCTCGCAATGGGCCTGATCTTTCTGTTGCTGAATATGACAGTGATGCCGTGGGTGGTGTCCCTGATGTTCGGCCTCAAGCTTCCGGAACAGGGCCCGTTGACGAGGGACGTGTTGCTGTCCAGCACGCTGTTCGGGTTTGCCTTGAACATGGCAAATCTGTTCAAGGTCACGCGCGCGGTCTACCTTGAAGCGGTGACCTATCTCGTCGGCATCGCCGCCGGATTGCTCTACGTGACGTTATTTCCGTCCACAGCAGTGCCCGGCTTTTTGGTGGCCTCGAGCGTCGGTATACTGGCGATGGTCGGTGTCGGCACCACCTGGGTCGGACGCAGAGGTCCGGTGGTTGCGGTCGCCGGCGGAAATCGCGCGCTGTTCCTGCGAACGACCGCGCGGCCGGTGTCGCGCGTGGTGCGCATGATGACGGTGGCGCGGGAGGCCGGTTTCGATCCGGTGTTCGTCGGCGCCTTTCGCGACAAGGCGGTTCTGAAAGACGACAGCTGGGAAGGCTTTCCGGTTCGTCGCGTCGGGCAGCCGTTTCCGCTGCTCAACGGCACACGGCCGCTGGTGTTCGTGCGCTGCGTGCTTTCCTGCAATCTCGGCTTTCTGTCCATGCTCTGGAAGGAACGGCCTCCGATCGTCCATGCCTCCGATATCGAGACCATGCCGGCAGCGGTCATCTACCGGCTCACGCATCGGTGCCGGCTGATCTTCAACGTGCATGACAACCTGGCGCAGCGCTATGCGTTGCCGGGCTGGATCAATGGCTGCCTCAATGCGGTAGAGGGAATCGCCGCATTGCTTTCGGACGTCACCCTGGTTCCGGAACCGTTCCGCCGGACGGCTTTGCCGTCATGGTGCCGACAGAAGATCGTCGTGATCAGGAACCTGCCGCGCGACGATGGACCCAAGTCGCCGCCGCCGCCGTTCGAGAACGGCAAGATACGCCTGTTTTACGGTGGCTGGCTGGATTGGCAGCGCGGCATCGAAGCCTTGCTCGCGCTCGGGCAGGAGCCGGACATCGACTTGCGCATCGCCGGCGAGGGCGCCGCCGAGATCGTCGACCGGATCAAGCAAGTCCCGCAGGTCACGTTCCTCGGATTCCTGAGTTCCGCTGATGTCATGGAAGAGACGTTGCGCTGTCACTTCGTGCCGGTTCTCTACGATCCGTCCCGGGTCATTAACCGGTTTGCGGCTTCCAACAAGCTCGCTGAAACCCTGTCCGCCGGTCGCCCGATGATCCTCAATGAGGAGATGGAGATCGCCAAGGATCTGGCCGGCGGCCCCGGCATCATCAGCACGCCGTACGCCAGTGCGGCTTCGATTGCCCCTCAGCTGCGGGCTCTTGCGACCGATCCCGCCGCCTATTTGCTTGCCTGTGACGGCGCCCGGCGGCTATACAATCTCCATTACGACTGGGCCAGGGTCAGGAGTGATTCGTTAGTTGCATTAATCGGCCAGTAAACTGGAAGATATTCCAGGACGGAAATCGCGGCTACGGGGCTAGCCTGATGAATTATTTCCTGATTTGTGGCTGCCTGGCGGCGGTTGTCCTGTTTGGTTTCGCCCGTCCGCGATTGCGGCATATCGGACCCTCGCTGCTCGACTCCTTTGTGATCGGTCTCTGTCTGTTCGGGGTCGGGTCAATTCTGGTCTGGGTCGAGGATCTGCCGGACTCCGAGGCCGTCATGCGGATCGGGGTCTCGGCCGCGCTGTCCGGCATACTCGGCGCTTCGCTGTGGAGCTATCTGTTCGCGCCCCGTGTCGTCGGTTTGAATTTTTTCGCGGATGCCAAACAGTTCTGCGCCGATCCTAACGATCACTTCACGATCTCGGCGGGATTTGTTTTTTCCACGCTGGTCAGCCTGATCCTGCTGGTCGCGGTGCTCTCCCATCCGCACGTCAGGTCGTTGTTGCTTGATGCCTTGCATGGCGCTGGAACGCTGAACGAGGCCAGACTTATCGTTTCGTCGGGCACTGAGGGCTATTTTGCTCCCGGATACGTCAAGCAATTTCGCGATATCATAGTTCCCATACTCTGTGTCGCGGCGATATTGTGCGATGGCACGTATCGACGCCGTGGCCTGTTCTATAGCGCACTGCTGGTCGCTCTTGGGGCCACATTCATTTCTGGCCAGCGGCTTGTCATCGTCCAGTACATCCTTTGTCTTGGAACCGCCATTCTGATCGATCGCTTTTCGTCGCGCCCCCGGTTTGCGTCGCTGGCCGTCGTCGTGGCCTTGATGCTGGTCCTCATCGGCGCCGTTGGCGTGATGTCGAAGATGCTGGGCCGGCTGGACGTCGAACTGTCGCCGCTGGTCGAAGCGCAGAAGCAAAAACTGCGGCTGCAATTTGTGGTGAAGCAGGAGAAGAGGCTGGACGCCATGGCGGTCAAGGCCGGCGCCGTCGAGCAGAAGCTCAAAGCGGCGGACACGTCAGGTTCGCAGGCCGGCGTGGAGTTGGCCCGGAAAGAGCTCGAAAGCGCAGAAGTCGAGGCCGCGGCGTTAAGGAATCTGATTCAGAGGGTAAAAGGAGGAGAATTTCCGAGCGAGGTTTTCGGGATCCCGCTTTCCTCGCGTATCCCTTCTTTTCTGGCAGCGCCTGTCGCTCTTGCACACCGAGGGGTGATCGCGGTTCCCCGCGAGAACACCACCAACTATCACATGTGGTCCATCGGAGCAGGCTCTCCGGGCGGTGGCTGGATCGCCGATCTGGCGGCCATTCGTCCCGGTACCCAGAAGCAATTTTCTACCGAACTTTCGAGCGGCGTCGGCGATTCTCCGCTCGGCCTTGCCACGGATGTCTACTACAATTGGGGATGGCTCGGGGTGATGATTGTCCCCGCGCTCTACGCGCTCTTGTTCCTGTGGCTTGACGTCGCTTTGACCGCAGCCCGCTCGCCGCTGACGTCAGCGGCCAAGTTATTCATGTTTTTTTCGATACCGCTGATGTATTCGCCTTTCATGTTCATCCTTTACGGCGGCTTTGTCGCGGTGGGGATTTTGTGCTACGTCTGGCTGCTCCGAAATGGAGCATTCTCCTTCTTGGGCCTGCGCCCGCAAACCCGGCAATCGCCTCGTTGAACGGCTGTTCCAGGTTGCTGGAAAAGGCCGTTTCCGCAGCGTGCGGGATGTGCCGGCGGTGGCGATTGACATCGGGACGTAGTCCTGCTGCACACTCGCAGTGGCGGCCGCCATCATGACAATTGATGCCGGCGGGCCTCGAAAACCGACGAGCCTGAACTGACGAGAAGGTCTGACTGATGTGTGGCGTGGTTGGCATATTCGCCTATGGACAGAAGGGGGCGGTGTCCGCCTCCGTGCTTCGCCGGATGCGCGACACCATGATCCATCGCGGCCCTGATGGCGGCGACGACTGGATTTCCGCCGACGGCGATGTCGGCCTCGGCCATCGCCGGCTGTCGATAGTCGATCTCTCCACGCTTGCCAACCAGCCGATGTCGAACGAGGACGGCAGTGTCCGGCTGACCTACAACGGCGAGGTCTACAACCATGCAGGACTGCGTCCTGAGCTGATCGCGGCCGGTCATCAATTCCGCACCGACCATTCCGACACCGAAGTGCTGGTACACGGCTTCGAGCAGTGGGGCATCGACGGGCTGCTGCAGCGGATCTCCGGCGATTTTGCTTTCGGCCTGTACGACGCGCGCGAAGGCGCGCTTTACGTCGCGCGCGACCGGATCGGCGTCAAGCCGGTCTACTTCGCCGAGCTCGGCGGACAGTTCGTGTTCGCGTCCGAAATCAAGGCGCTGCTCGAGCACCCCAGGGCGGAGCGCGACATCGATACGATGGCGATGCTGCACTATCTGAGTTTTCTCGCCGCACCCGCGCCGATGACGATGTTCAAAGGCGTCTACAAGCTGCCGGCGGGCTGCTGGCTGAAGGTCAGTGCCAACGGCAAGATGGAGATGCATCGCTATTACTCGGCAGCACCCGGCAAGGGCATCGATCCGTCGCAGACCCGCAATCTGTCGGACGCGGCGCTGGAAGAATTCTATGTCGGCGGAATCCGCAGCCGGCTGCGCGCCGCCGTCGACCGGCGGATGATGTCCGACGTTCCGTTCGGTGTGTTTCTGTCCGGCGGCATCGATTCCTCGACCAACGTCGCGCTGATGTCGGAATATTCCGACCGGCCGGTCAATACGTTCACCGTCGGCTTCAAGGACCACGCCGCGATGAACGAGATGAACTATGCGCGGATCGCGGCGCAGAAGTTCAAGACCAACCATCATGAAGTGCTGATCGACGAGAACGACATGATTGGCTACCTCGAAAACATGGTCCACCACCAGGATGAGCCGCTGGCGGACTGGGTCTGCATTCCCCTGTATTTCGTCTCCAAGCTCGCCCACGACAACGGCGTCACCGTGGTGCAGGTCGGTGAGGGCGCCGACGAGGAGTTTTGCGGCTACGACGGCTATATGCGCTACCTTAAGCTCTATCATAAGCTCTGGACGCCGTTCCGCAGCCTGCCGGGGCCGGTGCAGCACGCCGCAGCCCATGCCGCGTCCTGGGCGTCGAAGCTGCATCCGAAGTTGCCGGTTTACGCCGACATCATCGATCGCGCGGCGCGCAACCGCGACCATTTCTGGATTCTGTCGATGGCGATCTGGAACACCGCCAAGGACCGGCTGGTGCGCTACGAGGCGCTGGGCCCGACCAATCATCATGCGCGGATGATCGAGGCCGGCGTGCTGGATCCGAGCTATCTGGTCCCCGACAGTTTCAACGTCATCAAGGGGTTCACCAACGACCTCGAGCGCATCCACCCCAGTCAGGATGTCCTGACCAAAATGATCTACAACGAGTTCCGGCTGCGGCTGCCTGAACTGCTGCTGATGCGCATCGACAAGATCGGCATGTCGGTTTCGCTGGAGGCACGGGTGCCGTTCCTCGATCACGAACTGGTCGATTTCACCTTCGATATTCCGGAGGAGTGGAAAACCCGCAACGGCGTCAAGAAGTATCTACTGAAGAAGGCCGTCGAAGGCATCATTCCGGATGAGCTGATCTACCGCAAGAAGATGGGTTTTGACGCGCCGATGGCGGAGTGGCTGAAGGGCTCGTTCGGCCGCAGGGTCGAGAAGCAGATCATGACGTCAGGCTTAATGAAGCGCGGCTACTTCAATCCGTCTTACATCACAAACCTGTTCGCCGATCTGCGCGGCGATCGCGCCAATCTCAGCCAGCAGATCTGGACCATCTACAACTTGATCGCGTGGTACGATTACTGGATTGCTCCTAGCCAGGAAGCTAAAGCGGCGTGATAGCTCGCAGCCCTTGTGTTTCCTATTTGGAGGCCCGCCGAGCACCCACGTCATATCGGCACGGTCCGCGTAAATTACGCGGCCCGGTTGCCGCGAAGTACTAACTGATGAAACAGCACTAAAAAGGAAAGGCCCGGCCAAACGCGCCGGGTCTATCTCGATAAGAAACTGGGTTTCGAGGCAATGCTGAGCGCGCCTTGTCGAAATTAAGGCAAGAAAGGCGAGCCGGTCGATTTCTCCCCGCAGTTAACGCGTAGCTAATAACATGTGGCCCCGCGCTTCCCGACAACCGAGAATTACTTGGTGTGATTCGTTGGGAGGGTAGAGTGAAGTCGCGACGAGCAGAACTTCCTAGTCCGGATTTCGTTTGGCGCGTGCTTTTGCGGCGAATTGAGCAGCAATTTCTGAAGCGAAAGCAAGAGATCCTGGAACGCTGCGGACTGTATGAAGCTTTCGGACCACTTGGTCCCGGCTTCACGGGGGAGCAAGAGGGCGACGAAATCATTATCGAGCTAACCGGATTGATCGTGGTTTCCTTGGCGGATGATCTGGAGGATCGCTGCCATCGAGCTCGGTCTGAGCAAAAGGCCGGTCGACCATGCGATGTGCTAACCCGAGAGGTCGGGCCGAAACTTCTCGATCTATTTTTGCGTTATACGCAAGCGGCTCAATAAAGTTCGTTATGCCAATGAAGGAAGTCGACACATCGAGAACTTGCGGGCGCTTGCCCCGGAGTTCAGTTCGGCAGATACGGCCGAGAAGGTTGATGCGCTTCTCTCGCAACTCAGTCCACTTTATCGCCATGCGATTTTGCGGGACCATCCGCTGAAGGAGGGTGAAGATCCAAGCAAGTGGGGATTGCAAATAGCCAATGGCTTGTCAGCTCGGAGAATTCCAGAACGGCATGAGGAGGCTGACGAATTTCTCGCAACAATCGACGCTGAAGAGATGTTCGATCGCAATTTGGTGCGCATCGATCGAATCGATGCGATGATCGACAGAACCATCAAGCGCCTGGTTCAGATCAAGACGATGAAGCAGATGTATCGACAGCTTCAGCCGAGATCGGTCACTGGCGTAACCATCGAGGGAGTCGTAGACAGGCCCGACAGGGTGAAGCCAGACTAACGGATGTTATCAAGCTTTTTGGCCGCTTTGCGCCAGGTGAGGGCCGCAACCGAGTACGACCATTTCCGCCATAACTTAACGAGATTTCCGCCATGACTGAACTGAACAGGATTGGGCTATTCGAAAACGTTCACGAAGTCGGTCTGCACGGAATGGTTGTGGTTTTTTCAAATTGGTGTCGGCTGATGTTGTGCCGTTGCTAGCCAATTCGTGCCACCGAAAGACGACTGTGCCATCCGCCAAATGGTCCTGAGTTTCCAAATATGCATCATATCGGAGGTGTGACATGGTCAAATGAGCCCGCTAAGCAATAAGTCGCTATAGTGGCACACTGATGTTGGCACACGCCTGTTACCGTTCGTCGGAAATCACCTTGCCGTCGTTCGGCAGCGAGGATGCCGCGACTAGTTCGACATTGCCACCGAGCTTCGTCACCGCGCGCAAGGTCGCTGAGAGCTCGTTCGGAAGCGCTTCGCCCGGCGACGCCGCCTCGGCCTTCAGCGTCATCAGGTCGGCTTCGCCCGATCGCGTAACCACGAGACGCAACCGCCCGAGTTCAGGATGGCGCTTGCCGATTTCGGCGATCTGTTCCGGGCGCACGAACATGCCCTTGACCTTGGTGGTCTGGTCGGCGCGGCCCATCCAGCCCTTGATGCGCATGTTGGTCCGTCCGCACGAGCTTGTGCCCGGCATTGCAGCGGTGAGATCGCCGAGCGCGAGCCTGATCCAGGGATGCTGCGGATCGAACGAAGTGACGACGATCTCGCCGACATCGCCCGGCGCGACGGGATCGCCAGTGCCGGGCCGAACGATCTCCATGATAAGATCCTCGTTGACGGTCATGCCGTCGCGCGCCGGTGTTTCAAAAGCGATCATGCCGAGATCGGCGGTGCCGAAAGCCTGATAGGCATCGACGCCGCGCGCCTTGACCTCTTCCTGCAGCGATTTCGGAAACGCTGCGCCGGAGACCAGCGCGCGCTTGATCGAGGAGACATCGCGTCCGGAGCTAGCTGCCGCATCGAGCAGGATTTTCAAAAAGTCCGGCGTGCCGCTATAGCCGACCGGACGATAGGCCTCGATCAGCTCGAACTGCGCTTCGGTATTACCCGGACCGGCCGGGATCACCGCGCAGCCCAGCGCCCGTGCCGAGGCGTCGAAGATGAAGCCGCCGGGGGTCAGATGATAACTGAAGGTGTTGAGCACCACGTCGCCGGGTCGGAAACCTGCCGCAAACAGCGCCCGCGCGCCGCGCCAGGGGTCGGCATGGGCGGGTTCGGGCTCGAAGATCGGTCCGGGCGAGGTAAACAGCCGTCCGAACGAGCCCGGCGGCCCCGTCACGAAGCCGCCGAAGGGCGGCGCGGCCTTGTGCAGGGCAGGGAGTTCCGACTTGCGCAGCACCGGAAGCTGCGCCAGCGCGGCCCGGTCAGTCACGGAAGCAGGGTCTGTGCCCTTCAGGCGCTCCGAATAGGCCGGCGCGGCCATCGCCTTGCTCAGCACGTCCGGCAGCCTTGAAAACAGGTCCGCCTCGCGTTTGGCCGGCTCGCGCGTTTCAAGCGCGTCGTAGTGGTCGGTCATGGCAAATGCCTTGGGTTAGGATCGGTTGCGTGCCGCCTTTGACGTGCTATCAGACGGCTTCCGGTGTTGGAGTTGCCGCTATGGCTGATGCACAAACCGCTGTGGCAGAGGATTCTGTCAACGTCGTCGCACGGCTGAAGCGCCGCATGATCCACCATGCGCTGCCGCTGTGGTCCGGCGAAGGCTGGGATCGTGCCAGCGGCGGCTTCATCGACCGGCTCGATGTGCACGGCCGCGCCGACGCCGCGGCGCCGCGGCGGATTCTGGTGCAGGCCCGGCAGATCTATTGCTTCGCCAAGGCGGCCCAAATGGGCTGGTACCCTGACGGCCGCGAGATCGCGCTGAAAGGACTCGACTATCTCCTGAACAAAGCCAAGAGCCCCGACGGCAAGCCTGGCTTCGTCCATGTCCTGACGCCCGAGGGCGCGGTGTTCAAGCCGCTGCGCGACACCTACGACCACGCCTTCGTGCTGCTGGCGTTGGCAAGTGTCTATGCGCTCGATCGCGATGCCCAGATTCGTGCCGAGATCGACGCGCTCTGTCATTTCCTGGAGACGCAACTGCGCTCGCCGCACGGCGGCTTTCTCGAAGGCTTGCCGCCGTCGATGCCGCGCCGGCAAAATCCGCACATGCATTTGTTCGAGGCGATGATCGCGGTGTTCGACGCGACGCATGAGCCGGTGTTCCAGAACCGTGCCGGCGATTTCTTCGCGCTGTTTCTCGCCAACCTTTACGACAAGCCGAAGCAACTGCTTGGCGAGTATTTCGAGGAGGACTGGTCGCGGATCGAGCCTGTCAGCATCGAGCCCGGACATCAGGCCGAGTGGGCCTGGCTGCTGAAGGGGTTTGAGCGCATCACCGGTTGCCCGACCGGCCGTTTTCGCGGCGAGCTGCTGGCCTCTGCGCTGCGCTATCGGGACGAGGCGACCGGCTGCCTGGTGGACGAGGGCGACGCGAGCGGAAACGTCAAGCGGCACACGAGACGGCTGTGGCCGCAGACCGAGATCGCCAAGGCGTGGATCGCGCAAGCCGAGGCGGGCGAGGCCGGCGCCGCCGACGAAGCGCGCACGGCGCTGTTGCGGCTGGAACGGCATTATCTCAGCCATCCCGTGGCGGGCGGCTGGTACGATCAATTCGACCGCGACGGTGTCTCGCTGGTCGCCACCATCCCGGCGTCCTCGTTCTATCATGTGCTCAGCGCGGTGACCGAAGCGGAGCAGGTGATCGGGTAAAAAGGTGGCGCTCACAGCCACCGCTTCCGCCGCTTGAAGCTTTTCAGGTTTTTGAAACTCTTGCGCTGGTCGCCGGCGCCGCCCAGGTAGAATTCCTTGACGTCCTCGTTGTCGCGCAGTTCGTCGGCCGAGCCGTCGAGCACCACCTTGCCCTGTTCCATGATGTAGCCGTGGCTCGCGACCGAAAGTGCTGCGCGCGCGTTCTGCTCGACCAGCAGGATGGTGACGCCGAGGTCGCGGTTGATCTCCTTGATGATGGCGAACACTTCCTTGACCAGCAGCGGCGACAGCCCCATCGAGGGTTCGTCCATCAGGATCATCTTGGGACGCGCCATCAGCGCGCGGCCGATCGCCAGCATCTGCTGTTCGCCGCCGGAGAGATAGCCGGCCAGGCCGGTGCGTTCCTTCAGGCGCGGGAAATACTTGAAGACCATGTCGATGTCGTCGCCGACCTCGTTGTCGCTGCGGGTAAAGGCGCCGAGCCGCAGATTTTCCAGCGACGTCATGTCGGAGATGATGCGGCGGCCCTCCATCACCTGAAAGATGCCGCGGCGGACGATCTTGTCGGGATCGATGCCGTTGATGCGTTCGCCGTCGAACACGATCTCGCCACGCGTGACTTCGCCGTCCTCGGTCTTGAGCAGGCCCGAGATCGCCTTCAGCGTCGTCGACTTGCCGGCGCCGTTGGCGCCCAGCAGTGCCACGATCGCACCCTTGGGCACGTCGAGGCTGAGGCCGCGCAGCACCAGGATGACGTCGTCATACACCACCTCGATGTTGCGCACGCTGAGCAGCGGCGCAGGGGCGGAGGCGGCGGCTGGGGCCGGGCGGGCGGTGTCGACGGTTTCAATCATGTTGTATCCACCTTCTGCCGTCATCACCCGCGAAAGCGGATGATCCAGTATTCCAGAGGCGCAAGCTATTAACTTGAGAAGCCGCGGCGTACTGGATCCCCGCTTTCGCGGGGATGACGGCTGAGTGTTGGTTGTGTTCAGTCCTGTCTCACCAGCCAAACCATTCCGGCTTGCGCGGCAGTTCGACGGTCTTGACCTTTTCGAGCTTGATCGTGCCCTTGGCCATGACGTCGTTGATGTCGCCATCGGTCGCGCCCGCGATCTTCGAACGATACAGATCGACCTTCATCGTCGGGCGGTGATCCTTCTCGGTCCAGGTCGAGGGATTGCAGACGCCTTCCATGCCGGCCGGCACCCAATCCTTTTTCTGATAGAAACCCTTGGCGACATTCTCGCCGGTGGCGCCGCCGTTCTTGGCGGCCCAGTCGATGGCTTCCTTCAGATACAGCGCGCTGCAGACCGCCGCGATGTAATGCACCGGACGATAGACCTTGTCTGTAGGATCTGACATTTTCGAGATTTCCATCACGATCTTCATGCCGGGCGCGTTGCCGCCCCACGCTACGGCGGTGCGCAGCGGGAATATGACGCCGTTGGCGGCATCGCCCGCCGTCTTGGCGGCGTTCTCGTCCATGCCCCAGACGTTGCTGAGAAACTGGATGTCGACACCGGCGGTCTTGCACGCCTTCATGACGGAGATGTTGGAGGCGGCAGTGTTGCCCAGATAAGCGTAGTTGGCGCCGGCGCTCTTTAGGCTAAGGCACTGCGCGCTATAGTCGCCCGGTGAAAGCGCGAACACCAGCGGCGGCAGCACGTCGAAGCCGAGTTCGGTGGCCAGCGCTTCACCGGCCGCCTTCGGGGCGTTCGGGTAGGGGTGGTTGGCGCCCATGTGGACGAACTTCGGCTTGCCAGGCTTGCCCTTGGCTTTCCAGTCCTCGGCAGCCCAGGTCAGTTCGGCGCGCAGCGCATCGGAGTAGCTCGGACCGTAGAAGAAATTATACGGCGCCGGCTTTGCCTTGCCGCTAGTGCCTTCCGGATCGGTCAGCGCTGCGGCGTAGGAGCCGGAGATGTCCGGGATCTTGTCCTGGGCGAGGAAGCCGGTCAGCGCCTCGGTGTCGGCGGTGCCCCAGCCCATGATCGCGGCGACCTTGGCGTCCGGCGCCGACCATTTCTTGTAGAGTGCGATCGCGCGCGGCACCTGGTAGCCATAGTCGTTGCTGTCGACGGAGAGTTGCTTGCCGCCGGCGCCGCCGTTCTTGTTGACCCAGGCGAAGGTGTCCGCGACTCCCTGGCCGTAGGGGGTTCCGACGTCGGCGGTGCCGCCCGACAGATCCTGCAGGTGGCCGATCGCGATCTGCGCCTGCGCGGTCGTGGCCGCGCCGCCGATCAGCAGCGCCAGTGAAACGGTGCTCAAAAGGGATTTTATCGTCATAGGTATTTTCCTCCGGTCTTTTGTTGACTTCGTCGTAATCGGCCCCGTTCACGCCTCAATGCGAGAACGGGTAGAGCTTCCAGTAGGTCTTGATCTGTCGCCAGCGATGCGCGAGCCCGTCGGGTTCGAACATCAGAAATCCGATGATGATCAGCCCGATCGTGATCTCGCGCAAAAAAGTGATGTTGTTGTTGAGCGACAACGCCTTGTCGATGGCGCTGCCCTTCAGTCCGGCGCTGAGCCATTCGATCGATT
This sequence comes from Hyphomicrobiales bacterium, assembly GCA_038244925.1. GTDB lineage: Bacteria > Pseudomonadota > Alphaproteobacteria > Rhizobiales > Xanthobacteraceae > Bradyrhizobium. The sequence continues at coordinate 3,958 of JBBRSX010000044.1, read as the reverse complement.
CCGGCAGCAGCACCACGAACGCGGTACCCATCAGCGTGCCCATGACAGATCCGGTGCCGCCGATGATGATCATCGCCAAAAAGAGGATGGAACGCTCGATGCCAAAACCTTCGTTGGAAACTACCAGCTGATAATGCGCGTAAAGCGCGCCCGCGATGCCGGCAAAGAACGCCGCCAGCCCGAACGACAGCGTGCGGTATTTGGTGAGGTTGATGCCCATGATTTCGGCGGAGAGATAATGGTCGCGGATTGCAACCAGCGCGCGGCCGTCGCGGGTGCGCATCAGATTGGTCACCAGCAGGAAGCAGACCACGAGATAGGCCAGCACGACGTAGAAATATTGGTTATCGCCACGGAAGGCATAACCGAAGATCGAGAACGGGTTGGCGCTGGCCGGCACCGAACCGCCGGAGAACCAGTCCGCGCGCGAGAAGAAGTCCAGCAGGATATATTGCGCGGCCAATGTCGCGATGACGAGATAGAGCCCCTTCAGCCGCGCCGCCGGCAGGCCGAAGACCAGCCCGACCAATGCGGTAATGACACCCGCGAGCGGAATGGCAAAGAACACCGGGATCGGCAGGTTGTTATTGATATAGGCCGAGGTGAAGGCGCCGAACAGAAAGAACGCGGCGTGGCCGATCGAGATCTGGCCGGTGAAGCCGACGAGTATGTTGAGGCCGAGCGCTGCGATGGCGAAGATGCCGATCTGGATCGATATGCTGAGCCAGTAGTTGGTGAACACCAGCGGCGCGAAGCAAACCAGGATGACGCCGGCTATCGCAAAATTGCGGCTGGCCGTGGTCGGAAAGATCGTGGTGTCCGCCGCATAGTTGGTGCGGAAGTCGCCGGACGGGATGAGAGAGGGACCGGCCATGAACTACACCCGCTCGATATCTTTGGTGCCGAACAGCCCATAGGGCTTGATCATCAGGATGATGATCAGCACGTAGAACGGCGCGATTTCATAGAGATTGCCCCAGTGCAGATACTCGCTGTCGACATACTGTGCGATGTTCTCCAGCAGACCGATGATGATGCCGCCAACCACGGCGCCACCGATCGAATCCAGCCCGCCGAGGATCGCCGCCGGGAATACCTTGATGCCGTAAGCCGAGAGGCCGGAGGAGACGCCGTTGACGACGGCAACCACGACGCCCGCGACCGCCGACACCATGGCCGAGATCGCCCACGCCATCGCGAACACGTTTTTCACCGAGATGCCCAGCGACTGCGCCACCTGCTGGTTGAAGGCGGTGGCGCGCATCGCAAGGCCATACTTCGAAGCGCGGAAGAACCAGGCCATGCCGATCATCATGGCGACCGACACGACGAGGCTCATGACATAGACGGTCTGGATCTGCAGGCCGAGTAAACTGACGGACTGGCTTTCGAACACGCGCGGGAACGGCTGCGGGTTGACGCCGAAAATCCATTTCAGCGCGGCCTGGAACACGGTCGAGAGGCCGATGGTCACCATGATAACGGAAATGATCGGCTCGCCGATCATCGGCCGCAGGATCAGGATCTGGATCGCGATGCCGAACACGAACATGAACACCAGCGTCATCGGCATGCCGATCCAGAACGGCACTTGATACTTGGCGAGCAGCGCCCAGCACACCCAGGCGCCGATCAATAGCAGTTCGCCCTGCGCGAAGTTCACCACCTGCGTCGCCTTGTAGATCAGCACAAACGACATCGCGACCACGCCATACAGCGTGCCGACCACGAGGCCGTTGACCAGAAGCTGGATCAGGAACTGGGTGTTCATTCCGCGGCCTCCGCGACCGGCGCGCCCTGCGCGAGATCGACGACCCGCAGCGTGGTGCGGATGCGCTGGGTGGTGCCGTCCTGGAAACGGATCACGGTATCGACGGGGATATCGCGCTTGCCGCCGTAGATTCCATTGATGATGTCGGCGTATTTTTCGTTGATGACGCTGCGGCGGACTTTTCGCGTGCGGGTCAGCTCGCCGTCGTCGGCGTCGAGTTCCTTGTAGAGCAGCAGGAAGCGGGAGATGCGCTGCGCCGGCAGCAGCGTGGCGTTGACGGTTTCGACTTCCTTGCGCACGAGGTCATAGACCTCGGGGCGCGAGGCCAGATCGGTGTAGGTGGTAAACGAGATCCGATTCTTCTCCGCCCATTTCGAGATGATCGAATAGCGGATGCAGATCATCGCCGCCAGCGCGTCGCGGCCGGCGCCTAGCACCACGGTCTCGGCGATATAGGGCGAGAACTTCAGCTTGTTTTCCAGATATTGCGGCGAGAAGCGTTCGCCGCGCGAGGTCTCGGCCAGATCCTTGATGCGATCGATGACGACGAGCTGCTTGTTGTCGTTGAAATAGCCGGCATCGCCGGAATGCATCCAGCCGTCCTTCATGTCGGCTTCCGAGCCTTCCGGATTTTTGTAATAGCCGAGATACATGTTGGGATGGCGCACGACGATTTCACCGACGCCTGCGATATCAGGATTGTCGACGCGGATTTCGATATCGTTCGCCATCGGCACGCCGGTCGTATCCGGATCGACCTTGCCGGCCGGATGCAGCGTGTAGGCGCCCAACAATTCGGTCTGGCCGTAGAGCGTGCGTAGTGGCACGCCCATAGCCTGGAAGAACTTGAACGTATCTGGCCCGAGCGCGGCTCCGCCGGTCGCGGCCGAGCGCAGCCGGGAGAAGCCGAGGCGGTCGCGCAGCGCGCGGAACAGCACCTTGTCGGCCAGCATCGAGTGCTTGCCCTCGGCAAGTGCCGCCAGTCCGGTCTTCATGCCGAGGCCATAAAGCTTTTGTTTGAGCGGCGAGGAATCCATCACCCCGGCGCGGACGTCGGCAGCGATCGATTCCCAGACCCTTGGCGCGAACAGCACGAAGGTCGGCGCGATCTCGCGGAAATCGTTCATCATGGTGTCGGGCTCTTCGACGAAGTTGACCTTCATCCGGCAAAGCAGCCCTTTGCCGAGCACGTAGACCTGTTCCATGATCCAAGGCAGCGGCAGCACCGAGACGTATTCGTCGTCCGGTCCCTTCGGATCGAACGAAAGATAGGTCGCGCAATGTTTCAGCACGCGTCCCGCAGCGAGCATTGCCAGCTTGGGATTGGCCGTCGTGCCGGACGTGGTGCAGAGGATCGCGACATCCTCGCCTTTGGTCTGGTCCACCAGGCGATCGTAAAGACCCGGTTCGCGCGACGCCCGTTCTCGGCCCATTGTGGCCAGCTTTTCCGCCTCCATCAGCCGCGGATCGTCGTATTTGCGCATGCCGCGCGAATCGGAATAGACAATGTGCTTGAGATTGGGGACGCGTTCGGCCAGTGCCAGCAGCTTGTCGACCTGCTCCTCGTCCTCGGCAAATACTAATTTGGCTTCGCCATAGCTCAAAAGGTACGCGGCTTCCTCGTCCAGCACGTCGCGATAAAGGCCGAGGCTCATGGCGCCGATGGCATGGGTTGCGATTTCAGCCGCGACCCAGTCCGGCCGGTTGTCGCCGATGACGCCGATGACATCGCCGCGTCCCAACCCCAGTTCGACCATGCCGAGCGCGAAATCATGCACGCGCGTCTGATAGTCGCTCCAGGTGAACACGCGCCAGAGGCCAAGATCCTTTTCGCGCAGCGCGATCTCGCCGCCATGCTCTTTGGCGTTGAGGCGGAGCAGCTTTGGATAAGTGTCGGCTTGGGCGACGCGTCCGGCGTAATCCATCATGCCGCGCACTCCGGGGCGGCGGGCTTGTCGTCGGGATCGACCAGCACCTCGTCCTCTTCGCCGAGATAGGCGCGCTTGACGTGGGGATCGGCGAGCACGGCGGCCGGATCGCCCTCGGCGATCTTGCGGCCGAAATCCAGCACCATGACGCGGTGGGAGATGTCCATTACCACGCCCATGTCGTGCTCGATCATCATCACGGTCATGCCGAACTCTTCGTTGAGATCGACGATGTAGCGCGCCATGTCCTCCTTTTCCT